>CAZOMR010000256.1:0-4613 GCA_964580655.1 uncultured bacterium
CTGAAAATTCTACTAAATCGAATAGCTGAGATAGATCAAGCATCACCGCGATGCAATTGGGCGGGAAAATAAAAAATGGCGACTGCATTATTCGGGGTTAAGACTGCTTGATCAAGAACCTGAAGTTATCCGGTTTCTGATCCATCTTCCCGCCTACGGGCTCCCCGCAGACCGCACACACGTAATCGTATTTGTCTCCATCAGAAAGCACTAACAACAAGCGCTTCCTGACTGGCTGGGCCCGCTTGCATCTGGGGCAATAAAGCTCGGAGGCCTCCAATTCCTGGAATTGATCTCTCATACCCATTATAATAGATAATATCCTTCAGGGTTTCAACTGAAACTATCAAGCCAGGCTTGACAGCCCTTAACTTGTAACTAAAATAGAATTTATGACTGAGGACCATCCTGTACCGGCTGGAAAGATTTTCGCCTTCGGCTTTGGTTTTGCCCCGGGACAAATTATCTCAAGTGCTGTGGAACTCGGGATATTCAAGGCCGTACATGAGGGACACCGGAGCCCGGAGGCTGTGGCCAGAGCGATCGGCGCCTCGGAGCGAGGGGTGCGCGTCTTGCTGGATGCGCTTGCGGGCCTGGAGTTTCTCGAAAAGGTGGAGGGCCGCTTCAAGTTGACGCGGTTGAGTGAGACCTATCTTATTCCCTCAAGCCCGCTATATCTTGGGGATGCCATCGGCCACCATAAGGATATGAGGGAAACCTGGACCCACCTCACTGAAGTGGTCAAAACAGGAAAACCCTGGCGCGACCCACAAGCGGCTAAATTTGCCCTGGAGCGACTAGGACGTCTGGCCCGCGGGCTTTTCTCTCAAAACTACCAGCGCGCCCGGATGCTGGCGCGGGCCCTGGGCATGGGCCAGAAGATCAAGGGGGCAAAGATTCTCGATGTGGCCGCAGGGAGTGCCGCATGGAGCATCGCCCTGCTTGAGCAAGACCCTGAGAGTCAGGCAGTGGCAGTGGACCTGCCTCCGGTAATCGAGATCACCAAAGAATATGTGGAAAAACACTTGATGGGAGACCGCTATCAATACATTGCTGGCAACATCCGGAACCTGGATTTAGGCAATGAAGAATACGACCTGGCGCTACTGGGTAACATCTGTCATTCCGAGGGTCCGATCCATTCTCGGAGCCTCATCTCAAAAATCGGGAGGTGTCTCAAGCCAGGGGGAAAGATCATCATCGTGGACATGATTCCGAACAACGAGCGCACTGGCCCGGTCATCCCTTTAATCTTTGCGGTGAACATGCTGGTAGCCACCGAAGAAGGCGGAACCTTCACGCGCAAGGAGTACCAGGAGTGGCTGAAAACGGCTGGCTTTGGCAAGATCGAGGAGATCGAGGCAGGGGGAAATTCTCCGGTGCTCGTGGCAGAGCGGCTTTGATTCAAATCGGCTGGCTTGACCAGGGCAAAAGCATAAGCTAGCCTTGGAAGCAGGCGCGGAGGGTTCAGGAAAAAGGCATGAAGGGAAACTTTTTTATCAGGACATTCGGCTGTCAGATGAACAAGCGGGATTCGGAGAGGATGGCTGGCTTTCTGCTTGATCTCGGGTTGAACCAGGTAGAAAGCGAGGATGTCGCGGACCTGATCGTGATCAACACCTGCACAGTCAGGCGCAAGCCGGAACAAAAGGCCATGAGCCTGCTTGGCCGGATGAGGGAGCAAAAGAAAAAGAACCCGGATATGATCCTCGCGGTAGCAGGATGCGTGGCTCAGCAGGAAGGACCGAAGCTACTTCTGCGAGTGCCGCATCTAGACCTGGTAATTGGCACGCATGCCTTTTCCCGAATACCTGAGCTGGTAGCAAAGGTGAAGGCGGGAAAGAGGGTGGCCGCGACCAAATGGCTAAGCGATGATGATCCCTTACTCTTCTTAACCCCGAGGCCGCGAGCAAGGAATGAACCATCGGCCTTTGTAACAATCATGCAGGGGTGCGATAATTTCTGCTCCTTCTGTGTCGTCCCCTATGTCCGGGGCCGGGAGAGAAGCCGGCCTGCGAATGACATTCTGGCTGAGATAGAGAACCTGGTGGCATCCGGCGTTAAAGAGGTCACGCTCTTGGGACAGAATGTGAATTCTTATGGAAAAAAGAATGAAGCTGGAATTCAATTCCCGGAGCTATTGCGGAAAGTGGCGGCTGTGCCGGGCCTGGCGCGCGTGCGGTTTACCACCTCGCATCCCAAGGATCTCTCGGAAGACCTGATAGCGGTTATGGCGGAGCAGGATAAAATCATGGAGCACATTCATCTTCCCCTGCAGGCTGGCTCGACGCGTGTGCTCGATCTGATGAGCCGGAACTACACGCGCGAGAGTTACCTGGACCTGGTGGCACGGCTGAGGAGGGCCATGCCGGAAGTCTCGATCACCACGGACCTGATAGTCGGGTTCCCGGGGGAGACCGAGGATGAATTCCAGGACACCCTGAACATCATGGATGAGGTGCAATATGACGAGGCCTTCAGCTTCGGGTTCTCGCCGCGGCCCTATACAAAGGCCTCGCTTTTTCCAGACCCGGTTCCCGGACCAGTGATCAAGGACAGATTATATCGGCTCCAGGAAAAGCAAAACCGGATTACACTGGCCCGCAACCAGAGAGAGGAGGGAAAGGTGCACGAGGTGCTGGTAGAGGGCGCAAGCAAGACCGATCCGGCTAAACTCACAGGCCGGACCCGGACCAACCGGCTTTTACATTTTCTCCCGCCGGAAGGCAAGGACCTGGTCGGAAGGCTTGCCAAGGTGCGGGTGACGCGGGGTTTGAAACATTCACTTGCAGGAGAATGGAATTCAGGGTAAAATAAGAACAGCAAGGAGGAGATATGCCTATTGAGATGAAAGTAGCGGGAATCATGCTTGACCCGACGACCCAGGTGCCGATCGTCATTCTCAGGGACATGCAGGATAAGGATACCCTGCCTATCTGGATCGGCCTTGTCGAGGCCAGCGCCATTGCCATGGAGATGGAGAAGATCAAGATACACAGACCCCTGACCCATGACCTGTTGAAGAATGTCATAGAACAGTTAAAGGTCTCGGTGGTCAAGATAGAGATCACGGACCTGCGTGATAATACCTTTTACGCTCTCATACACCTGGATCAGGGTGGGACCCTCCTTACCATTGATTCGCGGCCCAGCGATGCTATTGCCCTGGCTCTCAGGACCGAGTCCCCGATCTTCGTGCACGAGAAGGTGCTTGAGAAATCCAAGAAGCTGGAGATGAAGGACTTGAGCTTCAGTACGGAGAACAAGGAAAAGTGGGCTGAAATCCTGGAGGACCTGAATCCAGAGGATTTCGGAAAATATAAGATGTAGTTGAAGGCCCAAGCTCTCAGAACACCATCCTTGAAAGTCGCATTTCGCCTCATGCCCCTATTGCTCTGGAGCGGGGTTATCTACTTGGCATCCACCGGATCAGGGTCTTTGCCCACGCCTACACTCTTCTACCAGGCCGATAAACTCAGCCATTTTATCCTTTATTTTCCGCTTGGGTTCTTCTTTGTCCTGGCCTGGCCGAAAGCACTGGCTGGATTCAGTCTTAACTGGGTGGTGATCATTGCGGCACTGTTCGCAGGCGGGTTCGGGCTGTTGATGGAGTATATACAGATTCATCTTCCGGACCGGAGCTTTGAATGGATGGACAATCTGGCCGACATCCTGGGAGGAATTCTAGGCGCGGCGGCTTATGTTCATTATAAAAAACAGTAAAGCTGATTACAGAACTTTTAGCGCATTGAGGATCGCTTCCCGCACCTTACCCGCGAGTTTAACCGCCCTGCGTGCATCCTCTGGCGTTATCTCGGAGAAATCTCCGAGGTAGCGGACATCCACACCGTATTGGGTCAGGACGATCACATCGCGGAGGGATTCCGCAAGGGCGCTTTCCACGGTCGCGACAATATCCAGGAGTTCATCAAGATCGTGCGTTTTGGGGAACTCGATTTGATGTTGAACGAGAAATGCTTTCAGAAATTTCTCCGCGGCCTGCTGGGCATGAAAGCCGACCGCATCAAGGTAAGTAGCGTTCTCCAAAAGAAGATGCTCGGCCACGGCTAAATCCTTCTCGGCCTTGGCCAGCCAATTCTGGAGTAATTCTCGCTTCACTTCCTCAGGCGGCCTCATAGATCACCTTTCCATATTTGTTAGCCGGGTAAGCAATGCCGCCAATGATGTTCTTGCTCTCCTCAAAGCGTTCGCTGGCCATTACAATAATATCCAAGGGATAGCCCAGACCGCGCAGGGCTTCACGAAGCCGCACACTTTCATCACGCACATTGGCTGGGGTGGCTTCCAGTATCAGAATATCTACATCGCTATCACGGGTCATGCTATCGGTGGCGGCCGAGCCGAAAAGGATGATGCGATCAGGCCGGCTTACGCCCAGTATCCGTCGGATGATCTCCCCTATCAGCTTTTCGTCAATTCCCATTACCTTCCACCAATATGAAAAGAGTCAAAAAAGTCCTCGCTTCATATCGCCTTGCCTCTTTCCTGCTTGTTTCGCAGGAATATTTCCTGTTTTTTGAAGCAATGCTCTGTTGATTCTCTTCCATGAAGCAACATATTCTTACCTAAATTGAGCGTTTTTTTCTTTTTTT
>CAZOMR010000257.1:0-4540 GCA_964580655.1 uncultured bacterium
CTTTAACCCAGGCTGTCATTCATGCCTGCCAAAGCCTTGGCGCAGGCAGGTCTCCCCGGGGGAACGAAGAACTGATTTCAAGAGGTTGGCGGTGGAGGCGACCCAGGCGGGCTGTAGGTTGACCCGTCACCCTTACATGCCAACCCGTCAAGAGTGATGATGTGTTGGTGTACTAGAAACTAAGCAGTGGCCGAATAGAGAGCCAGTATGAGTATGATGCAATCCTTGCAAGTCGGATTCCGAGGTGCCATGATGGCAGGACCGGGGCATTTTCGATCCCGAACTCCTGGATCAACTCCGGCATCTCAATCCGGTGGAGAATAGTCTTCCAGGTCTCCCGATGTTTTTCAACAATCAGCCTGGGCTTGAAGCCCAGGCGCAGGTAATGCTTGATAGCGGGAAGCCGGAAGCTCTCTGTATGGAGCATGGCGTCCTGGAAAATGGGCTCCTCCCTGAAGCGGTGAAGGCAGGCAAGCGTGAGGGACCTGCCGAGCGCCTTGCCGCAGTGGGCCCTTTTTATGGCAAGCATGTATATGAACCCGGTGCGGCGTGATATTCCCGGCCATTGAAAGGCCATGGCCGATCCCACGGGTATACCGCCGTTACAGAGAAAGAACAATCTTTCAGGCCGAAAAGCGAAGTGCGGCCTGACCAATCTCCGGAATCTCTCCAGGTTCCAGTAAATATTGAAGGCCTCGGTCATGATTCCGGCCCAGGCTTGCTCGTCGGCCTCTTGAAAGGTGCGGATGGAGTATCCCTCTGGCAGATCAATGGCGGGAATTTCTTCCAGGTGATCGCGCACCATCTCCAATTGCGGAAACTCGATCTCGTTCCGACCGTGAACAGGCTCAAAATAATCCGCGGGCATGAGGGGTCTCTTGCTTTACAGCTTGCCCTTTATCAGGGCTTTCTTGAGATCGGAGATAGCCTTTGTCGGGTTGAGACTCTTCGGGCAAGCCTCCACGCAGTTGAAGATAGTATGACAGCGCCAGAGCCCGTGGCGATTGTCAAGTAGGTCCAGGCGCTCGGCCTTGCCCTCGTCCCGTGAGTCCTGGATAAAGCGGTCCGCCTTCAGAAGCGCGTGTGGCCCGAGATACTGCTTGTCGTACCAGAAGGAAGGGCAGGATGATGTGCACGACCCACACAGGATGCACTCATAAAGCCCGTCCAGCTTCTTGCGGTCGTCCTCGCTCTGCAGGCGCTCCGCATCAGTGGGAGGAGGCCGCTTCTCTACCAGATACGGGATCACAGCATAGAGGCTCTCATAGAGTGTCTCCATGTCCACGATCAGGTCCTTGATAACAGGAAGCGCGCGAAGCGGCTCCACCGTGAACTCGCGAGGCAGGGTTGAAAGCTGGGTCTCGCACGCAAGCCGGTTCTTTCCGTGAATGGTCATGGCGCACGAGCCGCAAATCCCGTACGCACAGGATTTCCTGAAACTCAATGTGCCGTCCTGATACCACTTGATCTCGTGAAGCGCATCAAGCACCGTCATATGCTCCCGGGTCTCAACCTCGTAGGTCTGCACATGCGGCTCCTTGTCTATCTCTGGATCAAAACGGAATATCTTCAGCTTGCAGGTCCCCATCAAAGTCCTCCTTAAAGCCCGTGAACATCAATAAGTCCTCGCCTTTGGCTGGAACCGGGTGATTCTTACCGGCTTGTATTCAAAGCGAATCTTATCGCCTTCCATGAAGGCCAGTGTATGTCTGAGCCAGTTTTCGTCATCCCGCTCAGGATGATCGGTCCGGAAATGCGACCCGCGGCTCTCCGTGCGATTGAGCGCGCCGGCCACTATCACTCCACCGAAATCGAGCATGTGCGACAGCTCTATCGCCTCGAGCATCTCTGTATTGAAGACCTTGCCGTGATCCTGCAAGCCCACGCTCTTACACCGGCTCTTCAATTCCATGATCTCATCCAGGGCCTCCTGCAAAGACCCGGCCTCCCGGAAGATGCCTGCCTTTGTCTGCATGGTCTCGCGCAGATCATTCCGGATCAGCGCGATCTTCTCAGGACCCTTTGCCTCGCGAAGACGCGAGACCTCCTTTAAAGCGGACTCGGCCGCATCAGGGGGCAAGTCGGAAAACTCAAGCCCCTCACGCAGGTCCCTCACCACGGCCTTTCCCGCGCGTCTGCCGAAAAGCGTGGCCTCAAGAAGTGAGTTGGTGCCGAGCCTGTTGGCCCCGTGCACGCTCACGCAGGAGCACTCGCCCGCGGCGTAAAGTCCCTGAACCACCCTCTCCTTCCCGTCTCCGAGCACCCGGCAGTGCAGGTCCACCGGAATACCGCCCATGGAATAATGGGCAGTGGGCAAGACCGGGATAGGCTTCCGGGTTATATCAATCCCTGCGAACTTGAGCACCACCTCCGCTATCTGAGGAAGCCGTTCCATTATCTTATCCTTGCCCAGGTGCGTGACATCCAGGTGGACATATTCGCCGCCATTGATTCCGCGGCCTTCGAGTATCTCAGTCCGGGTGCCCCGCGCCACGACATCACGCGGGCCTAGCTCTATCTTGGCCGGCGCATACCTCTCCATGAACCGCTCGCCCGCATTGTTCCTCAGGTATCCGCCCTCTCCGCGCGCGCCCTCTGTGATCAGAATCCCGTTGGGATACAGCCCCGTGGGATGGAACTGCACGAACTCCAGGTCCTGGATGGGAATTCCGGCGCGGAGACAGATGCTCAGCCCGTCTCCAGTGTTGGTCCAGGAGTTGCTCGTCACCCTGTAGATGCGGGCATATCCGCCTGTGCCGAAGATCACGGCGCGTGCATGGAACACATGAACCTCGCCTGTCCGGAGCTCAAGCGCGCATACTCCCCTGCATACCCCGTCCCGGATAATCAGCGAGAGCACCACAAATTCACTGTAGACCCTGACTTTGTGCTTGACACATTGCTCCCACAGGGTCTGAAGCATGGCGTGCCCGGTGCGGTCCGCGGCAAAGACCGCGCGCAGTGCCTTATCGCCCCGGCCAAATTCCTTGTTGTGGCCCCCGAAGGTGCGCTGGGCCAGCCGGCCGTCAGATGTCCGGCTGAAGGGGCATCCCATGTGCTCCATCTCCCGGACCACCTGCGGTGCTTCCTTGACCAATATCTCTATCGCGTCCTGGTCCCCGAGGTAGTCCGATCCCTTCACCGTATCAAACATGTGCCACTCCCAGTGATCTTCATCCACATTTGCCAGGGTCGCGGCAACGCCGCCCTGGGCCGCTCCGGAGTGGGACCGAGTGGGGAACAGCTTGCTTACCACCCCGACATCGTATTCCCCTGCCGCAGAGATAGCCGCGCGCAGAGCCGCAAGACCTGCACCAACAACCACCACATCGTGCCGGTGGATATAGTGAGGCTTGATGCCTCGCGGCTCGTGAAGGCTCTCAGCTTCTTTCTCATCCCATTCCATAATTCCTACTCCTCGCCCGATCAGAAAAAAGGAATCAGGGTTATGGCCGCAAACGCGAAAAGCACCACGGCTAATAGCACAAGCCCGAAAAACACGAGCACCCGGAGCCAGTCCCAGCGGATGTAATCCCCGGTGATTATCCATAGCCCGTAGAGCCCGTGGGACAGGGCGAAAAAGAGAAAAGCGAGGTCAAACACCTTCCAGAGAGGATCATTGAGCCGGGCCGATATGCGTTCGTAGGTCATCTCGCCGCCGCCTGTGAAATGTAGAATAATAAAATGAAGCAGAAGCAAAAGCACCAGCGAAAGACCGCTGATCCGCTGGAACAACCACCATAATGACTGCTCCGATTTGATTACATTTCCCTGAGACATTTCTTTCCTCCCTTGCGCCTCAGCCTGTCATGTGAAGCAGGAAAAGCACTCCCCCTGCAAACCAGCCGGCAAGCCCTATTACCACCACTGTCCAGAAAGCGGCCTTCTGCGCCCTGAGCTCAACCACCCAGCCAAGGTCTATCATCACGATGCGGATTCCGTTGAAGCTGTGATAAAGGATGATCCCTAACAGCCCCCATTCCAGAAACCTCCAGAGCGGAGTGCTCAAAAAGCCCATCAGTGCATCAAAGCTCTCAGGCCCCTGACGCACGAAATGGATAACCACTATATGCAGAACCAGATAGAAAACCAGGCCCAGACCAGAAAGCCGGTTAAGCACCCACGCCCAGGTCCCGGTGTGCCAGACGTAATGCTTGATAACCCTTCCTCCTGACACCCTGTGCATGCCGAGTCCTCCCATTCAACTCCTTATAATCCGACAGGTCGTAAACTTGAAGGCCATTTAATGAAAACCACAAAGGATATTAGCTAAAGATTATGCCTTCACGCAGGCAGTGTCAAGGCAAAAACTTATCTTCTCTTTCGCCACTGGTCCGCGGCCACTGCGCCGATGATGATTACACCTATGAGCACATCCTGGAAATAGTTCGGGACACCGGTCATGGAACAGCCGTTTCTAAGAAAGCTCATTATGAATGCCCCGAGTAGACTCCCGATCACACTTCCCTCTCCGCCGGAGAGACTTCCGCCGCCTATCACCACAGCCGCGATCACATCCAGCTCAGCCCCGAGCGCGACT
>CAZOMR010000258.1:0-4514 GCA_964580655.1 uncultured bacterium
TAAATTCTCTGTGTTCTCTGTGTCTGCTCCGCATCTGTAGGACCCTACGGGTCTGGAGGATTTGCGGCGATAAAGAATTCCGGGGCATGCTCTCCACTAGCGAGCCATATTCAATCGCCTGTACATTGCCTTGTTGTTTTTGTAGATAGCGAGGAACTCCTTGAATAATTCATCGTATACCTTCCGGTTTTCAGGATCGGGCTTGAAGATATTGGAGTACTGGATCAGGTCCGGGATGTCATCAAACCTGATATAGCCGAGTGCCACGGATGCGATGAAGGCGGCGCCGCGCGCATTCGCCTGTATGGGGTCCTTGACCTGCCTTATCTCCCTGTCCAGTACATCCGCAAATATCCTGCACCAGAGTTCGGACCTCCCTCCTCCACCCACGATGCTCAGCGTGTCCATGCGCCTCCCGATAAACCTCTCTACATACTTGAGGGCCCAGCGGTTGTTATAGGCCACGCCTTCGAGAAATGCCCTGATGATATGGCCAGTGGTCGTGGTCATGGAGATGTTATACAGGCCTCCGCGCAGAGTGGTGTCATCAACCGGGGTCCGCTCCCCGTTGAGCCAGGGAGTGAAGATCAATCCGTCGCTTCCAGCAGGCACACCCGCGGCTATCTCATCCAGGTATTTATAAACATCCTCCGGAGGGTCTGCCGAGTTCAACCGGTTTTTATGAAACAGGATATTATCCACCAGGAAGGACAGGCATCCTCCGGCAATGTCCTGCTCATTTACGCAATAATACTTGCCGGGTATAGAGGTTGGCAGGGATGCGACTGAATGGAACATGTCGGTCTTCTTGAAAGGAACCACGCATTGGATCCATGATGAAGTGCCGATGTAGATGTGGCCCTGGAAGTCCCTGACCGCTCCGGAGCCCATACATGCGGACTGGTGATCAGGCGAGCCCATGACGACCTTCACATCCCTCTTGATCCCGATCCGGTCTGCCACTTCCGGGGATATGGTTCCCAATACATCAATGGATGATTTCAAGGGAGGGAGTTTGTCTTTATCTATCCTCAGCTTCCTGATCAGCGCGTCATCGTAAAAGATGTTATTGATGTCCCGCGTGTTGGTGATCCAGAAGAGCATGATGGAATCATAGCTGGCCGCGAACCTGCCTGTGAGTTTAAGGTTCAGATAATCCTTGCTTCCGAGGAACATGCGGGTCTTATCGTAAACCTCCGGGTATTCATGTTTTACAAAAAGCACATGCGCTATGTCGTCTTTGCCGGATAATTGAGGCCCGCCGCCTGTCTTGTATATCCACGGCAACATGGTGAATACTCTGTATCCCTGGACACCGGGGAATCCGCTGACCACCTTTTTGATATAGGGCGCGCCGCGTGAATCCATCCAGGTAAGGGAATTCATGAGGTGATTGCCATCGGCATCCACGGCCACTGTGGAGGAGAATGTGGATGAACAGCATACCGCGACTATATCGTCAACCGGAACAAGACCCTTTGCAACAAGCCTTCTTGAGGTGTTTATTATCGCGTTCCACCAATCATCAGGGTCCTGCTCGGCGCCGCCGCCTGGAAGGAAGTGGACAGGGGTCTTCTCATACTCGAAATCAACCAGCTCCCCGTAGATGGACATCAAAGCGGTCTTGGCGCCGGAGGTCCCGTGGTCAATTGCCAGGATGTATTTTTCGCCGCGCTCTTTCACCGACATCTCAGATGTCCAGTTTAGTTACCTTGCCGCTCTCATCAATGTGCTCGATAATCACGCCGCCAAATGCCTTCCCGCCTTCCTTGTTCTTGTCCAGGCTCATCACCTTCGGAACCAGGTCTATAAAGTCCTGCGGGTTCACACATGCCTCCGGAGGCATCACGCCCTTACCCGACACCTTGCCCTCCAGCATGAGAATAGACCCTATGGCCGCTGGTATGGCTGTGCCCTCTCCCAGGGCCTGGCTTTGTGAGGCCATGTGGAACCGGTATTCACTTTTCTTTCCGTCCTTCTTGCCCCTGACAACTACGCTCGCACAGCCCCGCTGTGGTCCGAAGTTGGTCTCCTTCAGGATACGGTCTCTCTCCTTGATGATGTAGGCAACAGCGAAATCATGGGGCGTTATGGTTTGTCCTTTTACATCCAGCGGGTCCTTGCTGACAAGGCCCAGCCCACACAGGTCTCTTGTCAGGTTGTAATATTCATTCGGAAGCACTGATCCCTTGTTCGTAACCTGCCTGCATTTGATGTAGTGCGGAATGGTAATCTGTTCTGGATGCGGATACGGATATAACGGCACCTTGCCTATAACCGGAAAATCGAATTCCTCTCTCAGCGCTATGCCGTCTTCTTCAAAGTATTTCACATACTTTAACTCTCCGTCCAGAAACATTGGCACATCTATCGTCATGCAGTGAAAGCGATGTCCGATCACACCTTCTCCCTCAAAAGGCTCGCCGCCATGTGCGTGGAAGATGTCAATGGAGTCCGTCTCATCAAGCAGGTTTTCCGCGGCGAATTTAGCAAGCAGGTTGGTCGCACCGGGGGAACTACCCATGCCTATCAGCGCGGTTATACCCGCTTTCTTCGCGGCTTCATCCATCTTCAGGATGTCTATGGTTACATCCACATCATCGCAGATGTCAAGGTAATTGATCCCGGATTCTATAACCGCCTTGAGGATGACCGGGACGAATTTATAGAAAGGCCCGGTACAGTTCAGCACCACATCAGAGCCCTTGACTGCATTCTTTATGCTCTTCGGGTCCAGGGCGTCCACCCTTGTCGCCGAGACCTTATCGGAGCCGAGCTCGGAAACTATCTCATCAGCCTTCTTGATATTGATGTCGCCTATCACTATGCGTGAAAAATAATCCAGCGGCGCAAGGGCCTTGACAGCAACACCCCCGACCGCACCACAACCGCCGAGCACAATAATCTCTGCCATGATTTTCCCCCTTAAAGCATCTCGTATCTCAAGCCCTGCCGACTCTATCCGGAGGCTTCCATCCTCCGAAGATGTCCTCCAGAAGTTTTGCCGTCGCCAGTGTGAGGTGGTCATTCCACCTGCCCGCCACCACCTGCACGGATACGGGCACGCCATCCTCACGATGAAAGACAGGGATAATAGTGGAGGGAAACTCAAGCACATTAATCATTCCGGAATAGCCCAGCCCGAGAAAATTCAGCCATATCCATGTGTGCCTCGGGGCCGGGGTTGAGAAGACCGGACAGATAAGGACCCCGTTGTCCCCTAATTTTTGCTCGATGCGATCCCTGAGCTCAGCGGCCATGTTGATAACCCCCTGGTTACGGCCCTTCATAATCTGGCCCGGCTTTTCAATCAAGGAGACCCCCAATGCCGGGAATGTTATTTTCGACCGCCGCGTGATGAAGCGAACTACCTCCCTGCCAAGCGATATGGGCTCGTCTCCCTCCAGGTATTTTATAAAAGGGTCCGGGTTCTGGCTCATTCCAGCCTGCCATATCTGGAGACTCTTGTTCACGCCCTCTGGCCGCCAGAACTCTACCGGAATCTTGAGTCCGGCAAGCCCTCCTGCGGCCAGGTCAACCGCACGGCGGACATCCTTGCTAGTAGGAGCCTGGCCATTGGAATCATAGTAGAAAACCTTGAGCTTTGAGATGTCCACGGAATCAATAGTGCGAAGCTCCCGCTTTTCCACGATCTTGTCCTTGCCGTCCGGGCCTGAAAGAAGCGGCAGGATGTAAGCCAGGTCTGACACCCTCCGGCCAATAGGGCCATAACAACAATAGGGGGCGATCGGGCCGTGAGCCGGAGGCCAATGCCCGGTGCCCGGCACGAGCCTGCCGGTGGGCTTGTGTCCGGCAACACCATTGAATGCAGATGGATACCGGATGGAGCCGCCTATGTCCGAGCCGACCCCGAAAGGCGACCCGGCCGCGGCAATTATCGCGCCCTCTCCACCGCTCGAGCCGCCCGCGCCTCGCCGCAGGTCATAGGGGTTCTTGGTCCGGCCATATACATGGTTATAGGACTCCATCCACATGGCACCCTCTGGTATATTGGTCTTGCCCATTATGATGGCGCCTGCGGCCTTTACCCGCTGGACTACAGTGGCATCCTTGTCCGCGATAAGATTCCTCCGGGCCCAGACACCAGCGGCCCAGGGAAGCCCTTTCATGGCATAGGTGTCCTTCATAGTGCAGGGAACACCGAACAGGGGCGGAAGACCCTCATGGCTCTTCGCAAGACGATCCTCGGCATCCCTCGCATCCTTCATCGCATCCTCGAAGCGAGGCGCTATCACCGCATTGATCCAGGGGTTCACATCCTCGATCCGCCGGATGTGAGCCTCAAGCGCCTCCACAGGAGAAAGCTCACCCTCCCGAATCCTCCGTGCCATCTCAATTACAGACATGGTTAAAATTTCATCCACTGGTCCACCCCCTACAAACTGAATTTCCCGGAAAATACAATATACAACCAGTGCGGCTAATATTCAACTGAAATAGGGCCTGCGACATTAAAGAGGGTTTTGGATTTGACCCTCTTTTTTGGCCATGTT
>CAZOMR010000259.1:0-4487 GCA_964580655.1 uncultured bacterium
TCCCAATTTGCCCAGGGCAAAAACCTTTGTTACAATAAAAACGCTCAATTTAGGTCAGATAAAACCCACGCCGGAATCTTTGATACCCCCTTCGTTTTTCAGCTTTTGCGGACCAGTCGGCGGACATCGGCGTCTAAGTGGAATCAGTCCTCACTTGACTTTTTCTCTATCATTGATTCTATCATCTGTATGACGCCATCTACCATTTCATCTTCAACATCCGTATCCCATTCAACCGGGGATGCATACTGGGTTTGAATGACTCTTGGCTGGTAGGCATACAGGTCTTGAAGAAATTTCGGCACCTTCTTATTAATCCGCATCAGGTCCCGGGTTGGGATATAGAGGTTATGTTCTCCCATGTATGCAAATACCATGACAGGCATATCCTGGCGGAATCTATCTTTGATCTTTACCCCGATGGGTGCGCAGACTTCTCCCTGCATGGCCACGAAAACCATGGGCCCGATCATTGAAACGATCGTTTCCTCGTAAATACACGGAAACTCTCTCGGCTCATCCAGTTCTCTTACAAGGAACGCATCATCCGTGCATACCCTGTCAGTGGTTCTGGTTGGAAAGGGTATCCCCTCTTCGTAATGCTTGAGTAATGCCCTGATCCAGTTCGTGCCTCTGTTAGGGGCCGGATAAGGCACGAACCCGATGTCTTTGGGAATATGCCTGGCTAATTCCATGGCTTCCTCGTAAGAGACAGGCGGGGCCAGCGGAAGCGATATGACCTCCAACTTGCTTGAGATAGGTCCTGTCACATCCGTCATGGGTGCATCGGAGATTTTCATCACCTCCCTCGCGAGCTTAAGACCTGTTGATTTCACCACAAATCCAGGAGCCGACATCACGAGTGGGGTTTTGACAAACTGGTTGCCTGCACATGCCGCGGCATACATGGCCAGCGCTCCTGGCATCTCTTTTTCCACCTTGTCCACTGCATATCCGAGGTGGCCTGCCCCAATTTTTGTAAATGATTCCTGGACAGGGTGGGACGCGTGATTAAAAAGCATTGCAACCACCTGATCGCCCTGCACAACCTTCATTAGCTGAACCTCAGGGTCAACAGGCTCAGCGCCCATCTTCCAGATGAATTTTACCTGCCCGGACCCGAACAGGAGCTTGACAGGGCCGCGTTCCTTCTCAACAGCTTCCTTGATGAGATCAAATATCCTGTCCGCAAGCCATTGGCCATAGTCAAAATTATCCGGCACTATCTGTATAGGAGCCGCATGGTTGTGCGTGGCAAGGAGCACCAGATAAGCGGGATCAATCCCCAGTTCATCACGACAGCGCACCCGCAGGATCGGGGTAGCCACATCAAGGCAGTTAAGGTCATAGGTTACTATGACAAGCCGATTCGCACCGTCATCCAGCACAAGCGCGCGTGCATAAATGTCACGATTCAGTCCATTTAACGGGCCGCCCATTACTGCAATGCGGGGATTGCTCTGATAATCTTCAGGTGTGATAACCGCCTTCGCTGTCCCGGCTTTCATTTCTGCCGCACCCACAGGCAAAGCGATCAGAATGATGACAAACAAAAGGGTGCAGACGCTTGCCAGCCTAAAACATCTCCCACATTCTTCCATTTTCTCGTGCTCCTTTGTCCCAGGTCTTGGTTTCCGGGTTAACGAGGGATACATTCACCCTGTTCTATGTTCCACCCTCCCACCCTGATGACAGGCTCTGCTCCTTCAAGGTCATCTTTATAGAATATCGCCTTTATATTCTTCTCCTCGCCTGGCAGGAGGCTGAACTGGTTATCCTGCCAGAATGTGGGCGCGACCTCCATCCCTCCCTTTCCTTTTGTAACAGCCAGCATGATAAAGAAAGCCAGGTTTTCCGTGGGATTCTTCACGGTTACATGCGCGATGTTTTCGTCGCCCGCCTTTTCAATGTGGCCCTTTACCTCCAGCTTGACTTGAGGAAGGTCTCGCAGACCGGTATGATCAGCATAGGAAGCCGGCTTGAGTGGAATGATACCGTAGAACTTTTTAGTTGGTTTGTCCGGCCTGGTGGAGAGCCAATAGAAGTTGTCGGAAACTTTCTTGCCGGAACTGTCCTTCAGCTCCAGCTTGAGGAAGTGCGATCTGGTCAAGTCACCGGGCCAGTCAATGATAAACGCCCTTGCCACTCCGTCCGGCGGAACATCCAGTTTTGCGGTGCGGGAGTATTTCTCGGTCATGTCCATGTTGAATACCCTTGCCGTGACCTCCAGATCCTTGAATTTTCTGTAATACGCATTCACGACACAGATGGAATGATCGTCATAAGAATACTGGACATGCAGTGCCTCGCAAGCCTTTTTAGCACCGTAATATGCGCCTGTGGCCAGCAGATACCAGTCAACATATTGCCAAGTCATGGCCGCGGGCCAGGCCGCGTCATACTTCCAGGTCGTGATGCCTGTGGCGGAGTATTTGTTCCTTCCATAAGCCTCATACATGCCGCGTGCGCATTCATAGTTCATCACATGCGCACTCATGCAGAATTCCTCTATTCCCGCGGGCTCTCCATAACGGGCATCAAGCGCTTTGAGCAAGGATGAGAAGTACGGCCCGCCCTGGATAACTGTATGAAACGACCATGCATCCGTCCAGAGAGGCCACAGGTCCTTTTCCGGGATCATCCGGCTTACGCTTTCTAAAGGCGCGACCACCCCGCCGATGCCGCCGGACTGCGCAAAGCCCCATGCTCCGTCCTTCTTATGCGTATAGTAATGCGCGGGACCAGCATACTGCCACAGTTCAAGTGTTCCCGTGCGCGTGCCGCCTGTCTTGTAGCGATTCTTAACCCTGAATGCCCCGGAGTGCGGCTGGTATGTTCGCTCCGGAGTGTATTTCGCGATCAGGTCCCTGTAAGCTTTATCCAGTGTCTCCGTGGGCTGAGTCTCGTCATGTCCGAGAAAATGGACCAGGCTGGGATGGTTTCTGATGCGGAGTATCATGTCTTCAACGCAATCCACGGCAAGGTCTTCATCAGGGATGCTCCGGCCGAAAATCTGCTGTGTGACCATGACTCCGTATTCATCACACAGGTTGTAGAATTCCTCGGTCTCCCTGATAGAAAACCCCTCCGAGCGAAGCATATTGAGGTTCGCCTCCTTTGCATACCGTATGAGCGCATCATACCTCTTGCGGGAAAGTCTCAGCAACATGTCGCTCGTCATCCATGCCCCGCCTCTTATAAGAATCGTCTCCCCGTTGACCACATACACGCGCCAGCCTTCATCATTTAAATAAGTGGTCACCTCGCGAATGCCGAAGCGCACCCTCTCGCTGTCCGACACTTTTCCGTCAACCATAAAGGCCAGGTCCAGGTCATACAGCTCCTGAGGCCCCACCGGATTCGGCCACCATATACGCGGGTTAGAAATATTCAGTTGGCTGAATTTTTCCGGGCTGAACCTTACAAGCCTCTTTTCACCCGGAGCGAGGATGACGCTCTGGGAGAAGCTTATTTCCTCGATTTTACCTGTCAAGTCGCCTGTTATCTCTTTATCGGTCGTGTTGGTAACATAAGCGGAAACCGTGAGATGGGCCGCATCCAGCTTCAGGATGTCCAGGTCTGTAACCACATAAGGATGTCTGATCTTTACAGGCCCGGTCGCGCTTATGTAAACATCTTGCCAGATACCCATGTTCATGTCCGGGGGCTGAGGGTTGTGGTCGTCCCACCCGGTTGTGGCTTCTATTTGCTTGGTGTGATACTTTTTCTGTGGAATTTTTCCCGGAGCGATTATCTCAACAGCCAGACAATTGTTTTCACCCGGTCGAGCATACTCGTTGATGTTGAACTCGAACCGCCTGAACATCCCTGTCACCGCCTCGCTGTCCCCTACCTTGCGCCCGTTAAGCCAGATGTTGGCCCTGTAGTTAATCCCGTCAAGATGCAGATAGATGTTCTTTCCCTTATAATCCGGGGGCAAGCGGAACTCACTGCGGTACCACCATGGGGGATAAAAAGGGCTGTCTTCCGGCATAACAAGCCATCGCCCCTCTACATACCCGGGGATTGATTTCAGGTTCTCGCCGTAATACGGGTCAGGATAAACCTTGTTTTCAACCAGCGCGGCCAGAACAGTAACAGGCACAGAGGTCGGATACCACCCCGCGGGACTGAATCCAACGGTGGAGATAACCTCTCCCTTATCCTTCACCTCGGCAGAGGATTGGATATACCAGTTTTCCCTGAGCAGAACTACCTCTCTCGCTGAAAGGGTGTCTGCTAAAACCCCGGCAAAGATAATGCCTGTCATCAACAAGACCATCTGGAATTTTTCCATGGCTCTACCCCCTTGTCGCCATATTGTATCGAGACCAAAGTCTCTCGCACAACTACCGCCTATTCCACAGACCTCTCTGATGTTGCTGTGTAAAATATAGATGCACAATCATCCAAAAGTCAACACCCGCCTACCCGGACGGGTGTGCGACATAAATGGTGGTCAAGTGGCCCTGGGATTTCCAAAAGTT
>CAZOMR010000260.1:0-4465 GCA_964580655.1 uncultured bacterium
GGGGTTAACATGGTTGAATTCGAGCTTTCCTCTGCACAGCACCAGATAATTGAAGCCGCAAAGGAGTTCGGAAAAGAGGTAATCCAGCCCGCAGAGGTCGAGCTGGACCGTATGGCTGATCCGGATGAAGTTTTCAAAAGCGAGATATTCTGGAAGGTGATGGCAGGGGCTTATGAGATGGGTTTTCACAAGATGGGGGTCCGTGAGGACTTCGGCGGTCTGGGATTTGACTCTATGACCATCGGGATGGCCTGGGAAGAGCTTGCCCGGTGGGGACCGGGGTTTGCATCCAGCCTGCTTGCCAGTTCGGTAGTGGCTCAGATCATTGCTTTTCTTGCATCAAATAATAAAGAGCTGGTGGATAAATATGTGATTCCTTTTTGTGAGGATCAAAAGGCTAGCCAGATAAGCGCTTGGGGAAGCAGTGAGCCGGAGGTCGGTTCGGACGGCAGTAATTACTATGACCCGAATGTTCGCCATCTTACCTCGGGTGTCAAAAAAAATGATCGGTATCTAATCAACGGTTCAAAGTCAAATTTTGTCTCCAATGGCGGGATAGCAAATGTCTACCTGGCATTTGCCTGTATAGAACCCTCGTTGGGAATCAATGGGTCCGGCGCGCTTATCGTTCCAGGGGATGCACCGGGTCTCAGCAGGGGCAAGCCGCTTGACAAGATCGGGCTTCGTGCTTTGAATCAGGCTCCGGTTTATTTTGACAATGTGGAGGTGCCGGAGCATTATCTTATCTTTCCTCCAGGAGAAAACTACCCGATGCTCCATAATGCGATAATCACGGTGGGTAATATAGGCGTGGGTTACCTGGCGGTCGGGCTCATGCGGGCCGCTTATGAGGATGCGCTTGAGTATTCAAAACAAAGGGTGCAGTGGGCCAAGCCGATATGCCAGCACCAGTTGATCGCGGAAAAGCTCTTTAATGCGTTTCAGGCGATTGAATCCGCACGCGCGTTTTTGTGGAAGGCGAGTTGGCTGAGTAAAACCCGGTTTCCCGGAGACCTCAAGACAAGCCTTGGGGCCAAGATATATGCCACAAACCAGGCTGTGAAGCATACTGCGGAGATGGTTCAAGTCTTGGCAGGATACGGCATCTCCAGGGAATATTCTGTTGAGAAATATTCCCGGGATGCCAAACTGCTCAGGGTCATGGACGGGACCAATGAGATTCTTCTCCTCAAAGCCGCGGCTGAACTTGTCAACTGACCGCGACTAAAGTCGCTTGCACATTAAGGGAAAATCTTACAGCGCACTGGTTCTATTGTATAACTTCCCCGGCCTGGCTGACTAAAGAAGGCGGAAATGAGACCTTAAGCAGAGAAGCGGTTCTTTGATTGAGAACAAGCTTGCCTTTGGGATAGATCACTGTTCCGGGCGAGGGCCCTGATCCAGTCAGCACTTGCTTGGCATTTTCAGCGGCTTTTTTGCCTGCATCTTCCAGGTCAGGAACCAATGCCGCAGTGGCCCCGCCGTGAGCCAGGAGTTTATCACCGCAGAAAATCGGAATCCCGCCAGAGATGGACTGGAGCACAAGGTATTGGCTACTATGACTGGAGAGGACCACAGGATCCGTAAGCACCCAGAGCAGGTCAACCTTGGGTATGATCTCCCGGAGTTTTGAGGGCACCTGCTTGATTGAGCGCATGCCGGAGAGCTCCAGGGTAATGCCCAGGCTCTTAGATTCCCTCTTTACATCAGCCTCATTGATACTGGCATACTCCGGGCTGTAAAGAAGTCCGATGCGAGTTTTTTCCGGAAAGAGTTCATGCATGATCCTGAGCTGTTTACCCGGGTCTGGCTCGTGATAGATGCCGACAGAACTGCTTGCAAGGGACATCTTTGTAGCTCGCACCGCATCGCAGTAAATAACTGGAACGCCCTCCAGGTACCACTTGGCCATTTGTGCGGCCAGGTCCCCCACGACTACGGCCACGGCAGGCTTGCTGGCTTTGAGCTCCTCGCCTACAGTCCTCTGTCTCTCGTCGGAGCCCTCCAGGTTGATCTCCCTGAAATCACAGGAAAAGGCGCTCCTGAAGGCATCCGCCACAACCCCGTATTCAGGCTCGCTGGAGGACAGGATCAACACGGTCTCCGCTCCCCTGGCAAGGCCAGGGAATCCCGACACCGCTATTGCTATCAGACCGATGGTCATAAATCTTTTCATGTCTCTACCTCTCTGTCTCTCTTACTCAGGGTTATCCTACACCTTCCACCCCTGCCTTGATTTCCAGAAGTGCCTTTTCTATTCGCTTGGGAAGCCCGGCCAGAGTCATCATCAAGTCCACTATTTTCGGGCTTGCCGCAGAGGGGAATTCCGTGGCAAAAATCAAGCGTAGCTCACTGCCGCCGGCTTCGGGTTCTAGTTCCAGAACCAGACTCGCAACCTGCTTCAACCAGGTCACATAAATAATAAATTGATTCTCTTCCTCTAACCTGTCCACCGAGAAGGTGTCGGCCTTCAATTCCATGCCAGCCCACCCGAGAGAAATATGACAGCAATTAATCCCTCCTGGATGAAGTACACATTCTTCGTCATATTCCATATCCGCGGCCATTTCTACATTTGTATGCTTGCTGGCAATCTCCCAGATATACTCGGGCCCGGCATTCACCCAGACCGATGCCTCATGCACCTGAAGGATGGTATCATACATCTCTCCTCGCAGACCATGAGAGGTCAGTTCCTTCGGGTCCAGGGACGGATCAAAATCAGCCTGAACTCTTGCCAGGCCTTTATCAAATCCTCTGCAGAGTTCCTTGTCCACTCCGAGCCGTTCCGCCATACTGACCACAGGGGAGTCCGGAATTTCAATATAGATGTCCTGGATCAACCGGGTGTTTGGGGCTTCCGAGGTCATCTTGATCCGCGCGACCCCGGAGATTCTTCCGAAAATAACCATCCAGATTTCCTTGCGGTCCGGCTCATCCACGAGCTTGACCGGCAGGACTACCAGGTTGAAATTCTCAGATAGAATGCTTGCCTCAAGCACAATCGGCCCGCCAACTTCGGTGATGTCAGGCGGGGTTTCGGACACGGGTTTAAAAATTTTTCCGCCCAGAAAACTGATATTCTCCGGCTCACCTGTATAGGAAAATAACTCCTCTATACCTGCTTTCACCGTAACCTCTCCACGATAGCCCTTACACCTTATGGCATAAGACACGTGAGTCACTCCCTCGCGGGAAATACTCTTTTTCTCCCTCGGCTTCTTGCACCCCGGGCAAAGGAACAAGACCGCTAGCATAAAGACTAAAATGACTTTGAGCTTCATTGTCTTCTCTCCTTTTTATCCTACCCCTTCCACCCCTTGCTTGATATTCACCAAAGCCTCTCTCATGCGCTTTGGTATAGAGGTTAATGCCATCATAATGTCCATTATTCGAAGTGATGTCGCCCCAGGGATTTCGGTTACCACCATGCATCCCACCCTGCTGGCGCCTCCCTCGGGACTGACCTCATACTGGAAAAACGCAATCCGGTCCAGGCCTTGCAAATACACCCGATATATGCGCTCTTTGCCCTCTGTCCTCCAAATTAAAAAGGTGTTTGTATCAAGCTCGATGTTTCCAAATTCTAAGGCGGCCGGACAATGCCGCACCTCCTCCTCGGAAAGTTGAGCAAATACACTGTACGAGCCGCAATCGCCTTTAATCTTTATTTCAGGATTGCAGGAGTCAAGGTTAGCGATGATCCATTGGGCCACCTCATCCGGCTCGGCATCCACCCAGACCGAGGTCTCATAGCCCTGAAGGAATGTCTCATATAATTCTCCGCGCACCCCCTTTGCAGTCACTTTTTCTACATCCAGTTCCGGGTCGAACTCGGCCTGAATTAAAGTCAACACAAGATCGGCCCGAAGAGCGGCGGCCTCCACCAATTTGAAGGCATCCATAACCGCTTCCAGATATTTGGGGGGCTGGCCAAGCACATCCAGGCTCAAGGCGCACCCTTCTGGAATGGGCTTAATTTCAAAGCGCAATAATATCCAGGAATCACTGGGAAGGGCCATCATCCACCACATCTCTCTATCTGGCTTGTACTTAAGACTAATCATCCGACAGGGAAAATTAATACCCAACATCCTGAAATTGAAGTCAACTGACTGGCCAACCTCGGTCATGTCCGTATATGGCCTCAATTTCGTTGTGTCAACCTGAAGCGCGCCTGCTCCCTTTTTAAGCCAGGAAAGGTCTTTTCCAAAATAATCCATTAATTCTTGAGGCCTGGTATGGAACACCAGCGACAACTGATATGCATAAGCCTTGACAGGATAGGACTTTTCGGTCACGCCCTCCGGCAACGGCTTGATGAAAATCTTCTTGATCTTCTGACATCCTGAGGTGCAGAGCGTCAATTCCAGGAAAAGCACCAAAAGAATGGAAACTTTCAAGTATGACCTGATCTTCATAACCATTACTCCCTTATGATTTCTCTTTCTCCATCCCTTTTTAA
>CAZOMR010000261.1:0-4341 GCA_964580655.1 uncultured bacterium
TAGGCCGACTGGTCTCCCTTACAATGGGCAAAACCCGCTATTATGCCGCAGGCTCCCTCCTTGCCCAAAGGATGCCTTAAAGTGTAAACTATGTTATGGCACTGCACACCCCTCAAAAGGTGGAGGGAATTAATGAAAAATGTCAACTATAAAGTGCCCTTGTTAATAAATCTGTCTGAAGGAGTATAGACATGAATAGAGGATTTTCTCGGCGAACATTTATCGAGACATTGCTTCTTGGCACAGGCACGGCTTTTTCACTAAAAGCGAAGGGGGCCGCTCCTTCTGACCTGGTTTTGGTAAAGGGAGAGATGTTACCTGCGTTTCTCAAGGCCCTTGAAGCCCTGGGAGGCATCAAGCGGTTTGTCAAGGCCAATGACAAGGTTGTAATCAAGCCGAACATGAGTTTTTCTTCCGGGCCTGATGTCGGTGCGAACACGCATCCGGCCTTGGTGGCCGAGGTGGCCCGGAGGTGTGCTTCTGCCGGGGCCAGAGAGATTCTGGTCTGTGATAATCCTCTACACAGGCCCAATGCCTGCCTGAAAGGCTCCGGGATAATAGAAGCACTCAAGGGGATTCCTAACACACGGTTCCAGTTTTTCACCGAGAATAAATTCTTTGAAAAAATGGAGATCCCGGGTGGAGAGACTCTCAAGAAGGTCAGTGTCCTCAAGCCAGCTTTTGAGGCTGATGTTCTGATAAATATTCCAAAGGCCAAGACCCATGGCTCAGCAACCGTTACACTTGCCCTGAAGAACCTCATGGGCCTGATCTGGGAGCGCAAGGCCTTTCATGTCAGATATGACCTGCATCAGGCCATTGCGGACCTTGCCACCCTGATCCAGCCCACTCTTACAATCCTTGATGCCTCAAGCGCCATGGTCCGGGGCGGCCCTGGCGGCCCTGGCAGGCTTGAGTATCCCGGCGCTATTATCGCCGGCACAAACCAGCTTGAGGTGGACGCACTTGGCGTAAGCCTTGCCAGATGGTATGGAAAGGATTTGACGGCCCGGGACATCCCGCATCTCTTCAATGCATATCGCCTCGGTCTGGGCGAGGTCAACCTGAAGAATCTCAGCTATCGGAGGCTTCAGGTCCGAAATGCAATCAAAAATGAGGGAGGGTGAACAAATGAAGGACCAGGAAAACGAACAAGGAAGTATCCGAGAGATCGAGATCAACGAAAGACTGACCATGACTCGCCGCGGCCTGCTCAGGGGAGGTATGGTGGGAGCCATGAGTCTGGTCGCATCCAGCAACATCTGGCTTCCTGCGCCGGCAGAAGCAAAATGGAAGCCGGCTGACCCCAAGAACCTCCGTCGCTGGAACGGCGTAAGTCCGGCCCACATCAAGGTCGCAGAGAATTACTCCAGCCCGCTGGTTATCGGCCCGCGCATGTGCGATGAGCTGGTAGAGTTGATCCAGCACCTCTATTCCGAGACCGAGGCTGAGGTGGTGCAGTATTTGACGCCCTGGTCATCCAAGACCCCGGCCAAGATAGCAAAGCAGACCGGCAGGCCAGTATCAGAGGTTCAGGCCATTCTGGATGGTATAATGGACTTTCAAAACTCGCTTCTCACCTTTAAAAGCGACACGGGTTCAACCCGATATAATATATTCTGGTTTTTGCCCGGAACCTTTGATGCGGTCCTTATCAAGCCCGACGAAAGCTATTTCACGGACTGGCACCGCGAGTTCTGCCGTCGCTGGGAAAAGCTTTACAACACTGGCGCTCTTTTCGAGTATTTTATAGACAAACCGATTGATCTTATCCGGTTTATCCCGACCTATCCTTCAATAGAAAGTAACCCTTCCGCGCTTCCCTCTGACAAACTGCCCATGGTCTTCGAGCGCTACGACATGTTTGCCATGACCCTGTGTCAGTGCAGGACAGTGGCCAAGTTCGAGGGCTTTTACTGCGGCCGGCCCCATTTTACCTGCCTGTCAATGGGAAATTCAGCAAAAGCCGCGATTGCTAAAGGCACCACACACAAAAAGGTCGAACTCCAGGAGGCCCTTGACATCAAGATGGAGGCAGAAGAGGCAGGGTTATCCACATGGGTATTCAATTGGGAAAACGAGGGCATGAAATCAAACATCTCCTGCTCCTGTTGCGGATGCTGTTGCGTCGCGCTTCGTACCTTGACCCAGTTCGACAAGCCAGGACTCGTGGCCAGGCCACATTTTATGCCCAGTATTGACCAGGAAAAATGCACCCTATGCGGAAAATGCGTTGAGACATGCAACACCAAGGCGCACAAGGTGACTGAGACTACGCATACACATGACCCGCTTCGGTGCATCGGGTGTGGGCTATGTACTAGAGCCTGCCCCGCGGGCGCTCTTACCATGGAGGAGGTCCAGAATTATAAGACCCCTCCCAAGACACCCGCCGAATATGCGCTCACTAAAGGGCCCAACATAATTTCCAGCATCATGGCTGAGAGGAAAAGAAGGAAGAAACAGGCATAAAGAATTTAGATACAAAAGCATAATGCAGTATTCCCGCTTTCCAGAATCTAAAAATGCTTGGAAAAAATCTTATTTTATGGTAAATAAAATCTGTAGAGGAAAGCAGTAAGCGGGTGTAATAAACCATGGTACAGATGAACCTGGAGTTTAAGGAAGTTGCTGTGAAGGTGGTCTATTATGGACCGGCTCTTAGCGGCAAGACCACTAACCTCCAATCACTGCACGGGATGTTTGATCCAAAGCACCGGGGCCGGCTGATGAGCCTGGAGACCCAGAGTGACCGGACACTCTTTTTTGACCTGCTTCCGATCCAGTATAAAACCCCGTCCGGGCTTTCAGTCAAGCTCAAGGTCTACACTGTTCCCGGCCAGGTCATCCACAACACAACCCGTCGTGCAGTGCTGGCCGGGGTAGATGCCGTCTCATTTGTCGCGGATTCACAGAAGAGCCAGGCCCTGAGCAATTCAATCAGCTTCAACAACCTCAAGGAAAACCTGAAGGTCAACGGGATTGACTTTGATACCCTGCCTATCGTGGTCCAGTTCAACAAGCGGGACCTGGAAGACCTGAAGCCGACAGAGGAAATCAAGCGCGACTGGGGCAAAAGCCGGTTCCCCACTTTCCTCGGTGTCGCGACCCAGGGCCACGGCGTGGCGGAGACATTCGAGTGTCTGATCCGCCTGGCATTTCAATCCCTGGACAAAAAATATGACTTCAACCGCAAATTCGGATTCAGCATAAATGATTTCATGAAAAGCATCATAAGCGATAAAATGGCGGGAATAGACATGAAAAAGGCCCTTGTTACCCCGGGCTGTATGGAGATTTAAACCGGTGTCGGACTCCCTGGTTGACCAACGCTTCGCCTTGGAAGACCTGCTTGATCTTCCTACCCTCCGGGATGTGACTGATGCATTTGCTTCCTGTTTCTCCATGGGCATCTTCATCGTGGATGAAAACGGCAAAGAACTCATCCAGCACGTCCCTGTTTATACCTTTTGCAAGCTGGTCCGCGAGGGGCTCGGGGAGGGGACGCGATGCAAGGATGTGCAAAATAAGATTATCCAGCACCCCATCACCGGCACCTCAGCCATTCAAATCCAGGCATTTTGCGGCTTCAAATATGCGGCTTTCCCTCTGACCTACCAGTTCAATGTGATCGGGAGGGTTGTGCTCGGCCCTTACCGCGACGAGGAGCTAAAGCGTGGGCACATCCCTGGCCTGTCCGACATCAAAGACCAGGAGCAACTGTATCAGGCTATTGAGGCCACCCCGTTGATTAATACACAGCACCTGAAGGGCATCACGCGGTTTCTGGCTAAGACCATGGATGCCTTTATCTTCATAAATGCCAAGCGCCTGGTAACAACCCACATGCACCTCGAAAGCATTATGCAGGCCCGCGAACAGGTCTTTCAACAGATCGAAAAGGAATCCCAGGGCACCCCCGAGGCCAGGCGAAACATGGAAAAACTCAAGCGAATGTTCTGACTTCCTTATTTTCCGGAAACACCATATTTGATGCCCTCGTAAAAAGTCATGAGACCGTTTGGATTGCAAGTTGAGAGTTGATTGAGGCCGGGAGTAAAAATTTACATGAAACCCGACAGATCAATAAAAACCGCTCTTTGAAAACATAAACAGGGCGCAAAAGTAAAGGAAAAGGGCTGGGAAGGACGGGATTTGCGGCTTTTCGGGCGGCTCTGACCGCGGTAGCCCTGAAGATGTTGACAGCGGTGGCCTTGAGTGTGGCCGAGAATCGAACGGCCTTCTGTCCTGCCTCAGTTGGAAATGGAGAATGCCTCCGGTAAAATTGTCACTATGAAGACAAGGAGGCGGGACAATGGAGAAGAAGCGGAAGCGGTTTGG
>CAZOMR010000262.1:0-4334 GCA_964580655.1 uncultured bacterium
GTCGTGCCCCTGAACCGATGTTGTCGCATCCCCCCTTTGGGGGGACGGGAGGGGGCAATAAGACAAAAGGCACAGCCAATGTAGGGGCAGGGCTTGCCCTGCCCTCAAAGGGCGCAGCAAGCAACGCCTCTACGGCCGAGAATGAAAAAAATCACCATTTATGTCGCACACCCGAACGCGATCATTGCCTTGCGCTGTTATTTGGAATCAGGGATGTTTGAGGACTACTGGGAATCCCGGCGCACAGGATGAGTGCCATTTATGTCGCACACCCCGCCCGCAGGGCGGCATTGACAAAATGACGCCATGTGCAAAATAAAAATTCTTTGTCTTTGGTCGTTGATTTTCATAATCCTTTATGGGTAGCTGGCCGGCACAAGTTTTTCGGCTCTTACACTTGTTGAAATCAAAAAATCCTTACACCCATTTGAGTTGCAGAGGGATCAGGGTGATTTTTGGGGAATGTCCAGATTTAGAAATGAATTTCCCATCTTCTGTTACATCCTTGGCTGACATCAAGCGTTAAGGTTAGAGTAGAGACTCCAGGCTCTATTTCCGGAATTTTCTGAATTCGGGTTTTCGTTTTTCCAGGAAGGCTGTCATGCCTTCCTTTAGTTCCTCGCTTCCGTATGTGGATGCCAGCATCTCGATTCCATGGGTAAAACTTGGGAATAGCATATCGCCTTCAAAGTTGAGCGAGAGCTTTGCAATGCGCAGGCTCTGGGGGGACATGTTCAGAATCCTGTCGCACCAGGCCTGAACCTCTTTGTCGAACTTGTCGTCCGGGACCACCTTGTTAATCCATCCCATTTCCTGTGCTTCGGCGGCCGAGTAGCGCTGACACAGGAATATGATCTCCTTCGCCTTCTTGTCGCCCACATTGCGTGGCAGGTACTGTGTTGCGGAAAGCACCGGTATGCTTCCGACTGTTGGCCCCACCTGTCCGAACACACTCTTTTCGCTCGCGATGGTAATATCGCAGACCATGTTGAACTCATTGCCACCGCCCAGGCAGTATCCGTTCACCGCGGCGATCACGGGCTGGGGCGCCCACCGGATTTGCTGGAAGATGTTATACAGCCGGGTCAAGAAGACCTTGCCTGTTTGCGGGGTCAGGTCCCTCATCTCGGCCACATCCCCGCCCGAGCAGAATGCCTTGCCGCCCGCTCCGGAGAGCACGATCACGCCGACTGAGCGGTCGGCGGTCGCATGCTGAAACGCCTCGTACATCTCATCCAAGGTCTTATTCCGGAATGCGTTGAAAGATTTCACCCGGTTGATGGTTATCCGGGCCACCCCATCCTTTTTTTCATAAAGGATATCCTCGTACGCCATCGTACACCTCCCATTGACACGGCTTCCCTGACCGTGAATTCTTATCCTTTCTTATACTCGTAAACCCCCTGGCCGGTCTTCCTTCCCAGGCGGCCTGCACGGACCAGCTTGACCAGAAGTGGTGCGGGCCGGTATTTATCGCCCAGTTCCTGGTGTAGAGTCTCCATGCACATAAGGATCACGTCCAGGCCCGATGCGTCCGAAGCGGCAAGCGGCCCGAGCGGCATGCCCAGACCCATGGTGCATGCCTTGTCAATTTCCTCCGCGCTCGCCACACCCTCCCCCAGTGTGAAAAAGGCCTCGTTAAGCAGTGGGATGTAGAGCCGGTTGATCACGAATGCTGGAGAGTCAGCCACCACCACATTATCCTTGCCGCATTTCTTCAGTAGTTCCTGCGTGGTCTTCAAAGTCTCGTCCGATGTTGCCAGTCCGCGGACGACCTCCACCAGGGGGGTCAGGGCCGCGGGGATGAGGAAGTGAGTTCCTATGCATCGCTCTGGCCTTTTCGTTGCGGCCGCGATCTCTGTGACGGACAGGGTGGATGTATTGGTGGCAAGGATCGCCTCAGGAGGGCAGACCTGATCCAGTTCGGCAAAAACCTTTTTCTTTACCTCCATGTTCTCGAAAACCGCCTCCACCACGAATTCCGCCTCGCCTGCTCCGGCGGAAAGCTCAGTGTGCGGGATCATGCTTGCAAGCGCGGCCTCCTTGTCGGAGTCTGTGATCTTGCCTTTTTTTGCCTGCTTATTCAGGAATCCATGAATTCTCTCCATGCCATTATCCAGCAGACTCTTGTCCTGTTCCACCAGGTTT
Organism: uncultured bacterium; assembly: GCA_964580655.1. Taxonomy (GTDB): domain Bacteria; phylum RBG-13-61-14; class RBG-13-61-14; order RBG-13-61-14; family CAZOMR01; genus CAZOMR01. The sequence continues at coordinate 2,149 of CAZOMR010000262.1, forward strand.
GTTGCAATGCCCCCTTTTGCAAATACCACCGCTATCTGAGCCCCCATGGTGCCCAGACCCACCACGCATACCTTTTCAATCTTCATCGCCTTCCCCTTCAAGTCACCTAACAACAAATGATGACCTGTTACAATAAAAATGTCAGTGCCCTCGATGTCCTCCAACCTGGCGCCCTCGGGTGTGCCTGACTCCCGAAAGCCGCCGCTATGTTAAACCCATCAGCTTGAGCACCTTCATGCTCTGGTCAATTGCCTGTGCAGGTTCATTGGCCTTGCTGAGGTCATTGATCTCTGACATTTTCGACTGTAAATCCTCCGGGGTTATCTCCTTCTCCGTGCCGAAGGCGTCCTTTGCGGTCTTCACTATCGCATCGCCATCGAGCACGCTTGAGAAGTCGGGCGCGGCCTCTCCGCCGGCCTTCTTTATCTCATCGCATACCTGCTCGGCCATTGTTTTTCCAGACCCTGTCCCGTCAGTTGTCCCTCCCAGGTCGTTGACCACCACCTTTGCTCCACGCGACGCAAGCGGCAGCGTATGTGAGCGGCCAAGTCCGCCGCCCCGGTTACAACAGCCACCTTGCCATCAAGCCTGATCTCCGCCATTTTTTCTCTCCTGTTCATTACATTATTTATTGGACCAAGTTATTGGTTACCATACAGCCTTTCACTTTTTCATATCTTCCAGTCGCTCTCTAGACAATCTCTTGTAAAGCCGGTTTTCCGGCACCATACTTGGAAGCGCATCATCAGGAAGGTTCACGCAGAATTCATACTCTTTGATCGCTTCATTTTTCCAGCCCATTTTCTCGTAGGTCTCTGCCAGGTAGAAGTGGTTTCGGAGGTAGCGGGTATCAATAACGATGGCCTTTTTGTAAAGCCAAACCGAGTCCTCGTTATTGAAGCTTAAGAACCGGCCTATAATCCCGGGGGTTTCGTAGATCACACGGCCCCAGTAGCGATATACCCCTCCATAATGAAAATTCACATCGGTTTTCGAGACCATGATCGTGCCGACAATGCCTTCCCTGAGATTCCAGCCAGAGAAAACCCCTTTAACCATTGTAAGCGCGCCCATATCCCAGATGAGCCAGTACCAGGCCTCTACATTATCCTCGTCCTTGGCAAGGATTTCATTTAAACGCTTGATCACATTTTCATAGATTTCTATCTTCTTTTTTTTGTCCAGGTCAGCCCGTTGCTCTTCGAGTGCCCAGTAGGCGGCCCGGGCCAGGCATATCCTGGACTCAAAGTCATCTGAATCTTTCGCGGCAAGCTGTTTGTAGAGATCTACCGCAATTAGCGCCTGGCTCACATCCTCCCTGGCCGCCCATGCCGCTTCGGCCCTTGCCTTGAGGTTGTCCTCAGCATTGCATGTCAAGGGCAACAGAACCATGATCAAACTTACGAAGCACCATTTTTTCATAGCTATTCTCCTGTGTTCCCTGCTCGTACTTCGCAGGCTTTAGATAACCATCTTCTGAACAATGTCCACATTGATTGAAAGAAACCGCCTGTCCTCAAAAGCCGGGTATACCCCAATTACTCTTTTTGCTACTTTACAGGCTGAAACTGATGCAGGGTCTGCTGTTCCGAGACATCCATGAATTCCAGTTTCACCTCCATTCTGATGGCCAAGGATTCAAATGGCGCGTCAATTCTTGTTAACAGCCTTCCCGCATCCGGCAATCCCACCACCCCAATCACATACGGTTTGCCAAACCTCAGTGATCGCTCCTGCCGGGTGAATGCGAACAGGGTGCTCTTCATCGGCAGATCAATCCACTCCTCGTCCGGTCCAAAGTATGCCGGGCAGAACATCCGCTGCGGCAAGGCCCCCTCGCCGCAGGTTTTACAGCGTGTGGTCTTGAACTCCCGGTCCTTGAGACAGCGATAAAATTACTGGACAGCCTCATCCCCATACTCCTTGACCTCTATAAGCATGGCCTGGTCAATAATATTTTTCAAATAGTTTGCATTCCGCCCCCAAACTGAAAGAAAATATGAGCCTCAAAGAGGTGGCCGGATGTTTATCAAGGGCAATCATGCTCAAAGGTTCTGAAATTTGATCATATAATACAAAGCCTTTGCTCTGTCAAGATAAAATTGACTTAGGGGCCTGCGACATTAAAGAGGGTGGGTGTGCGACATAAATGGTGGTCAAGTGGCCCTGGGATTTCCAAAAGTTGT
>CAZOMR010000263.1:0-4243 GCA_964580655.1 uncultured bacterium
CTTTCAGCCAGCCACCTTATTCATCATCAAGGGGATGGTTTGCGGAATCGCTGCCTGCTACAGGAGGTCTTTGCCAAATTTACAAGCTCATGATAAAATATGAAGAATGTGGGATTGGTATTATAACTGGACATCCTTCTTCCCGCTTATGCAAAAAGGCGGGCCGATCATGATATTCATCCTTATCTGCTCCATCATTGCCCTGGCTATTATCTGCGAGCGCATATGGGTGCTTCTTGTCAGGCATAAGAGGATCATCCCTGCCAAGACCTTGATCGAGGTCAAGCATCGGGTGGAACGCGGAGAGATAGATGATGCCAGATTGGCCTGCGAGAAAAGCGCCTCCAGCCTCGGACGTATCCTTCTCGCCGGACTCGAGTCCGCTGATGCTGGCAGGGAGATAATCCGGGAGCGACTTGAGGACAGGGGAGTGCGCGAGTCCGGGGAACTAATGCGCTATCTCAATGTTTTATCCACGGTGGCTGGCGTGGCGCCGCTTCTGGGACTGCTCGGAACAGTGACCGGAATGATCAGGCTTTTCGGGGTTATCAGCCTGGAGGGCCCCGGCAACCCCGCTAGTATGGCCACCGGCATTGCAGAGGCGCTTATCACCACGGCTGCAGGGCTTACCGTAGCCATCCCGAGCTATGTGGCATACAGGTACTTTACAAGCAGGGCGGAACGGCTTGTGGGAGAGATGGAAGAATCGGCCCTGTTCCTGCTTGAGCATATTCAGACCAGGCCCGAACCGGCATCTGGAGACGAGGAAACCTGATGCGGTTCTGGACCCGAGAGACAGATGATCCAAGACCGGACATCACGCCCCTTGTGGATGTGGTGTTTCAGCTTATCATTTACTTTGCTGTATCTACCACCTTCGCTTATATGGGGGCAATGAAGGTGAAGCTCCCCCGGGCAGGAGCACCGGAACTTTCAGCCAGGATAGCCAAGCTGGCCATTGTCATCCGGGATGATGGCCGGAGTTTTATTGATGATCAGTTGGTAACCGATGGAGAAATACAGCGCCGGCTCGAAGACCTTGGAGACGCCAGTCCAGACACCTTGATCGTTATCCAGGCGGATAAAGATGTGGCACACGGAAGGGTGGTTACAATTCTGGACATGGCCCAGGCCGCTGGCCTTTCGCGACTGGCCATAGCCACGGAGCGTAAATTTTCCAAAGGATCTGAAGGAGAAACTGAAGGATCAAAGACGGAAGCGGAGGATGAGAGATGAGAAAATACCTTCTGATTGGAGCCTTGGCCTTGATGGGAATCTTTGCGTTCAGCCTGTTCGGCAAAACCGGCCTGATCAACTTTTATCGGGTCGAGAAGAAAAGCCACAAATTGGAACTCCGGCTTGCGGAACTAAAGGCTGAAAACCAGCGGCTGAGAGAGCAGATTGAAAAACTCCAGACCGACCCGGAGTACCTGGAGAAAGTGGCACGGGAAGAACTGGGCATGGTCAAGCCTGACGAACTGGTCTTCCAGCTTACTGAACCCGCACAACCCTGATGGCCCGAATCCTCCAGCGTTGGCTCTGGCTGATCCTGGCAGGGCTGTTCGTGATTCTCCTTGGTCTGCGCGTCTTTTCAACACCTCATGAATTCGGCCTGATCCATTTTTTCCTTATCGCTTTTCTCCTTGGAATCCTGCTTATACGGATTTCCGGATTTATTCATCAGGATAAACTGTCCCGCACCGACCAGCTTGAGCTTGGCGTGTTCCTCATTATCGCCAGCCGCGTCACCCTCCAGATCAGCGGGGGCATGGACTCGCAAGCCTATCCCTTAAACTACCTGATCTTCGCACTGGTCGTCTCTATTGTTCAGCCCAGGGAGGCTTTTTTGCTGTTTCTCTTTCTCGCAGGTATAGAGGCCCTGATCCTGACTTCGGCAAGGGCCTGGTCCAGCCAGTTCGGCCCGTTCATCGTTCATGTCGGCTCAGCCGCAGGTTTCGGCTTCTTGGTCGGCACCCTGGTCCAGATTGAGCGCAGGGGAAAACAAAAGGCCGAGGCAGTGCTGAGGCATCTGAAACAGGATGCATCGGAATTCCGCATACAGGAAGAAGAGTTCCGCGAACTACCCGCGCTTTCCAGACAGGACAGGAACCGGGAGGCTGTCCGGAGCGTGTTCAGGCTGGATGATGCTTTTCTTTCCGTGCTCGAACTGCTAAAGAAGGCACTAAAGCCTCATACAGCGGCGCTTTACTGGTCTGAAGGATTCATAAAGGGTGACGGAGGCGGGGAGAGATATAGGCTTCGGGAGATCATCTCCGATGCCGAAGGGATCAACCCTGATCCGATGTTGATGCCCGGAGAGGGACTGCTCGGACTGGCACTCCAGGATAAAAAAATTCTCAACCTAGGCCATCATCGCAACCTGAGCCCAAGTCTTATCTATTACTCCCGTCCACCTTTCATCCGGTCCATGCTTGCCGCACCGGTCCAGGCAGGAGAGAGATGCCGGGGTCTTCTGGTCGTAGACAGCCTGGAGCCAGGGGCATTCGGCCCGGACCAGGAAAAGGTTTTGACCTGCTTCAGCGAGCAGGTAAAAGAGGTTTACGATCACGCCATGCTATTTCAAAAGACATTTATAGAGGCAAGCAAGTTCAAGGGCCTGACCGAATTGAGCCACAAGCTTAACTCGACCCTGGAGATGCAGGAGATTCTAGATATAGTTCTGCGGGCAACGGCTGGCATTCTCAACTACGACCTGGCCGCTATCTCACTCTGGTCTGAAGAGTCTGGAGGATCTGAAGAGCCCGGAGAACAGGAGATAGCCGCGGCCGCAGGTCTCTGGGCGGACGAGCTGAACCGGACTACCTTCAACACGGAAGGCTCTCTGGTGGGATGGGTGATCGCACAGAAGAAATACCTGAGCATAGGCCGGCTCAAGGATCGGGAGCGCAAGACCCCTGTCTTCGCGAAAAAGCCGCATCTTGGACACGCCCAGTCGCTTCTCGCATATCCCTTGATGTTATACGACGAGGCCCTCGGAGCGCTTGTGTTCTTGAGCGAGAGCCCGGAGGCCTTCTCCGCCTATGATGTGCAGGTGACCGGTCTGATCGCTGACATGGCCGCGGCATCAATCGCCAATGCCCGCCTCTATCAGGATATGGAAAAACAGGCGGTCACGGACGGCCTGACAGGTCTATTCAATCACCGCCATTTTCAGGAGAGGCTGGGAGGAGAGCTGGAGCGGACCGAGCGGCATCCGGGACACCTTGCCGTGGTGCTTTTTGATCTTGACCATTTCAAGGCGATCAACGACCGATACGGCCATCCTGTGGGCGACACAGTGCTGAAATCAGTTGCAAGTCTCATCCGTGAGAGCATCCGCAAGATTGACCTGGCCGCACGATACGGCGGAGAGGAGTTCGTGCTTATATTGGTCAATACCGATGCGGCCGGCGCATTCCGACTCACCGAGAGAATCCGCAAGGCCGCAGGCAGGATGGTCTTCAGCGCGAGAACTCCCGGGGGGTCTGGAGGAGAGGAATTCTCTGTCACCCTCAGCGCGGGAGTGGCCGCATATCCTGTGCACGCACAGCGCAAGAAAGACCTGGTGGAAGCCGCGGACCAGGCACTTTATCAGGCCAAGGCAAAGGGCCGGAACCGCACGGTGGTCTTTAAGCCTTCTTTGCAGATCAAGAAAGCGCATGCATAAATTAGGGACGGTTACCTGTTTTTCCTTGCGGAAAGCCTATGCCCGGGACCGCAAGGATGCTCAGCGCTTTGGTCTCGGCCTGGCCTTGCTCTTTACGGTCTTGACCGCCATAGCATTCTTCCGGGGCCGGCCCGAACTTACAAGCCGATACTATCCGGTGGCTTTGACACTGATCGCGCTGGCCCTGCTTTTTCCGCTCCCGCTTTGGCCCTTGCAAAGACTCGCAACCGCTGTCATCAAGGCAATAGCATGGCTAAACACGCAGGTTGTGCTCGCACTCGTCTTTTATCTTCTCTTTGTGCCCATCGGACTGTTCCTCAGGATAATCAAAAAGGATATGCTCAACCGAAACCCTGAGCCGGAAAAAAACTCCTACTGGCTGATCAGGGAAAAGACCGAATACTCCCCCTCTGACGATGAAAAGCAGTTCTAAAATAGAAATTTTGAATCTTCAAGACCTGACCCCACCCCTATTTGACTTTGAACATTGAAGCTCTGACCCCATCTCCCTCCCATCTCCCTCATCGTTGTCCATCACCATCGTGTCCACCATCAAAGCTATAACATCAGGACGCT
>CAZOMR010000264.1:0-4184 GCA_964580655.1 uncultured bacterium
GAAATTCCAAAAGCCGAAAGAGACAAACAAAAAGATAACGAAATAGACAAATCAACCTGATTGCTCCCCCAGGCATTGTCCCTACTGCTTTTTAAGCCAGATTTGATGAAATCTCTCGATAAAATTTCGAGGCTAAAATGGCAGGAGCGACAGGCCGCCTGCCCCTGTTCACAACACATTACATCACTGAACACCCTTGACTTTCAGGTAGTTGTGTGAAAATATTAAGTTGATTGATGTGTGTTAACGGAAAATGGTCTGGGAAGGGGTAATAAAGAGGTACTGGGAATTCCTGCCGCTTGAGCGGGAAGATTGTATCATCACTCTGCTTGAGGGCAACACCCCACTGGCCCCCTCTATACACCTGGCAGAAGAACTAGGGATCAAAGTGGAGATTTACTTCAAGCTGGAGGGACTCAACCCTACCTCTTCATTCAAGGATAGGGGTATGACTGTGGCCGTCTCGCACGCCTGCGAGGATAACTCCACTGCGGTGATCTGCGCATCAACAGGCAACACCTCGGCATCGGCATCGGCATATGCGGCACGGGCAGGCCTGGATGCATATGTGCTTATCCCGGAGGGACAAATAGCGCTTGGCAAGCTTTCCCAGGCAATGATGCACGGGGCAAAAGTGATACAGCTTGAGGGCAACTTTGACCAGGCACTCGCTATCGTGCGCGAGATAAGCGAGAAATATCCGATCACACTGGTCAATTCTCTTAACCCATATCGTATAGAAGGACAGAAGACCGCGGCATTTGAAGTGTGCGACGCACTCCCCGGGCCCCCGGATCACCATGTGCTCCCGGTCGGAAATGCCGGAAACATCACTGCATACTGGAAGGGCTACAAGGAGTATTATAGCAAGGGAATCATCAGCGACCTCCCTCACATGAACGGGTTCCAGGCCGAGGGCGCGGCACCGATAGTACGAGGATACCCGATCGAGAACCCGGAAACTCTGGCCACGGCAATACGGATCGGCAACCCGGCTAGCTGGAAAAAAGCAGAGGCCGCGAGGGATGAATCCGAGGGAATCATTGACATGGTCTCTGACAAAGAGATAGTGGCCGCATACAAGCTGATGAGCAAAAAGGAAGGCATCTTCTGCGAGCCAGCCAGCGCCGCGGGAATAGCAGGTCTTTTCAAGATGAAGGAAAAGGGAATTCTCATAAAAGGCCAGCGGGTGGTCTGCACACTTACCGGACACGGTCTGAAAGACCCGGACAACGCCATTGAGGTATCAGAGACGCCAATAACCATACCCGCAAGCATGGATGCAGTGGAAAAGGAACTGGGGTTTTGATGAAATACATAATCTTGATCGGGGACGGAATGGCGGATGAGCGCAAGGATTTCCCTGAAGGGAAAACCCCGCTGGTGCTCGCAAAAAAGCCGAATCTCGATCGGCTGGCAACCCGCGGCGTGTTCGGAACAGTCCGCACTGTCCCACAGGGAATGCCCCCCGGGTCCGATGTGGCCAATATGAGCATCCTGGGATACGACCCCGCAGTATATTACACAGGCCGGGCACCCATAGAGGCCGCAGGCTCCGGCCTGGAACTCGCGGATGATGAGACAGCCTTTCGGTGCAACCTGGTAACATTGCGGGAAGAGAGCGGGCAACTCATCATGGATGACTACAGCGCAGGCCACATCACGGATAAAGAGGCTGGGGAATTGATCCAGGCCCTGAACGAGAACCTGAAGCGGGACGGGCTTGCATTCTACTCCGGAGTCGCATACCGGAACCTATGTCTGATCCGCAACTTTGATAAAAATGTAAATGTCCGACCTCCACATGACTTCATGGATCAGTTGGTTAAAGAAAACCAGCCGCAGGGCCAGGGCGCAAAAGATGTCATGGCTCTGGTCCAGGCCTCTCAGAAGATTCTCGCAGAGCACCCGGTAAATGCGAAACGAAGGGCTCAGGGGAAAAAGCCTGCGAATTCTATCTGGCTGTGGGGCCAGGGAAAGCGACCGAGCATTCCCACATTAAAGGACAGGGCTGGAGTACAGGGTGTGGTTATATCCGGAGTTGACCTGGTTCGGGGACTGGGAAAGCTGGCCGGACTTGACATCATTCGCGTCCCAGGAGCTACCGCCTGGATAGATACAAATTATGAGGGCAAGGTCAAGGCCGCACTAGATGCCCTCAAAGACCAGGACTTTGTATACCTCCATGTAGAGGCACCGGATGAGGCATCGCACGCAGGAGACCAGGACCTGAAGATAAAGGCCATTGAGCTGTTTGACGAGAGGGTAGTCGGCCCCATGCTGGATGGGCTGATGAATTTCAATGAATTCAAGCTCTTGACCATGCCAGACCATTACACCCCGCTCAAAACCCGTAGCCATTCGGATACTCCGGTGCCCTTCTCATTTGTCACACGGAAGGACATGACCGGCAAGCCGCAAAAAAATTCCGCCTTTATAGAGCATGACGCGGAAGCAGGAGGGATAAAAGTGGAAAAGGGAAGCGGGCTTCTCGACCGATACTTTTTTTCAGGAGCGTCTGGATGACGGGGGATAAGGCAATAGAGGCCGCGAGAAAAAAATCCGGATTCGTTGAAGTAATCAAGGAGCGGTGCAAGAGTTGCGAGCTGTGCGTGGGCATTTGCCCGCGGGAATGCCTTCGGATAAGCGAGGAGATGAATTCTTCTGGCTACTTCGTGGTAGAGTTTGTGAATGAGGATAATTGCACGGCCTGCCAGATGTGCTCGGACATGTGCCCGGACATGGCATTAAAGGTGTGGAAATAGAATTCATTAACGGTTAGCCCCCCAGGTTATTTTTTCATATCATGCTTATCAGGGAGCAGTTGGAAAGACGCGAGCACGAGATGCTCTCTCCACATGCCGCTTTCAGCGACTCAAGCAAAGGCCGCGAGAGACAGGAGCGGCCCTGCAATATTCGGCCAGCTTTTCAGCACGACCGGGACAAGATCATCCACTCCAAGCCCTTCCGAAGGCTCAAGCACAAGACCCAGGTGTTCCTCGCTCCGGCCGGAGACCACTACCGCACAAGGCTCACGCATACCATTGAAGTCAGCCAGATAGCGCGGACCATTGCCAAGTCGCTCTTTCTCAATGAAGACCTGACTGAGGCGATTGCACTCGGGCACGACCTGGGACACACGCCCTTCGGCCATGCTGGAGAACAAGCACTGGACAAGGTCCACCCTGGAGGATTCAAGCACTGGGAGCAGAGCCTCCGGGTTGTGGACATTCTTGCCAGGGAAGGAAAAGGTCTGAACCTGACATGGGAGGTCCGGGACGGCATCCTCAAACACTCCAAGGGCGAGAGGAATCCGATAATCGGGCCGATAAAGGAGATGTCCGAGACACTGGAGGGAAAGATAGTGCGCGTCGCGGACATAGTCGCATACACCAATCACGATATAGAGGACGCGGTTCGTGCACGCCTGATAAAGCGCCAGGATGTGCCGGAAAATTGCGCCCGCGTTCTGGGGCAAAACCATTCACAGCGCATCAACACCATGGTCACGGACATCATAGCCGAGACCGCAAAGCTGAACAGGAATGCCATCGCTGTAAGCAAACGCGTGCTGGAGGCCACGGAAAAATTGCGATCCTTCCTCTTTGAAAAAGTCTACCAGCACCCTGCCATAGTCAAGGAATCAGACAAAGCCACGAAGATTATCTATGAGCTTTATCAATACCTCGTTGACAACCCTGATAGGCTTCTCGAGCTGAAGGGCGGAAGGGAGTTGAGGTTCAAGGTAAATCAGGAGGTCTGTGATTTCATCGCCGGCATGTCCGACCACTATGCCCTGTCCCTCTACGATAACCTCTTTATCCCAAGACCATGGGACTAAAATTACAGGGTTTGAGAAGTTTGCCAGGGGGGTATACTTACTATAACATAAAACATAAGCCATATTTATTCTGAGCTCGTAGATAGAACCCCTTTTAGTAGCCAGGAGGTGTAATCATGAGAAATTCAAGAATCCGCTCAATCGCCCTTGCCGTTTTCCTTTCATCAAGCATTGTCCTTGTATCCGCCTGCAGAGCCCCTGATGAGGGCGACCCTCATGATAAATGCTATGACAGCGATGGAGACGGATGGGGACTGGACTGTATAATGGGCGATTATGACTGCGATGATTCTGATCCCAATAACTGGGTATCATGCCATACCTGCAAGGATGCCGATGAGGA
>CAZOMR010000265.1:0-4173 GCA_964580655.1 uncultured bacterium
ATAAACCCAAAAAAGGGGTTAAAAAAATGATTCACCAAATATGTCGCACACCCGAAGGTTTTTCAGGACTTGCAAAATCCCCTTGATTCTGCTATTTTCCAGCTTGCCAAGGAGTCGGACTACTACCCTGGTGGTTAAGGGGCACAGGGCGTTCCGCTCGGGTGGAGCGCCCTTGCTCCCAGGAAAGTGCCCCTGAACCGAAGCTGTCGCATCCCCCCTTTTGGGGGACGGGAGGGGGGCATTAAGATAACCTGTTGATATTACAGTAGTATCTTTTATATATAGACCCTAAACTACCCACAAATTTGTAAGAGGACCCAACTTTAATAAGCCTGGCTTTCATTCATTTCCATTCGTAGGAAGTTTGACAACAGTGAGCCAGAAGTTCTCGATGGATTGCACCACCTCCATAAACCGGTCCAGGTCAATTGGCTTCGTGATGTAGCAGTTGGCGTGCAGGTCATAGCTATTCAGAACATCCTCATCATCCTTTGACATAGTCAGGATCACCACCGGGATGCGTCTCAGGTCTTTATCGCTTTTAACTTCCGCGAGCACCTCCCGGCCGTGCTTCTTCGGAAGGTTCAAGTCCAGAAAGATTATGTCAGGACGATGCGCCTTGGAATACTTGCCCTTTTTGCGCAGGAATTTCATGGCCTCAATGCCATCCTTGACCGCACTAAGGTTAATGAGAACCTTGCCCTCATTCAGGGCCTCCTTTGTCAGGCGCACATCTCCAGGGTTATCCTCCACCAACAGAACCTCAGCAGGCCTGACCATCATTTCATTATTCATGATCGTTTCCCCCTCAGCCCGGGATTGTAAAATAGAATATCGAGCCTTTGCCAGGCTCGGATTTCACCCATATTCTCCCCTCGTGGCGTTCCACTATCTTCTTGCACATGGCGAGCCCGATACCTGTGCCAGGATACCTGCCCTTTGCGTGCAGGCGCTGAAAGATGGCAAAGATACGGTCCGCCTGTCTTTGGTCTATGCCGATGCCGTTGTCGCTGACGGAGAAAACCCATTCAATTCCATTCTTCTCGGCTGAAACATGAATGTGCGGCGCTGATTCAGAGCGGAACTTGATGGCATTGCCGATCAGGTTCTGGAACAACTGAACCAGTTGCGATCCGTCTGCCATCACGGTCGGCAGGCTATCATATGTAATATCAGCATGGGCCTCTTTTATGGATGCCTGCAGATTGGCGACAGCCTGCGCCAGAGCTTTCTTGCAATTTGTCTTCTTAAGGGGTTTGCCGCGCGTGCCGACCCTGGAGAGTATCAACAGGTCGCTGATAAGCTTCTGCATCGTGTTTGCGCCATCCACCGCGTAATTGATGAACTCATGCGCATCGGCATCCAGCTTTCCTTTATACCGCTTTGCGAGAAGCTGGGTATAGCTCGACACCATGCGCAGAGGCTCCTGAAGGTCATGGGACGCGACATAGGCGAACTGCTCCAGCTCCCTGTTGGACATCTCCAGGTCCTCCAGGGTCTTTTTCAACTTGTCATCTGCTTGCTTGCGCTCGGTGATGTCTGTATCTGATCCTCTGTATCCGAGAAGGTTTCCTCTCTCATCAAGAACAGGAACTCCGCTTGTTGATAGGTAAACCACTTTGCCGTTTTTGTGTATGTTCGGGTGTATGAATTCTTTGAAGGGAAGTTTCTCGGCGAAAATCTCAAATGCGGCTTTCTTCAAATCATCCCGTTCTTCAGGAGCAAAAAGGTCATAAAAATGCTTTTCAAGCAATTCCTCAGGCTTATACCCCAAAAGCCTTTCGACTACAGGGCTTGAATAAGTATATTTTCCACTGGCATCTACCTCCCAGACCCATTCCATAGCATTCTCTCTAATATCCCTAAACCTTTTTTCATTCTCCAGCAGAGTATTCTCCGCCCGCTTGCGCTCGAGCTCTGATCTCTCTAGTTTGCTGACTTGTCTGCGCAGTCTTGCGAGTTCTTTTATGAGTTCCTTTTTTGTCTTTCTTTCGTCCCTCATTTTTGAATATTTCTTTATTATTCTGTGTCGCTCAAGTGAGGCGCATCCAGGATCTGGCGCACCTTGAGAGCCATGCCGTTAAAAGTGAAGGGTTTATGGATGAATGCCATTTCCGGGTGCAATACACCGTGGTTGACAATTGTGTCGTTAGTGTAGCCAGACATGAAGAGTGTCTTGATTTTCGGACGAAGGGATTTCAATTGATCAGCCAATTCCAGGCCGCTTATTCCCGGCATCACCACGTCCGTGAGCAACATGTGGATCGGCACGGTATTCTGTTCACATATGAGGATGGCATCTTTCGGGCTTTTAGCCTCAAGAACCTTGTAGCCGTATCTGGTCAAGGCATGATGAAGCATTTTACGAAGCAATTCCTCATCCTCCACCAGGAGAATAGTCTCCGAGCCCTGCAAGGATTCCGGTTTGGACACCCTTTTATCCGGGAGTTCATCTAATTCTGCTTCAATCCTTGGCAGATATATATCGAATATCGTGCCCTTGCCGGGCTCGCTTTCGACCCAGATACTGCCGCCGCTCTGTTTTACTATCCCGTAAACAGTAGAGAGTCCCAACCCTGTTCCCTTGCCAGGCTCCTTGGTGGTGAAGAATGGCTCAAAGATGTGAGTCCGCGTCTCCTCGTCCATGCCGCCACCGGTATCAGTTACAGAGATATTCACATGCGGGCCGGGCCGGGAGCCAACATGCCTGGCTACAAAGGATTCATCCAGGTGGACATTCCCTGTCCTGATCGTGAGCTTTCCTCCTTGCGGCATGGCGTCGCGTGCGTTTACCGCCAGGTTTACAATTACCTGCTCTATCTGTCCGGGGTCGGCCTTCACCCTCCCTAATTCAGGCTCAAGAGTTATTAATAACTCAATGTCCTCCCCGATCAGCCTGCGAAGCATCTTCTCCAGGTTGGCAAGCACTGAGTTAAGGTCCAGTATCCTTGGCTCAAGAAATTGTTTGCGGCTGAAAGCCAGGAGCTGACGGATCAGCGCGGATGACCGTTCCGCGGCATCGGATATCTCCGACATGTCTTTGCGTAACGGGTCATTATCATTTAAGCCGGTAAGTATTAAATCGCTTAAGCCCATGATGATTGTTAACTCGTTGTTGAAATCATGTGCCACGCCCCCCGCAAGCCGACCGACAGCCTCTAGTTTCTGTGACTGGTTGAGTTGTTCGCGAAGGCTTCTCTGCTCTGTCACATCATCAAGCACCAGAAGAACCCCGGTCTTGTCCCCCGGGGTGTTAATTCCGCAGATGTTAACGTTGAGAAACTTGTCCGGATGATCCCTGGATGTGTGCTTGACGCCAGGAATCTCGTCTCTTCCACCGTATCTTGCAACATTGATAATCCGTTCCAACAGGCCCTGCTCAAAAAGAATGGATTTGGGAAAGACATCGGCTATGTTTTTGCCCTTCACCTCCTCCAGGGAAACCTCTTGATTCTCAAGATACCGGCGGTTGGCCATGATTACATCTAGATTGTCGTCCAGGATCAACAGCGATGATGGAATGGTGGATACTATTGATTCATGTAAACGGTTCAGCCCTCGGATATTATCCTCCGCACGCTTGCGCTCTATGGCGTAGCGCATGGCCTGTGCGAGAAAATCACCATACACCTGGCCCTTAACCAGATAATCCTGGGCTCCCTGTCGTACCGCTTTAACAGCCAGCTCCTCATCCTCGAGCCCGGTCAGGACGATGATCGGCACCTGCGGCGCTTTTTCCTGCGTTTTGATGAGGGTGTCAAGGCCCTGGCTGTCAGGCAGACCCAGGTCCAGAAGGATGAGATCAACTTCATTATCTCCCATTCCCTCAAGCGCTGTAGAAAGATTCTCCTCGCACTTTATATCGAAATCGAGACCCCTGGATCCAACCAGCATCTCACTGATCAAACGGGCATCACCAGGGTTGTCCTCGATCATTAAAACCTTCATGCCTCTTTCACCCATCACTCTTTCCCCGGAAGTCTTGGCATGCTTAACATCAACAACCTGATTCCTATCAGTAGGAATCAGGGACAGCGTCCCCGAGGGGGTGGGAATTTGATTTTCTGAATATATCCTACCATCCTCATAAAACCCTGTCAAATACCTTTTCACGCGGCCTCCAACATCTCGGCCCAGCTCACAACTATCGGCTCCCTGCGCAGATGGATGACC
>CAZOMR010000266.1:0-4160 GCA_964580655.1 uncultured bacterium
ATAAACCCAAAAAAGGGGTTAAAAAAATGATTCACCAAATATGTCGCACACCCGGATAAATCTGGCTAATTGACTTTTTGGTTCTTTAGTGTTAACCTTTGGAAAAACAAGTTAAAACAGGCAAAGCCGGAGTGGTGGAACTGGTAGACGCGCGGGACTCAAAATCCCGTGGAGCTTGGCTCCATGAGGGTTCGACCCCCTCCTCCGGCACCATCCCGCGTTAGTTCTCAGATAAAGGATAACCCCTGTTTGGAGATTGAAAGGTCAGAGGAGATAAAGGAGCTTTTACGGCTGAGCGAGGATGAGATTATCTCGCGTGCCGGGGAGCGGCTCGTGGTCAAGGATTCTCTCGATGAGTTGTATCAAGATTTTTCCGATCACCTCGCAGGTCTGATCCTTGAGCGCAATGCGATGAAAAAGGCCACGCGCGTGATCCTTCCTGTGGGCCCGGAGGATCAATACCCTCTGTTCGCTGAGAGGGTCAACCATGATAAAATTGATCTTTCAAGGGCATTCTTCTTTTTCATGGATGAATACTCAGGCACTCTTGGCAAGGCGCTCCCCGCAGAACACCCCTTGAGCCTCAAGAGCGTGTTCAAACGGCTCTTCCTCGATCGGCTGGAAAAAGAGCCTCCGGTCGAGAACATCATTTTCCCTGATGAAAAAAATATCACTGCTCTTGCGGCACTCATCTCCGAGGATCGGATAGATGTCTGCTATGGCGGCATCGGGATTCACGGCCATATAGCGTTTAATGAGCCGGAGCCGGGTGTTGAGAACACAGGCCCGCGCAGAGTGAGACTTAATGATTACACTGTGACGATCAACGCAATGCGCGCCGGTGTGGGCGGGGACATCGAGAATTTTCCCAGAGAGGCCTTCACCATTGGCATGAGCCAGGTTCTCTCGGCCACAACCATCCGCCTATACAGCCGGAGCATCCCGCCTTTTGACTGGGCAAAGACCACGCTTCGCCTCGCGCTCTTCGGAGAGCAGGGCTGGGACTATCCGGTAACTTTTATCCGGGAAAGCGAATATACTATCGTCACGGACCGGGCCACTCTAAAGCCGCCAGAAATACTCTTATAGAGAAGAGCTTGATATAAGTTCTGGAGAGACCGCCTGAACACCGCGGAATCTTCTATAAAGGCTCCTCATAAGATTCCTTCAGGGTCAGAAAAAATATCCGGGTGCGCTTCATGAACTGCCCGGAGGATACGGCTCGCGGCTTGAATGGCTTTCTCTGCGTCGCTTTTTGATACGTGTTCGAGAACTCCATAGTCACCCGTAATGCGTAATTCTAATAGAGATGAATAATCCCTTCCCAGTTCCTCGGACCAATGTCCCGGCTTGACCAAATCACTGTGGACAGCGGCTTCCAGTGCCGAATGTTTCGAAAAGATTTTTCCCTGTAGAGCAAAAATGGCGGATGCCGCATAAAACCCTGCGTAATAAGCGAGCGAGGCTGAATTGTCTGGGTTGGTTTGCAGAAGAATTTCCGCGGATTGTAAAGTTTTTAAGGCTCGATTCCAAAATCCAATTGCTTCTTCATTCGCACGAAAATTCCCTCTCTTTTGGCATTACGGTAGACAGCATATTTCCCGGCCTCAAAGTCCTCCGTGTTTACAGGCATTGCATGAAGTGGACGGAGGATCTCCAGTTGCAGGTCATAAAGAGCTTCGACATTAGTACGAATGTCTTTCCACAAGCTTATAGGTCCTTTTAGAAGAACCAATATGTCTATATCACTATCCGGATCAGCCTCTTCTCTGGCTTCCGACCCATACAAGACTACACCCTTTAGCCGGTCACCATAGGCTCTCTGCAGGCAATTCTTGACTCGGTGTATTAACTGCTCCCTGTTTATTACACTATTATCCATTAATCCTATTTTACCATACTTCCTGTTGCCTGTCCGCAGAAAAATGAAAGATGGGGTCAGCTTTAGTTTTAAGTTAACGACTGGGTGCCGATTTCAGCCATCAGGTCCTGGATCAGGGACCCAAGCCTTTGTCCGGAAAAATCAAAGCTCAGGCCTGCGGCTTTAAAGAGTTCCGGGAGCGGCCTGGACCCACCGAGCGCGAGCGCCTGCTTATAATTCCTGAGCGCCTGTTCAGGGTCATTCCTCGCTCTCTGCCATAACTCAAGCGCCCCTAGCTGGGCTATGCCGTATTCAATGTAGTAGAAGGGATAGATGAAGATGTGAAGCTGACGGTGCCATTGATATGCGAGCGCATCTTCATAACCTTCATAGTCCTCGATCCCGCGGAAGCGATCATATATCGAGAGCCAGGCATCCCTCCGTTCATCGCGTGTATGTCCCGGATGGGTATAGAGCCAATGCTGGAACGCATCAATGGTTGCGATCCAGGGAAGCTTCTTGACAATGTCCTCAAGTTGCGCGCGCCATGACCTCTTTGCATCCTCCGGAGGATAAAACTCATCAATGAACCGGCCAGCCATCAACTCCATCCCCATGGAAGCGACCTCCGCGAACTCCGTAGGATAATTGCGGTACTGGATAAGTGGTTCGTTCCGGCAGGCCAGTGTATGGAATGAATGTCCGGCCTCGTGAAGCAGGGTATAGAGGTCCGTGTCCCTGCCGGCCGCATTCATGAAAATAAAGGGCATCCTGCTTTCATCCAGGCCTGCTGAATATCCCCCAGGAGCCTTGCCCTTTCTGCTTTCAAGGTCAAGGAGTTCCTTGTCAGCCATCATTGCGAACTGGTCCCCAAGCTCTCTGTCAAGCTTCTGAAATATCTTCCCGGTCTTCTTCACCAGCTCGTCTGCATCTTCAAAAGGTCGCAGAGGACCCCGGCCTTCCGGATCAACATTCAGGTCCCAGGGCTTGAGCCGGTCCAGGCCGAGCCGCTCCTTCCGATCCTCCTGCAAGCCGCGATAGACCGGCACCACTATTTTCTCCACCGCTTGATGAAAATTCTCGCAGTCATCCACTGTGTAATCAAAACGCTCCATGTCGCGAAAGGCATACTCGCGATAGTCAGGCAGGCCTGCATTATGCGCTATCTCCATGCGAACCCTGAAGAGCCTTTCAAAGATGTCCTCTATCCTGCCGCAATCCTTCAGCCGCCTCGCTGTGATCTTCTCCCAGGCCTTTTGCCTGAGCCCTCTATCCTGTTCTTCAAGGTATCGGCTCATCTGCTGGAGGGTTTGATCCTTCCCCTCGAACCTGACGCTCATCGCGCCCATCAGCTTCTGGTAGCGCTGACCAAGCTTCGCATCCCTGACCTCAAGCCGCAGGTTCTTCCTGCTGAAAAGCTCAACCCGGTTCGCAAAACTCCTCTCAAGCACGAAATACCTGTCCTTCGGAACAAGCCCGCGCGCCACTGAATTCATGTATTTCTTCATGAGCCGCAATGTAGCAAGCCGCACACGCGGCTTGATTTCCCCTATGAAATCCAGGTATGCCTTCTCGCGCTCCTTGTCATCAGTCTGCGTGGTCATCGCGATGTAAAGCAGAGACCCCTCCTCATACAGGCAGGCCAAAAGCTCGCTCATGTCAAAAAGCCACCGCTCAAGCCCCTCCCCGCTTCGGAACCTCCGACTCCCCAACTCCTTGAACAACTCCTCGATCTCAGGCCAGCTCTTCAAGTCCAGCCCCTCCGGAACAAACCGGCGTGGATTTTTTTCAACCTTCATAAATTTTCTCTCCCATTATTGACTTCGCGCAAGAACCCCCTCAATTGACAACCCCCTTTTATTCATTCTAGCATTCTTGATAAAATAGAAAAACCTGGATACCCATGGGAGGGCTGATTCAATGGCAAAAAAACGGTTATCAGAGAATCTGAAAATTGATTACAACCATGTGATGGCTGATCTGATCGGCAGGAACGATGGTCTCACCATGAAGGAATTCCGCGGGCTGGAAAAAAGGGCTGACCGGATTCACAAGTCCATGATGGCCGAGCGGGATAAGGGGGGGATAGCTTTTGCGGAACTGCCTTTTCAAAGGAATCGTCTGGCTGAAATAAGAAGGGTTGCAAAAAGGGCCGCGGCATTTGAGAACCTTGTGGTGCTGGGCATCGGAGGGTCCGCACTTGGCACGAGGGCGCTTGTAAGCTCACTCTGCGCGCCTTACCACAACCTCCTGGCTCGCTCAAAGAGAAATGCCCCCCGGATATTTGTAGCTGACAACA
>CAZOMR010000267.1:0-4157 GCA_964580655.1 uncultured bacterium
CTCAAGAGGAGCCGTATATTTCACGGATAGTCACCATTTATGTCGCACACCCGGTCAAAGGCGAATTATTGACAGGTCTTTTGGATTGTATTAACCGGAATCATGCGGCAAGCCGCACTCCATAAGATTTCCACCCGCTTTCTCCATTGATAGACCGTCATTATTCTTGTCATTCATCCAGCGCCAGGTAATTTTTCGCATTATGGAAACAGATATTTCTTATCATCGGTCCAATCAGATCGTCGTCGTCCGGGATCTCGCCAGCCTCGATGTCCCTGCCAATAAGGTTGCAGAGCACGCGGCGGAAGTACTCGTGCCGGGGGTAGGACATAAACGACCTCGAGTCAGTGAGCATGCCGATAAATCGGGAGAGCAGCCCCAGGTTCGACAACGCCTTGATCTGCCACTCCATGCCCTCCTTCTGATCCAGGAACCACCAGCCCGCTCCGAACTGTATTTTACCCGGGATTGACCCGTCCTGGAAGTTCCCGATCATGGTCCCGATGATGTAGTTGTCCGAGGGGTTGATGTTGTAGATGATGGTCTTGGGAAGCGCTTTCTCGCTGTCGAGCCGGTCCAAGTAAGCCGAGAGCGCGCGGGCCTGCGAGAAGTCACCGATCGAGTCGAACCCGGTGTCGGGCCCCAGGGCCCTGAACAGGCGGGTGTTGTTGTTGCGCATCGCGCCGAGGTGTAACTGCTTGGTCCAGCCCTTTTCCGCGTCGAGCCGGCCGAAATATAGCATCAGGTATGACCCGAAACGGCGGGCCTCGTCGCCGGAAACCTCGCCGCCCGAGCGGGCCTTGTCGAAAATGGCGGCGGCCTCGTGGTCAGCGGGGAAATCAACCAAGGCGCATTCAAGGCCATGGTCGGAGAGACGGCACCCGATTTGATGGAAGAATTCATGGCGTCTCTTAAGAGCGTCTAGCAGGTTTGAAAGTGTTTTGATGTCGACGTCACCCGCCGCGGCGAGGGCGTCCACCCAGGCGTTCCAGGCCTTGAGGTTTCCAAGTGCCATGGCCTTATCGGGCCGGAAAGTGGGGAAGACTTTGGTTTGGAGGCCGGATTGGTTTGCTAAACGATGGGCTTCGAGGTCGTCCACAGGATCATCGGTGGTGCAAAGGGCGGCGACCTTGAAGCGCTTGAGAATAGCGTGGGTAGTGAAGTCGTCGGTTTCGAGCATTTGGTTGGCCTTCCCCCAGATCGCGTCTGCGTTGTCTGGTCCGAGAAGATCGTCGATATCGAAGTAGCGCTTGAGTTCTAGATGTGTCCAGTGGTAAAGCGGGTTCCGCAGGGTGTAGGGAACGGTCTCGGCCCAGGCCTTGAACTTGTCATACGGGTCAGAGTCGCCGGTACAGAAGCGCTCGGGCACACCGTTCGAGCGCATGGCTCGCCATTTATAGTGGTCGCCCTCAAGCCAGATCTCGAACAGATTATTGAATTTCCTGTTTTCGGCAACATCCGCCGGCGACAGGTGACAGTGGTAGTCGAGGATGGGCATGTCCTTGGCGAACATGTTATAAAGCTGAACCGCTTTATCGTTGCTCAACAAGAATTTTTCAGTGATAAAAGCTTTGACTGGCATTTCAGGAAATCCTCCCCCGGTCCGAGATTTTGTATTGATTGGAATCATTTTGTCTGGAGTTATGCGGTTCCCCGCTCTCGATAAAATTTCCACCCGTTTTTTTATCTGGTCTCCTCATTTAACTAATTTTGTTTACAGCATCCATTGCCTGGTTGTCAATACTGCTCCCAGATGAGGGTCGGTCCAGTTGCCGCCATTGCTTGAGGGTCCTCCCTGGCTGTCTACAACTTTCGCTCCCGCTCCTGCTCTGCGACTTCATAAGATATATTGCTCTCACGGCCTGGTCCACGGCCTCTCTCTACTTTGACATGGCTTGCCCGAGGGAGGAGCCGGAGCCGTGCCCTTCCCCAGGGGCCGGGCCCAGGGCAAGGTAGACCCCCAACACGATCAGGGTTGCTCCAGCCAGAAATATCGGTTTTATAATGTCTCCGAATACCAGCGTTGCTAGAGGTATCCCCACAATCGGCTGAATAACTATCGTAATCCCCACCCGGTGCGATTCCCTCCTGGCCAGCACCTGGTACCAGATCAGGTAGCCAAGCCCACTAGCGAAAAGCCCAAGAAAAGCGCAAGCCAAAAGAGCGGAAAGGGAGGGTGGATTCTTTAAGAGATCATATACCTCGGGGCCGGAGCTTATGCTTAGCATCAGCCAGCCAAAAGCGCAGGCCAGGGCCGTGGCAGTAAGCGGGCTTGATTTGACCAACACCCGCTTGCCAATAATGGTATACAGCCCTTCCACGAAGATGCCGCAGATAATGAAAAAATCGCCCAGCCGGTAGCCTTTATTGAAAAGAGACAAGTCATAAAAATCAATATCAAGGACCATGAGCACGCCCGCAGTGCCCGTAACAAGACCAAAGGCCGCCCTTCTTCCCACCCGTTCGCCAAGCAATACAGCGGAAAGAACCACTATGACCAGCGCCTCTGATACCCGCAATGCCGTGGCGTGAGAGGCAGGAGCCAGGCGTAGGCCGTGGTAGTGAAGGACATAGTTCAAGAAAAATCCACAGGCCCCTAAAGCCAGAAAAGGCAAGAGACCTCGCAGGGTCCGGGGAATCTCCGCCCTACGTAGAACCATCCATGGCAAAAAGGCAAAAAGCGCGATTGTAAACCGGGTCCAGGCAAGGGTTTGGGGGCTCATTTCGGCAAGCGCAAACTTGGCCGCAACGTCCGTGCTTCCCCAGATAAGGTTGGCCAGGATGAGCAGTAAATAATCAGAGCTTGGTTTTCGTTTATCCACCTTTGCAATCCTTTGAGAGGATGAGACCTGAAAAGAGTATCCGGTCACTTCCACTCTAACAAGTTGACGGACCCCAACTCCTTAAAATTGAAATTATGCGGCATCCCGCCCTCACACGAATTGCCAGGTCCCCGAATACAATTTGCCCATTTTACACATTGTCCCTCTGCATTTCATCCCATTGCTACACCAAGCATTACCCCATCTCTCAGGTATTTTTCGAGTTAGGCATACTGCCCCCCGAACTCACCTCGAAGTCAGAAAATATGTGAGGTGTTTACTTTATTTTGCCAATCTCATCTTTTAGAAATTTGAATCCGGGTGTGATGTTTTCATCAAAACCCATAGGCATAAAAAGTCTTGCCGGGAATCCCATATTCATCATGCCGCCGGATTTGAAAAGATTTTCCAGGGTATAGAAAATAAGTTCAGCAGGCATTCCGATACCTATTTCATGCGGGGAACTTCCCGAAAAGGAACGGTCGCCCGCTCCAGGCAGTAAAATCTGTGGGATGCCGGTAACAAACGGTATCAATCCGCCTTTTATACACGTTTCGCCATAACCGTCAAATGATGATGAAGGGACATGGAGATATTCATAGCTCAGAGCGTGTATGACATGGGTAATCTGTACACCATCTCCATGAAGCAGGACTGCATCCGGGACATCGTGCGCCTTTTGAAGAGGAGAACAGACAAAGCCAATATAGCCAAACATTCTTTTGATGTCCGTTGTAGCCAGTAATTTAGCCTGTGCTTCCATCCGCCGTTTCTCCGCCTCAATATCTTTGTGCCAACCCTGCTTAACCTGACTTTCAATCAGAGTTTCTAATGGAATGTTAACCCATTGGTGGCCTACTGTTGAAGGGGTACAGAAATTGTCATCTGCTGTCATGGCAACTGTGTTTCCAGGGCCTTTCGACAGGGAGATGGCCTGACATAATGTCATTTTTTTGCCAAACGCCGATGGCTGCATAGCGCCTTGTGGAATCCCATCCTTACCCTTTATATATTTGATCGCGACAGGGTAGGTTGATAAGTGAAGTTTATGGAAAATATCCTCTCCCGCTTTTCTAAAGTCTTTCAAATCTGGCATAATAACATCCTCCTTGCCTTAGTCTCTACGCTTAAGTAAACATTTGAACCTAAATAATGCAGTTGCCCCTTTCCGATTTAGAATAGGGACGTTATCTAAAATCAATCCTTATTCTTAGGAGGGACAAAACGAAGCGTTTAAATTCTAGCAGAAACCTGGACGCAAGCCAAATCGAGATCTGGACTTGGGTGTGCGACATAAATGGTGACTATCCGTGAAATATACGGCTCCTCTTGAGA
>CAZOMR010000268.1:0-4141 GCA_964580655.1 uncultured bacterium
TTTCCGATCATGGCACAGCGCCGCGGCCTGGTAAATGTCCGGGCTGTGGTGATCCCCTCTCCGGTCAGCCCGGCAATGCTGTAAGTGAGGGTCCCCTCGCCTTCCACACCGAGGCCCGAGGAGCTCGGGCCGTTTTTCACAAATATGCTGGTGTTAATCACCCTGCCCATTTTTGTGAGGTTCCTTACATTCATGGAGTGCATTGTCGCGGTATGGTTGTAGCCGTGCTCGACCTGTACAGCGAGGTCAATCGCGGCATCCACATCCGGCATGCGCACGACCGGCAGGCACGGCATGAGCTGTTCTTCCTGGACAAAGGGATGATCCTGTCCGGTCTCTCCGAAGAGAATCCTGACCTCGCTCCCGATCTTCAGGCCGATCCTTTCAGCGAGCACTCCGGCGTTTCGGCCTATCAGTTCCCGGTTGACAATGATCTGGCCCTGGTCGTTCTTTGTGAAAGCGAACTGGGCGAGTTTATCCATCTGGCTTGTTGTCAACTCAACAGCTCCGGCTTGCTTTAGCTCGGATTTCAGCCCCTCCGCGATGTTCTCCACCGGGATGATCACCTTCTCCGCTGTACAGAGGATGTTGTTGTCAAACCCGGCTCCGGCTATGATGGATTCCGCGGCGTTTCGGAGGTCTGCTGTCTCGTCCACTACCACTGGCGGGTTTCCGGGCCCTGCCGCGATCACCCTCTTTCCGCACCCGAGCGCGGCCCGCACCACGGCTGGCCCTCCTGTTACGCAAAGGAGTTTTATGTCCGGATGGCGGAAGAGTTCCTGGGCGGTCTCGATCCCTGGCTCCGCCACCGTGTTTATCAGGTTCTCCGGTGCGCCTGCCTTGACCATGGCCCGGTTGATGAGTCCGAGTGCATAAGCCGCGATCTTCCTGGTAGCCGGATGTGGGTTAAAGACAATGGTGTTTCCGGCCGCAATCATGCTGATTGCATTGTTGAGCATTGTCGGGACAGGGTGCGTGCTTGGAAGGATTGCGCCGATCACGCCGAATGGCGCGCGTTCATCCACAGTGAGTCCAAAGTCCCCGCTCCAGGCCCTGGGTTCGATGTCCTCTATCCCGGGAGTAAGGTTGCATACATCCTCGTGCTTCTTTACCTTGTCATCCAACCGGCCCATCCCGGTCTCTTCCAGGGTGAGCCGTGAGAACTCTTCCTTGTGCTTAAGCCCCATCTCCCGGATAGCCTGAATGATATTCCGGCGCGCAGAAAGTGAGAGGTCTTCGAATTCCGCGAAGGCGCCCTGCGCGCCCGAGACAGCCTCTTTCATCGTATTCCAGACGCCGTCCCCTGTTCCGCTTTTCGGAGTGGGGCTTGAAAGGACAATATCTTTGCCCTTGATCTCCGCCACCACCTGGCTCACAATCTGATTGATCTGATCCTCGGATACCTGCATGGCAAGCTCCTTTCCCCCAGACCCTTTAGGTCAGAAGAGAGCTATTAAGATTCAGGCTTTGGCTTTTTCAAATACCGTTTTCTTGCCGATCTCAAGTGCGTCCACGATTGCGATAATACTTGTATCCGTAGGCACCTTCTCAAGACCGGTTGTCTGTCTGGCCGAACTTCCTCTTACGATGATGACCACCTCGCTCTGGCCTGCGGAAACGCTGTCAACCGCAACAACATGAGACCCTTGAGGTTTGAGGTGTTCATCCAGAAGTTCTACCACCAGGAGTTTTCTGCCCTTCAGCTTTTCATCCTTTTGCGTGGCCACTACCTGCCCCACGACACGGCCCAATTCCATGTTTTCCTCTCTTTCAGGCCCTTGCCGGCAGTTTATTTCTTCCGGGCCGGCTTTTGCTTGACTATGGGCAGAACCTCTTCTAGCTGTTCATGCGGCCTGGGGATAACATGGGAGCCGATGAATTCTCCCGCCTCCTTGGCCGCCTGTGCTCCGGCATCCACTGCGGCGCGCACTGCGGCCACTTCCCCGCGGACTATGGCGCAGGCATATCCGCCGCCTACATGCTCGTATCCTGCCACCTCTACCTGGGCGGCCTTGGCCATTGCGTCAGCGGCCTCGGTCACGCCGACAAACCCCCTGCTCTCCACCAGTCCGAGCGCTTGCATCTTTGCCATATTCCACCTCCCTCAGGATCTTAAAATGGAGTCTTCCAACTCCTCATGTGGACTGGGGATGACATGGACGCTGACCACATCCCCCACTGCCTGGGCCGCCTCTGCGCCAGCCTCGGTCGCGGCCTTTACCGCGCCCACCTCGCCGCGACAGCATATAGTTACATACCCGCCGCTGATCCGCTCATACTGGACGAGTCGGACATTGGCGGCCTTGGCCATCGCATCCGCGGCCTCCACCACGCCGATGAACCCACGCGTTTCCACCATCCCCAAAGCTCTTTCCGCCATTTTGCACCTCCCTTAGCGTTTTGAGAAAATTATCTCCTCCTATATATACCTACTTCCAATTCGCACACTATCCCTGCGGCGTTGGCATCATCTGTGTCAATGTGCATCTGAAGACGATAGGAATCTCCGACCCTGATTTTGACATTTCGGAAAATCAAGCCCTCCGGGCCCGGCACCTCGACCTCGACCAATTCTTCATCCTTGACCCCAAGTCTCTGAGATTCCTCCGGGTTCATGTGAATGTGGCGGTTGGCCCGGATAGCGCCTTCCTTTAATGAGACCGAGCCTTTGGGACCCACGATCACTATTGGCTCTGATCCGATGAGGTCTCCCGAGTCGCGCATGGGAATCTGTAGTCCGAGAATCACCCCGTCAGTTCGGGCCAGCTCGACCTGGGTGTATTCGCGTAGGGGTCCCAGTATGCGGACATTCTGGATACTCCGGAGCCGCGGGCCTACCAGGGTCACGGTCTCATCGGCCGCGAACTCTCCGGGCTGATACAGGTCGCTCTTCTTTGTCAATTCGGAGCCTGGCCCGTAGAGAGATTCCAGGTGCTCGCGGGTGAGGTGCACGTGCCTGACTGATACGCCGACCGGTATGCCCTCCACGGAGCGTTCCTGGGCCAGGGTTCTTCCAACCACCCGGCGGACCACCTGGCGCACCTGGGCCTCTGGGATGTGATCCGGAAAGGCCGTGGCTGTGCAGTATCCGCAGTCCTGGCAAAACTCCGAGGCAATTTTCGGACTGGAAGAGGACTGGGTGCCTGGTATCGAACTCATCCGGAGTCCTCCTTACGGCCGGCTACAAGGATAAGCTGAATTCCCTTCCCGCGCACTGCCTCGGCCAAACCTGGGGGAACGGCATCATCCGCGACCACGGCCTTGAGTTTGAAGGAACTGGATGATGAGTCTATGTCAACTGTCTTGTTGAGTGCTACCTGTCCCCACTTGCTTGAATCCACAAGAAGGATAACCTCGTGGCTTGACCGGATCATTGCCCGCTTGACCTCTGCCTCAAGCAGGTTAGCCTCAAAAGCCCCCTGTTCCGGATCAAACGCGGTTGCAGAGATCACCGCCACCCGGGCGCGGAATTCCTTCATCCTGGCCGCTGTTTCAGGGCCGATAGTGCTGAAAAAGCCCTCGCGAACAACCCCGCCAATAAGAACAGTGGAGATGCTTTTTTTCTCCGAGAGTCGGAGCGCAGTGTGAAGGCCGTTCGTTACAACAGAAAGATTCCAGCCCTCTGGCAGAGAAGCCGCAAGCGCGAGACAGGTAGTGGAGGAGTCCAGGAAGAGAGGGTCGCTATCATGGATCAGCGAGAGAGATGCCCGGGCCATGGCCAGTTTCTCGGCAAGGTTTTTGCCCTTGCGCTCGAAAAACGAGATCTCGCTTACCAGGTCCCTGGCAAGCACAGCCCCGCCGTGAGTGCGAACAATACGGCCCTCTTTGGCAAGAACATCAAAGTCCCGCCGGATGCTCATGGCGGAAACATTGAAATGGCGACTCAGCTCTGCCACAGTAGCTGAATTATTCTCCATCAAAATCCTTAGAATTTCCCCTCTTCTGCCAAAAGCGCTCATAATTGAGCACCAAACTAACATAATGAACAGTATTTGTCAAGTAAAAAATGCAAATTATGTTTTTTTCTAAAAGAGAGGTCCAGAACACTTAAAGATTGACCTTCTCTTTTAATCAATGTATTATTGATACCTAAATTGAGCGTTTTTATTGTAACAAAGGTTTTTGCCCTGGGCAAATTGGG
>CAZOMR010000269.1:0-4130 GCA_964580655.1 uncultured bacterium
AACCCGATCCGGAAACCGCTGTGATCCTCTCAGCAGAGTTCCTCGAAAAGCACGGATTTATTAAAGTCCAAAAACGCGGTGAATAAATCTAATCAGGCTTTGAATCGGAAGTGGACTACATCGCTGTTCTGGATGAGATACTCCTTGCCCTCGATGCGAAGCGTGCCGTTCTTGCGGGCCTCGGACTCGCCTCCCGCGGCCACGAAATCATCGAAAGTAGCGACCTCGGCTTTGATGAATCCCTTTTCAAAATCAGTATGGATCTTGCCCGCGGCATGAAGTGCTGTTGTCCCTCGCGGCAGAACCCATGCCCTCAGCTCCGGTCCCACCGCGGTGTAAAATGTAACCAGGTTAAGTATCTGGTATCCTGTTCGTATGATCTCGGAAAGACCTGACACCTTAAGCCCCATCTCTTTCAGAAAGACATCCTGTTCCCCTTTATCCAGTTCGTGAATCTCGGCTTCGAGCTTGCCCCAGAAAGGGACAACATTCAGCCCTTCTTCCTTTGCGTGAGCCCTCAGCTTTTCCAGAAATGGATGAGTTTTTGCGTCCACGGACTCCTCGCCCAGGTTGGCCACATAGAAAATCTGCTTAAGTGTCAGCGGCGCCATCTCCTTTATAATAGGTGTTTCCTCCTCGG
This sequence comes from uncultured bacterium, assembly GCA_964580655.1. Lineage (GTDB taxonomy): Bacteria > RBG-13-61-14 > RBG-13-61-14 > RBG-13-61-14 > CAZOMR01 > CAZOMR01. Next base: position 641 of record CAZOMR010000269.1, read on the forward strand.
TGAAGGACATTCCTCTAATTGGCTTCAGGTCCTCTAGTTGGCTCTTCAATCGCTCCAGCAGGCCTAGCTCTATCTGGACCTTTTTATCGCCTACCCGGAGCATGTGCCTGACCTTCTCAAGCCTGCGGTCTATTGTCTCCAGGTCTTTCTGGATAAGCTCCATGATGATGATCTCGGCATCACGAACCGGATCAAGGGACCCTTCAGGGTGGCTGATATTCTCGTTCTCGAAACAGCGGATCACCTCCGCAATGGCGTCCACATTGCGGATGAGAGAGAGAAACTGGTTTCCGAGGCCTTCGCCCTTGTGCGCTCCTCGAACCAGTCCGGCTATGTCCACGAAATCCAGGACAGCCGGGACCAGCCGCTCTGGCTTGAGCAATTCTGCCAGCTTGTCCAGCCGCTCGTCCGGCACCGGCACCTTGCCAATGTTTGGCTCAACAGTGCAAAAGGGATATGCCTCGGCAGGGACGCCAATAGCGGTGAGGGCATTGAAGATGGTTGACTTGCCCGCGTTGGCAAGACCCACAATGCCCAGGCGAAAGCCCATCACTTACTCCGGTGGAATTGATTCATCGCGGCAGGAAGCCCCTGATCGAGCATAACATCCAGGGCATGGCTCGCAAGCTGAACCGCGTTCTCGAAATTCTCACGCTCATCCTGTGATGGCGGACTGAGCACATAGTCCACCACATCCTCACTATCCGGGGGGCGTCCTATTCCCACCCTGAGACGCATGAACTCTCCTGTGCCGAGCGCCTCGATGATTGACCGTATTCCGCGGTGCCCTCCGTCTCCCCCCTTGCGCGAGAAACGGATGGTTCCCACAGGGAGGTCCAGGTCATCGTGGATTACAGTCAAGTCGTGCAATGACAGGTGATAGTGACGGAGCGCCGGGGCTATGGCTTTTCCGCTCAAGTTCATGAAGGTGCGTGGCTTGAGGATGATGATTTTCTCTCCAGAGGCCCTGGCGGTCGCAATCCGGGAATGAAAACGCGGCCAAAAGAGACGCACTCGATGGCGGAGAGAAAAGTCGTCCACCACCAGATAGCCCGCGTTGTGACGCGTCCGGGCATAAGCCCCCCCTGGATTTCCCAGGCCAGCGATAAGTTTCACCCGGCTCTTCTCTTAAAGACTCATCCTTCGGACCGGTAAAGCTTAATTCCCGGGTCTTCCGGATTTCTCTGGCTTCCCCTTTTCTTCCGGCTTCTCCGGTTTCCCTGGCTTCTCCCCGGGCTCGGGCTCTTCAGCCTTTCCTTCCTTTGCCTCAGCCGCTTCAGCCTCCTCTGTCGGTGCGGCTTCTTTCTCTATCAGGCGCGGAGCCAGGACAGCGGCAATCGGGGCCTCCGGGTCAGCAAGCAGTTTGATCTCCTCGGCCAGCTTGATCTCAGAGACATGGATAGAGTGGCCGATCTCCAGATGGCTGACATCCAGTTCGATCTGGTCCGGCACTTTAAGAGGCAGGCACTCCACCTCCACGCTCCAGAGCATCTGATCCAGGGTGCCGCCCAGAGACACGCCCACCGGGTTTCCATATAATTCAACGGGCACCTCCACCCTGATAGGCTTGTTCAAATCAACTGCAAAAAGGTCGGCATGGATGAACCCTGACTCAAGCGGCGCTTCCTGATAGTCCTTGAGCATCACGGTGCATCCATTCAGATCCTTCGTGGAAGACTTGAGCTCCAGGATCGTGTTCATCCCACTGAGTGTGTCCACTGCTTCCTGCAATTTCCTGGGGTCAAGCAGGATTGATACGGGGTCACGCTCAGGGCCGTAAAAAACCCCGGGGATTTTTCCTGCGCGGCGCAATTTGCGGGCTGGTCCCTTGCCGCGCCCCTCGCGAATTTCCACTTCCAGTTCTCTTCGCTTCATGCTGAATAGCCTCCTTTAGATAAACAAGGATGATACCGAATCCCCTTGATAAATCCTGCGAATGGCCTCACCGAGCAGGGGAGCTACGCTGAGTATCTTGATTTTATCAAGCAGGCGCTCCGGAGAGACGGGGATGGTGTCGGTCATGATCACCTCCTTGAGCGGGCTCTGTGCGAGCCTCTCAATTGCCGGGTCCGAGAGCTCCGCATGTGTGGCCATTGCCACCACCTCCCGTGCGCCCCTCTCCATGAGAGCATTAGCCGCCTTGGTGATGCTACCCGCAGTATCAATTATGTCGTCCACCAGGACACAATCTTTATCTTCTACATCGCCGATGACATTCAGAACCTCAGTTTGGTCTATGTTTCCCTTGCGGCGCTTGTCAATGATCGCCAGCTCCGCGCCGATGCGCTTGGCATGAGCCCTGGCGCGCGGCACACCGCCGGCATCAGGCGATACAATAACGAGTTTGTCCATTGCGAATTTTTTAAGGTATTCAATAAATATGGGCATGGCGTAGAGGTGATCCACCGGGATGTTGAAGAACCCCTGTATGGCCTCGGCATGGAGGTCTATGCAGATGATGCGCGTGGCCCCTGCCACAGTGAGGATGTCCGCAAACAGCTTGGCGGTAATGGGAACGCGTGGCTGATCCTTTTTGTCCGTGCGCGCATAACCATAGTAAGGCACAACAGCGGTGATACTGTTTGCGGAGGCGCGCTTGCAGGCATCCATGATGATCAAGAGTTCCATGATGTTGTCGTTGACAGGCCGTGATGCCGACTGGACCACATAGACATCGCGCTTGCGGATGTTGGTGTTGATCTTGCAGAAGGTGTTGTCATTGGCAAACTTGAACACATCCATCTCGCCCATCTCAACGCCGATATACTCGCTGATCTTTCGCGCGAGTTCAGGATTAGACCGCCCCGCGAGCAAGATGAGACTATTTTTCATCAGCCTTTACTCCCCATTTTTTTCCAGGCTCGCCCTCTGCCTGTAGTGTTCCGGCTTCGAGTTTCATGGAAACACCGCTCTCCCTTGGCTGGGGCGGCAGGATTCGAACCTGCGTATGCGGGACCCAAAATCCCGTGCCTTACCGCTTGGCGACGCCCCATCGGTTCACCGAGCGCTATATTCAGGTTGAACCACGGTTACAGGTTATGATCCTCTGCTGTGCTTTCTTCGGCAGGCTCCTCTGGTTTATCTTCTTCCAGCGCCTGGATTACAGGAGCCTGTTCTTTACCTTCCTCGCCCATCAGTTTCCAGTAGGAATCGAGAATGGTGGACTCCATCATCTTGCGGGTCTCGGAATTAATTGGATGGGCCACATCCCTATATGTGCCATCCTTGCGCTTTTTGCTCGGCATCGCCACAAAGAAGCCTGAGTTGCCGTGAATGACCTTCACATCCCTGACCAAAAAACAGTTGTCAAGGATAATAGTCACATACGCCTTGAGCCGCTCCTCATTCACCGGAGATACCTTTACATCAGTGATTTCCATTGATTACTCCCCCCTCTTTCACATGCTGGATATATTGACTATATACTAATACAATTTTTCAATCAAGTCAAAGATTTTTTCTGGGTGTGCGACATAAATGGTGACTATCC
>CAZOMR010000270.1:0-4084 GCA_964580655.1 uncultured bacterium
TTCTGGGAGCAAAGGGCCGCCAACGGCTAAAACCCCCTTTGATGTCGCAGACCCTTGAAGAGAGTGATTTTTCAGCAAGATTATCAGGCAAGGATGAGCGCGAGTGTAAGGATGATCCCGGTTGAAAGCTGTACGGCCACGGTGCTTGCCATTGCCGGGATCAATTCTTTCGGATGATCGAATTGGCGATGCAGGATAAAGCTTGCGCGCACCGAAAGAGGGAGTGTGAGAATTCCTGCAAGAAACCACGGTCCGATCCGGTCATGGAGGGAAAGGAGGATGATGGACAGGTACGCGACCGCATTTATCAGGTGATAGAGATAGCGGGATCGTTTCACCCCGAGGCGCACTACCAGGGTCTTTTTGCCGGACCTCTCGTCAGATTCGGCATCCGGGAACTGGTTGATCCAGATGACATTGGTGATAAGCAGGGCAACAGGGACAGAAGCCAGGACCGCGCTCCAGGGGAGCGACCGGGTCTGCACATAGAATGCTCCAAGCACCGGTAGCGGCCCGAAGCAGAGAAGTATGAAAATCTCTCCCAGCCCGCGGTGTGAGAACTTGAAGGGCGGAGCAGAGTAGAAGAATCCGCCGATAAAGCCGGCAAGCGCAAGCCAGAACACAGGCCCGATGCCCTGGTCAACGAGCCACATGAGCACAAGGCCGCAAAGCCCTGCAAGTGCAAAGGAAAAGATGAGGTATTTGAGGAACCGTGAAGGCTGGTCAGTGCCCTGGACCAGGAAGGGCGACCCCCCGCTGAAGGTGGAGCGATACCGGTTGGGTGGGTCCACTCCGAGGAAGAAGTCATAGTAATCATTGGCAAGATTGACCCCGGCATGCGCGGCCATAAGGCCCACCAGCACGAGGACAAAGAGCAGAGGGTGAAAGACATCGTCAAGATGATAAGCCAACGCGGTGCCGAAGAGCGCGGGAATAACCGAGGCCGAGAAGAAGGGGGACCGCGCGTAGATAAAATAGCGCTTGACCAGGCCGGAGACCGGGGTGCCCGGAACTTTTTCGGAATTATCTTTTTCCATCATGTTCTCCCAGATTCTATTTTATCGTTACCTTTTCAATTCCATGCTGGTTCAGTATCTCTGCAAGAGCCTGCATTTTCTCCGGGCTGGGGGGCGCGAGGTGCGAGAGCGTGTAGTTTTTGCCCATCTGTTTGTATTTCGACTTTCCGAGCTGGTGAAACGCGAGCAGTTCCACTGAAGCCAGGTTTTTCAGACCACTTACAAACTCGGCTATTTTGCAAATGTTAGCCTCGCTATCGGTATAACCCGGAACGACCGGAACGCGTATGATAATGGGAATATCGGACCTGTCAATTTGAGAGATGTTTTCAAGAATCCGGGGAAGTGCGGCCCCGATGATCTCCTTGTGTTTCTTCTCGTCCATGATCTTGAGGTCCACAAGGGCCAGGCTGGTATGGACCAGGACTCTCGCCAGGGCATCTCCCCCTGTCACTGCGCTGGTATCCAGTGCGGTATGGATACCAGCTTTTCCCAGGCGCTTGAAAAGGGATGCGAGGAACTCATGCCATAACATGGGCTCGCCACCGCTCGCGGTGACTCCTCCTTCGGACTTCTCGTAAAACACCTTATCCCGGATAAGCTCCCTGAAGAGCTCTTCCACCGTGTATTCCCGGCCTATCTTTTCACGGGCAGTGGTAGGGCACGCGGAGACACACGCGAAACACCTCGTGCATTCCGAGCCCTTCAGATCCTTGGGATTTTCCGGGCTACCCGGAATCGGAGCTCCTACCGGGCATACCTTTTCACACTCGCCACACCCTATACAGCGGCTTTGAGTAAATGACAGCTCCGGCTCCTTAAGGAGGCCTTCGGGGTTGTGGCACCAGGGACAGCTAAGCGGACAGCCCTTGAAAAACACGGTCGTCCGGATACCAGGGCCATCCTCCGTGGAGAACCGCTGAACATTGGTTATGAGAGCGTAAGCGTCTATGCCCATTCGCGGATCACCGCGCTGTGAAATACGCGGTATCAGAGGCGCACACGAGCTCCTCGCCGTCTAGGAGTTCGTAATAAGCCTTGTATTCCCCGGCCGGACGCCAGAACGGGATGTAGGCCCAGTAAACGGGTTCCCGTCCTCCAGATTCCTTGGACTTGAACCACGGGCTCGCACCATGGTCCAGGATAATCTTTCGGTCCGGCTTGATCTGTTTTTCGTTAAGATAAAACCGGACCCGCAGACGCTTGCGCATATCCTCCAGAGCCTTCCGGGAACTCGGACTGAACAGCTCGGCCTTGAGGCGAATGGGGATGAAGCCTATCACGGTCTCTCCGCTTACATCCCTTTGGCCATAGAGAATATTGACAGGACCGCATAAGACAGGGGCATCCGGCCTGGCATTCACAATTACCTTAACCGTGCCCCGCACCGGCAGTCCGGATTCTCCTGTGCAGGCCGGTAGCTCGGCCGCTATACCGAAGGTGCCTGCGGTATAACCCGAGGCCTCAAAGCATGCGCTCATGGGACCGGTCTTCGTGAGCCTGTGCCCCTGGCCTGTCACGGTCCGGTCAGATTCATCGGGAAGGCCCCGGAAATACCAGTCAAGCTCAACCGAGACCGGCTGGCCGGAGGCATCATAAGCGGATGCTTGAAATTCAACATCCCTCCCGGAACCAACCACCAAATCCGAGTCATCAACAACATTCGGCTCGACCCTGACCTCGGCCGCAGAACACAACGGCAGGGAAGGTCCTTCAACGGCATCCTCGGCCTCGACCTTCTTCTTCCCGAGGCATGAAATATAAAGCGAAAGTGTAAAGAGACTAATGGCAAGCACAAAAGCTCTTTTCATTATTTTTGTCCCCTCCTTAAATCATTCAAAGGTATCCGGATTTTTTGAACCAGTCAAATGCCCGCTTTACTGCGCCTTCAATGGGGGACTGAGGGATTCCCAACTCCTGGATGGCTTTTTGGGGGGTGAAGTAGTGGTCTGCAAAGCCCATTTTGGCGGTAATGGAGTTGATGTCCGGCTCGAACCCGAAAAGCCTTCCAACCACATCAAGGCTATACCCTGCAAGCATTGCCACGGGGTATGGTATGGGGAATGCCGGGGGCCTGGCTCCGACAACCTCGGCTATTTTTGTAAACATCTCCCTGTAAGTGAGATTGCCGTCCTTGTTTGCCATGATGTATGCCTGTCCCTTTCTGCCCTTCTCCATTGCCAGTATCATTCCCTCGCATACATCAAGCACATCCACAAAGTTGTTTCCGCCGGTGGTATAGCCCATGGCCCTTCCTTTTGCCACCTGGATGATCATCTGGCCGGAGGATGGTTTGACATCCCACTCGCCGATCATGTAAGTGGGCTTGACTATGACCAGGTCAAGGCCAGCCTCTGCAATAGAAAGCGCACGCTGTTCCGCCTCGTATTTCGTGTCCACATAGGGATTCCTGAATGCGGCCATGCTCTCGTGGGACGCTGTTTCATCCGCTGGATTCTCCCTGCTTGAGAGCCCCAGTGTATCCACGGTGCTGACATAGACCACACGCTTTACCCCGGCCTCGAACGACGCCTTCAGAACATTGACCGTTCCACCGATGTTGATCTCCTTCATTGACTCCAGGTTGGGACGCCACTGGCTCACGGAAGCCGCACAGTGATATACCTGATCACAGCCCCGGACAGCCTTGTCCATGGACTTGCGATCCCGAATATCACCGCTCACCCTTTCTAATTCAAGACCTTCAAGTGCCAGGGTCTTTGACCGCTCCCGCACAAGCACACGCAAGTCCGCACTACGCTTTTGAGAGAGAACCCGAACAAGATTCCCTCCAACAAGGCCTGTCGCGCCTGTAACAAACACCTTCATCCTGAAAAACTATCTTGACACAAGCCAAGACAGGATGTCAAACTAGACCCAATGTTCAAGGAAAAACCCCTGTAAGGAGAAATTGACATGGCAAAATGCACAGGCATAGATGAAGGAAACCCTTGCCGGATGGAAGCCCTCTGGGGTTCGGAATTCTTGTCCTGGTTCAGCGGGAATTGGAGTCCCCCCGCTTTTTTTAAGTGAGTACGGTGATGGTACTCACGCCCTTGTTTCCGCCC
>CAZOMR010000271.1:0-4021 GCA_964580655.1 uncultured bacterium
TTCTCAAGAGGAGCCGTATATTTCATGGATAGTCACCATTTATGTCGCACACCCTGGAGGTGGATTTTCGTTGATGTTTCGGAAAATTTGATTTAAGTTAAATAGATGATATATTCAAAACCGGGGGAGCAAGACCATGGTCAAGTGGAAGGAACTGGTTGTTAAATACAAGGCCGAGATAGGCCTGGTGGTGCTCGTTCTTTATGGCATCACACTGGGGATTGCGGCCGGGGACGAGATTTTTGATCTGGGGCTATTCCCCACAAAGCTCGACCGCATGATAGAGGAGTCCATCGGGAAATTCAAGAGTCCGGACTCTGGTTTGCGGGAAGAGGGAGTGAAGGAGATCAAGGAGTACGGTGATTTCGCTGTGCCACAATTGATCGAGGCGCTCGATGATGATAGCGAGGTCAGAGAGCTTGCGCTGGAATGCCTTACCGAGGTTACGGAGCAGAAATTCGGAAGGGATGTAGAGGCGTGGAAGAGCTGGTATAAGGAACACAAAAAGGAGTTTTAAGCTTACACCCGGGATATAGTGGTTTCCGCAAAGGAGAGAAAATGATAGAAGATGAAGTTAAGAAGGCATTGGAAGAAATCAGGCCTATGCTGAGGGCCGATGGCGGGGATATAGAGCTAGTCGGGATTGAGGGCAACAAGGTGAAGGTGCGCCTGCGGGGTGCGTGCGCGGGGTGTCCCGCTGCGACCATGACCCTGAAGATGGGCGTGGAAAAAATACTGAGACAAAGGGTGCCTGAAGTCAAGGAGGTAGTCGCGGTCTGAATTTTGTCTTGACAACCTTTTTTTAATTGCTATAATTCTTGCCAGGCCTGCCAGTGAAAACTCAGGTTATAAGTTCGAATTAAAACATGGAGGTAAAGGAATGGCTCATGTGATTGATTGTGAGGAGTGCATATCCTGCGGGGCGTGCGAGCCTGAATGCGAGGAAGAAGCTATCAGCGAGGTTGATGACTGCTTTGTGATTGATCCTGAAAAGTGCACAGACTGCGGGTCTTGCGTGGAGGTCTGTCCGCAGGAGTGTATAACCGGCACGAAGAAAGAATAAGGTTTACCCGGGATTTTTTCCAAAGATTACTTCAACCTTGTGTAAACTGAATTTCTTTTTTTATCAGACTCCGAGTATGAGGGGTCTGTTCTCCGTAGGAGGTATTTGTGTCCCATGCGCAAACCTTGCTTGCTCCTGCCAGGCCGTGGACAAAAATTCCCCGTTTTATTCACTGGCAGGCCGTAACTCTCTGGAATAATTATTAAATTTCAAATTCTGCCCTGCTTGGTAGCCTTTGCGGCCTATCTTGATTTAAGCAGTCGGTCCTGGGGAATCCCGGGTTAAATTCTCCGTGTCGAAATAATTACAAGGGATGGTGTTTTTTTCTTGACATAAAATTGAATCTAATGTATATTAATTTGCTACATATGGGCGCAAAAAGGGCACATTGTATTTTAGAGAGTGACAGGCATATCTTTTTTTTAGTTCATTTGTCAGGAGTTGTTAACAATTTTCCAAAATGTGGTAACCTTGTAGTTTAAGTTCAATCAAGAAAAAGAAGGAGAAGTACGATGGTAGAGAAAAAGGAGAAAAAAGGGATTGAATCTGTGAGCCTGGAGGGCAGGGTTTTTGAGATTCCGGCGGAGTTACAGAAGGTGGCTCACATAAACAGCATGAAGCAGTATGATGAGATGTATAAGCGCTCGAAGGATGATCCTGATGGTTTCTGGGGGGAGTTGGCCGAGGAATTTCTTGACTGGCACAAGAAGTGGGACACGGTGTTTACATGGGATGTTGATGAGTGCAAGTTCACCTGGTTTGCCGGAGGCAAGCTCAATGTTTCTGAGAACTGCTTGGACAGGCACATCAAGACCTGGCGCAAGAACAAGGCTGCTCTTATATGGGAGGGCGATTCTCCTGATGAGAGCAGGGTGCTCACCTACATGGACTTGTATCGTGAGGTGAACAAGTTTGCCAATGTTTTGAAGAAGAAAGGCATAAAGAAGGGAGACCGGGTTTGTATATACCTTCCCATGATCCCGGAACTGCCAATCGCCATGCTGGCGTGCACCCGGATCGGTGCGATACATTCCGTGGTCTTCGGAGGGTTCAGTGCTGATTCCCTGCGGGATAGAATAGAGGACTCCAAGACATGTATGGTCATAACCTCGGATGGAAGCTTTCGAGGGGGAAGGACTATTCCTCTCAAGGTCAATGCTGACAAGGCGCTTGAGGGTCTTGACTATGTCAAGGATATGATCGTGGTGGAACGGACCAAGACCGAGGTGACCATGAAGGCTGGCCGGGACACCTGGTGGCATGATGAGATGGCCGCGGAAGACATCAAGCCCTATTGTGAGCCGGAGGTCATGGATGCCGAGGATACGCTTTTCATCCTTTATACATCGGGTTCCACTGGCAAGCCCAAGGGCGTGCTCCATACCACGGCAGGCTACCTTCTGTTTATAGCATGCTCTCATAAGTGGGTTTTCGATCTCAAAGACGAGGACACATTCTGGTGCACTGCGGACATAGGCTGGGTAACAGGGCACTCATACATTGTCTACGGCCCGCTTTGCAACGGCGCGACCTCGGTCATGTTCGAAGGCGTGCCGACCTATCCGGACGCTGGCCGGTTTTGGGCAGTTGTCGAGAAGTACAAGGTCAACCAGATATATACTGCGCCAACCGCAATCCGGGCCATTGCCAAAGAGGGGGATGCCTATCCGAATAAATACGATTTGAGTTCCCTCAAAATCCTGGGCACAGTGGGAGAGCCGATAAACCCGGAGGCCTGGATGTGGTATTATAATGTTGTGGGCAAGGGCAAGTGCCCGATCGTGGATACCTACTGGCAGACTGAAACAGGCGGGTTTCTCACTACCCCCCTGCCTGGGGCAATGAAGATTAAACCGGGCAGTAGTTCGCTTCCCTTCTTCGGGGTCTTCTGCAAGGTGCTTCGGGAGGACGGGACTGAATGCGGCAAAAACGAGGGCGGGTATCTGGCGATAGAAAAGCCCTGGCCAGGTCTGATGCGCACCGTTTATGGCGAGCATGAGCGGTTCAAGGAAACCTACTGGACCAAGTTCCCTGGACTTTATACCACCGGCGATGGTGCGAGAGTTGACGATGACGGTTACTTCTGGCTGATGGGCAGGCTGGATGATGTTCTCAATGTATCCGGCCACCGGATGGGCACTGCGGAGATTGAAAGCGCGCTTGTCAGTCATCCCAATGTGGCCGAGGCCGCGGTTGTCGGGATGCCGCACGAGATCAAGGGAGAGGGAATCTATGCCTTTGTCACCCTGAATGCAGGTGTTGACAAGACCGATGATCTGAAGAAGGAATTGGTCAAGCATGTGCGCAAGGAGATAGGCCCGATTGCGGCTCCGGACAAGATCCAGTTTACCGATGCCTTGCCCAAAACCCGTTCCGGAAAGATCATGCGCAGGATTCTGAAGAAGATCGCGTCCGGAGAGGTCAAGGACATAGGCGACACCACCACGCTTGCTGATCCCGGAGTGGTAAATTCCCTGGTTGAAGGACGGGAGTAGTCCGGACTAACTGACAGGTGTTCAGCTTTTCAACCTGGTCGTTTATCATCAGTGCTTTTCTGGCCGGGGAGGCGGTAGTTCTCCTTTCTCGGGCTGGCAGGGAATCATGGACCGAGGTCTATGCAGAACCGCGGCTCTTGCCTGTAACAGGCTTGGCGCTCATGGTTCTTACAGCATTGATATTCTCTTCGATTGTCCGGTTTCATCATCCGCGTGAATTTTTCGTTTTCCTTTTTGCATGCCTGCTTCTGCTTGAATCCGGGCTGATGCTGGCTCATCCTTCTTTGATGGCACGGTGGCTGAATATCCTTTATGGAGAGAATTTTGAGCGTGCAAGGCTGATGGCGCTTTTTGACATTAGTCTTGCCGGGGCTTTCCTCTATCTCGGGCTCTTCGTTTACACATAAAAAAGGTTCATCCGGTTTAATGGTACCTGCAACTCCAAATGCTTTTTACAGTGAGG
>CAZOMR010000272.1:0-4008 GCA_964580655.1 uncultured bacterium
AATGTAGGGGCAGGGCTTGCCCTGCCCTCAAAGGGCGCAGCAAGCAGAGCCCCTAAGGCCGAGAATGAAAAAAGTCACCATTTATGTCGCACACCCCTCACAACAGTTCACAGTGCCCATTTCAAATCAAAATTTTCCTGACTACTATGTACTAAGAATTCTTGGTGTCTTGGTGGTTAAAATTATCTTCTTCTTTTTCTTTGCGTCCTCTGCGTCTTTGCGGTGAAAATTATTTATCCTTGAGACTGGAGATTTTCATCAGCGAGACCGCAAGTAAAAGAAAAAGCAGAATCGCAACACTTGTCCTGATCCACTCGGAAAAATCCCCGCCTATATACATCCTGTCCACTAAAGGCTTGAGTGATGCGGATGACTTGAGAAGTCCCATGCCCATGCCCACAAACGCACTGCCAGCGATCATGCCGGAGGCATAGAGCACCCCCCTCTCTCGCCTTTCCTTGAGAGAGGCCTGCGAACTCCTTCTCTCAACAAGGGCACGAATTCCGCCGCCGATGAGAATCGGCGTGGTAAGCGACAGCGGAAGATATACCCCCACCGCAAAGGGCAATGAAGGAATCCCGATAACCTCCACTAGCGCGGCAAGAAAGACCCCGATCATGACCAGGCCCCACGGAAGCTCTTGTGTGAGCACTCCTTTTACAACCAGCGACATGAGCGTGGCCTGCGGCGCGGGCAACTCCCCGGACCCTATGCCTATGCCCTGATGCAGTCTCAGCACGACCCAGCCGATCACGATTGCCGAGGTGAGCACCCCGATAAACTCGCCGATCTGCTGAGAGCGCGGCGTGGCCCCAAGCAGGAATCCTGTCTTCAGGTCCTGGCTGGTATCTCCGGCTATGGCCGCGGCTATGCAGACCACTGCTCCAACGGCCAGGGCCGCGGCCTGGTGCTCCCTGCTTGTCCAGCCTAATGCCACGAAGATCAGGCTGGTGGCAAGCAGGGTGGCGATGGTCATGCCAGAAACAGGGTTGGAGCTGGATCCGATCAGACCCACGATCCTGGATGACACGGTAACGAAGAAAAAGGCGAAGACCACCATCAGGAGGGCCACAATCAGGTCAGCCTCGATTATCCTTCCGGGCAGAAGCCAGATCAAGAGCACTGCCAGGATCACCCCTGTCCAGACAAGGCTCATAGGCAGGTCTCTATCCGTCCGCTTGAGCACACGGCCTGCAGAGGAATTCAGGGCCCTCAGTCCGGCCTGAATTGAACCGAGGATAGCGGGAAGAGCACGGATAAGGGTCACAACTCCACCGAAAGCCACGGCACCGGCGCCGATATACCTTATGTAAAAATGCCAGACATCATGGGGACTCATATCACGGATAAGGAGCAAGCCCGGGTATACCGGCTCATCCAGGCCCCTGCCAACAAGCGTGATAAGTGGAATCAAGACCAGCCAGGCCAGAGCGCCGCCGGAGAATATGACACCGGCTATCCGTGGCCCGATCACAAAACCCACACCGAGCAGTGCCGGAGAGGCATCCCCGGAAATCTGCCCACCCGGATACCGCGGGATATTCCATCGCGGGGTGCTCTCCCACAGCCCCAGTCCGCTCATGAGCAACTCATAGACACCCGCAAGCCCCAGACCCAGGAACACCGGTCTTGCCCGTGTGCCTCCCTCGTCACCTGCTACAAGCACCTCCGCACAGGCCGTGCCCTCGGGGTAAGGAAGTCGGCCATGCTCCCGGGAGATAAGGAGTCGCCTCAGAGGGATCATGAGCAGGACCCCGAGCCAGCCTCCTATCAGGCCGATGATGAAAATCTTGAGCACACCCGGCTCGAATCCAAGGAGCAGGAGCGCCGGAATGGTAAAGATAACTCCAGCGGCCAATGACTCACCCGCTGAACCCACGGTCTGAACAATGTTGTTCTCAAGAACCGTGGCCCCTCCGATCAGCCTGAAGACCGCCACGGCCATGACTGCCGCAGGAATGGAAGCGCTCACGGTCAGCCCGACCTTCAAGCCAAGGTAAGCGTTGGCCGCTCCGAAGAGCACCCCGATCAGAATCCCCAGAATAACCGCGCGCAGGCTGAACTCCCTCTGCGCATCACCCGGAGATACATAGGGATGATAGTCCTCTCCCGAAATGACCTTGTAGGCCTCTTCGGGAATTCCCTTTTTCTCAAGACTCACAGCAGAACACCAATATCCAAATACTTAATGTGAAATGTGAAGACCGGACTTTGCCCTGAAACCAATCTGATTGGTCTGAGTATTATGCAACGCTGAACAAAATTTTGGTGAGCGAGGCGAGCCGAAAGCACACCTTTACTGCTCACTGGAGTTAAGAGTATCCCCTTCCTCTCTCTTTCTTATTACCCCGGGGATAATAAGAAAATCTCGTTTCTTTTTAGAATCAGGAGACTTAATCACCGGGGTTAAAAACAATTTCTCGTTGTCTCTTTTATTACTTTGGGGCTAACAACGACTTCTCGTTTCCCTTTAGAACCAGGGGATTTAATCAAAAATTTCACCTCTTTTCCACTCCCATGATAATCCAAAACCTTTTCAAGGTATGGGTCTTTAGTTACACTTTTAGGTAGCCCAAAAGCCCCAACCGCTATGTATGACTCATATGACCCATTTGTCACCCTCTTACCATCTATTGCCTTGATTATGTCTCCTTCGTGAATGCCAGCAGACTCCGCAGGAGAACCCGGAAGAACCTCTAAAATAGTTCTACAGTGCTCGGGGTCCACCTTGATACCGATGCTACCGTATGAACTTGTAGTATAGACAACGTGCCTGGACATTGGTTTTCCTGACTTTTGCGGGAACTCGTCAAGAAGTTCGCTGGTCATATCAGGAGCCACTATGCGAATATCTGAGCTACTGCCCTCGCTCCCTACCTCGCCTATCCAGATAAGGGGAGGTATATCCAGCTTTACCCCGCTCCTGAGCTTTGAGTAATCCAGGAAGTTGAGGTGTATATTCCGGTAATAGCTAACCTCCGTCTTTCCGGGTATGGTTTGAGATTCGGTTATCGGCACATCATGATATGCTCCGATAGGCGTCAACCCGAGCATTCCCGAAGACCATACCTGTTCTACCCGGGTTGTAGTAATGGTTTTCGGAGGGGTATATTTTTCCTTCTTCCCTGTATAAAAGCTCATTGTTATCAGGATGTCCGGATTATTCCTGGAGCGGGTCAGTCCATTTCCAACAAGTTTTTTCTCCACCATCTTACACAGCTCTTTTTCAAGAAGCGGGTTTATCTTGTTGGTATAGTCAAAGTCAAAGGTCTTATACAAGGACAGGTCCTTGTCCAGGTCTTCATAGGTGGTTATATCCATATCACACTGCCATGACTCCCCTGGGAATTGGACATCGTAGGGCCAGTCAAATTTGGCATTTATACGCTTTGCCTCGCTGACTATCCACTCTTTTTCACTAAGAGGCATCCTTATAATTTCTCTGATAAGACCATACTCTATCGGCTCATTTGCACCTGCCCTCTCTATGGTAAGTTTAACCTGGGTTCCGGGCTTCCCTCTTAATTTCTCGGATGTTTCTTCCAGTGAAACCCCCTCTGTAGAAACACCATCAATCTTAATTATCCTGTCTTCAGCGCGAATTCCGGCTCTATAAGCAGGAGTTCCTTTAATAGGAGATGCTACCGTGAGTTTTCCACTTCTTATTTCTGTATACGCTCCAATTCCTCCATACTTATCCTTGGAATCGGCTATACCCGGTTTGACAGGAATGCTTACACAGATAGCAAGAACGCAGAGCAGGAGAAATGTCTGACCCCTGCGCCACAGTAAAGACTTGCCCTCTATCCACTTTGAGTTCTGACGAATTCTCATTTCTCCCTCCTTGCCGCTGACAATGTCGTTAGTAAAAATCATCAAGAAATTCAGTGAAATTCTAAAATTAATATAATTTTAACCTGTCTCTCGGGCATTGTCAACCATGCAAAAAGTTGGGGGTGTGCGACATAAATGGTGACTATCCGTGAAATATACGGCTCCTCTTGAGAA
>CAZOMR010000273.1:0-3988 GCA_964580655.1 uncultured bacterium
CATGGCATCTATCATGAGGGTCGCCCTCATCAGGGGCTCCGCATGAGAGCAAGAAAATAGTAGAACAGAGCGCAAGGATCAGGGATAAAGTTTTGGCAAGCTTCTTCATCGGGCTATCCTTCCTTTAATTCGTTGAAAATCTGCCTCTCTATTCAAACACGAAAACTTAAGTCTCCTCTTAAAATTTATTAAAGAACATCCGGGATCGTTTGTCAAGTGTTTTTTTACGCTGCCTTTTTTTCACCGCAGAGGCGCAAAGGACGCAAAGAAGAGAGAGTTAAAGTTAAAGATTAAGACATAATGCCGATGTAAGTTGCCATCAGCAAGGAGGGTGGGAAGAATCCTTAAATAAATTCCCCATCCTTGCAGTGCAATGATGGGTTACACGCAGGTTTTGCCCTTACAACTGCATTTTTCGGGTTAAAGTAAAACTCCGGTCCCGATATTATTCTTTTTAACTTTGCGCTCTTTGCGTCTCTGCGGTGAAAAGAGCCTTCGCGGTGATAAGAGTTTATTATTTTGCTATTTCGATGCCGTATTCTTTCATTTTGCGATAGAGGCTTGCGCGGTCCAGCCCGAGTTCCTTGGCGGTTCTGGAGATATTGTAGCTGTTTGCGATCAGCCGTTTAGAGATATATTCCTTTTCAAAAGCCTTTCTGGCCTTTCTCAAGTTTACCTTTTCATCCGGGGTTTCAGCGAGCTTGATTCCGGACAGGCTTATTGCCGGCGGCAGGTCTGAGAATTCTATTTCCTTTCCCGTTGAAAGTATGACCATGCGCTCAATGATATTCTTCAGTTCCCTGACATTGCCTGGCCAGGGATACCTCGTGAGAGCGTGCATGGCCTTTTTCTTTACCTTCTTTGGTTTGATCCGGCTTTTTTCAGAGAAGACCTTTACAAAGTGCTGGACAAATAGCGGGATGTCTTCTGCCCGCTCGCGCAAAGGAGGGACATTCAATGGTATGACATTGAGGCGGTAATAGAGGTCCTCGCGAAACCTCCCTTCTTTGATCGCGTCTTCCAGGTTCTGGTTTGTTGCGGCGATCACGCGGACATCCACCTGAACCGGGCTTGTTCCTCCGACACGTTCAAACTGATGCTCCTGAAGGATGCGCAGGACCTTGGCCTGGGTCTTCAGGCTCATATCAGCTATTTCATCAAGGAATATTGTTCCCTGGTCAGCCATGTCGAACTTTCCGGGCTTGCGGCCTTCAGCGCCGGTGAAAGCGCCTTTCTCGTATCCGAAGAGCTCGGATTCAATCAGCTCTTCCGGGATGGCCGCACAGTTCACTGGAACAAAGGGCTCCTCGTTACGCAGGCTCTTTCGGTGAATGGTGCGCGCGACCACCTCCTTGCCCGTCCCGTTTTCGCCGGTGATAAGGACCCATCCCTCGCTAGGCGCGACCTTGTTTATCTGCTCGCGCAGACTATGGATCAAGTGGCTGGAGCCGATCAGATCATCCTCTCCAACTGCCTCGCGGTGAAGACGCTTATACTCTCGTGTAAGCCGGCTCAGCTCCAGAGCATGGTTGATCGTGAGTATGACCTTGTCCAGGCTCAAGGGCTTCTCGATAAAATCAAATGCTCCCAGCCTGGTGGCTCGAACCGCTGTCTCCACCGTGCCGTGTCCGGAGATCATGATGACCGGAAGATCGGGCCTGTCCTTCTTGATCTGCTCCAGCACCTCGAGCCCGTCTCTGCCCGGAAGCCAGATGTCCAGCAACACTACATCAAGGTTATCATCCCGAACCGCGGAAAGCGCCTTTTCGCCATCCTCCACAGCCCGGACCATGAAGCCTTCATCCTCCAGGGCATTGCCCAGGCTCCGGCGGATGCTCGCCTCGTCATCTACGATAAGGACAACCGAGGATAAACTGGTCTTGCGCATGGCCGTCTCCGCTAATCAGTTAAATCTGTCCTCCAGATCCTTCGGACACGGCTCCGGCTTCTCCTGTGCTTCCTTCGGACCGTGCCGGATAAGTCATTCCAACCGGAAGTTCAAGTATAAATCGGGTTCCCTTGGGCTCGTTCGCCGTTACCCTTATATGTCCATAATGATCCGTGATGATCCGCTGGACAATGGTAAGGCCCAGGCCAGTGCCGTGGATCCTCGTGGAGTAATAAGGCTCGAACACTCTTTCAATGTCATCCATCTGGATTCCGCGGCCGGTATCGCTTATCTCCACACGGGCCATCTGGAGGTTATCCTGGTAGTTGATCTCCACTTTTACCCTTCCCTGCCCTTCGATGCTTTCCACCGCATTGTCTAGAAGGTTGATAAACGCCCGCTTCATCTGGTCTCTATCAAAATCAAAGACCGGCATCCTGTCATCCTCCTTAAGTTCAAAATCAATACGGCGGTGTGCCTCCCGGAAAAGCGCCACGGCCTCCCTGGCAATCCGGTTCAGGTCGTTGGGCCTGGGATTGATAGCTGGAAGGCGGGCAAAAAGCGAGAACTCATCCACAAGCCTCTTCAGGTCCTCCACTTGCTTGACGATGGTCTCGGTGCATTCCTGAAAGACCTTGTTGTCCTCGCCCGAGAGCTTTTCTCTATACCGGCGCTGAAGCCGCTGTGCCGAAAGCTGAATAGGGGTCAGCGGGTTCTTGATCTCATGTGCGATCCGCCGGGCCACCTCGCGCCAGGCCAGAGCCCGCTGGGCCCGCACCAGCTCGTCCCGGCTCCGATTAAGGTCTTGAGTCATGGTATTGAAGGCCTGCACAAGAGTGCCGATCTCATCCTCAGCCTCGATGTCAATCCGGTAATCCAGGTTCCCGCCTGCAACCTCCCTGGTGCCTTCTGCAAGAAGCTGGATGGGAACGGTTACACCCTTGGCAAGATAAAAACCGAACCAGACTGCGAGAAACAGAATCGCTAGAGTGACAAGGATCAGGATAATAAAATGCTGACTCTTGATATGAAGCTGACGGCTGAGTAACTGCTGGTAATCCTCAATGGCCCGGATATTCTCGCGAAGCTGGTGTGAAAGGCTCTTCGGGATATACTTGTTCACTACCAGCGCACCAACTATGTCCCTTCTCTTCTCCTCCCAACTGGAAAAAACAGGATAAACCCCGCGAATAACCTCCTTGGCACCCATTGCCTCATGAAAAAACCCCTCCTGTCCGGAGAGCGCCTTTTGTATCGTCTCTGCACCGGGCCGGGTAAAAGAGCCGCTCTGTATCTCAGGCGGATTCACCCGGAGAATTGTCTCTCCCTGTGTGGAGAAAATCTCCACCATGCCAAGGTTGTATTCAACCTGCTTTTTCTCAACATAACTCTTCAAAGACTCCGCGTTTTCCGAACTTAAGAGCTTTCCCACGGTTATAGCCCGGCTCAACTCCTGGGCGTAATGAAGGGTGTCCTCGCCAGTGGCATCGTAGGTGCTGCGAATGATCTGGCTGGATGTCTCAAACAGGTTCTTGACCTCCGGGTCAAACCAGCGTTCCATTGAGTAATTGATGAAGAAAGCTGACAGCGCAAACAGCACCACTGCCGGGCCCAGGGTCAGCCCGACAAAAGCCGCCACAAGCCGTGTGCGAAGGTGTGCCCCGAGGACTCCTCTGCGCCGCTCAAATACCAGCTTCACAACATTGCGCACCACTAAAAACAGCACAACAAGGACCAGGATGACAATGAGGTTCCAGAAAGCGAAGAATACCAGACCTGAGGTCAGTGGAAAGCTGGCCTGCTCCTCGGCTATCCGGCTTAGATGGAACTCAAGATAAAAAGCGAATGCGATCGCCAGAAGAAAAACACCTATCAGAACCACCTCGCGGCGGCGGCGCGCCCTGTCCTTGAGGCGGTCCTCCTCTACCTGCGCCCTCCCGATAGGCCCGTAAAATTTTTCAGCCCCTGGCAATTCCTTTGCCTTGAAAATTCCTTAAAAATTTATTGTAGCATTAGCGCAACATACTTGCAACAGTCCAAATAGCTGGGGGTGTGCGACATAAATGGTGGTCAAGTGGCCCTGGGATTTCCAAAAGTTGT
>CAZOMR010000274.1:0-3988 GCA_964580655.1 uncultured bacterium
CTACGGCCGAGAATGAAAAAAGTCACCATTTATGTCGCACACCCCTCCTCACTTTCTATCTTGTCCTTCATATCCTGCGGAGAATTCCGGGATTTCCCTGACTGCATTCTGCCAGACCGAGAAGGGCATATCAGGGTAAACGCCTACTCCGCGCTGGTAAAGGAGTTTTCCCGGATGGGGAGGTTTCAGAAAATCGTATTCAGCCGTTGGTCTGACGGGCTCACCGCGTCCTCGCAGAGTGCGCCATGTTCCGATAATGCCGAATGGGACCATCAGGAACCACTGGCTTCGATTTGCATAGCGGTCTCCCTTTTTTGCCCTCTTTGCCTCGCGGTCCCCGATTCCAAGGATATGGCGGTTCTCAGGCGGGACACCAACCGCATCCATGGCCTTGTTAGCCTCATCTGTCCGGGCTAAGGGGTCGCCCCACATCCAGCCGTATCCGGCACGAGTCACCCGGCAGATGTGTGTGTCCCATCCTGACCGGACATACAGGTTCATGGTGCCCGCAATGACCGAATCATCGTCAAAATGCGCCATGAGAAAGAGCACACTCCTGCGCCCGGTCTCTATGCCCGGCTCTTCAAGAAAATCAGGGACCAGTGACCGGGCAGAAGCACCTGGGCTTATGGCCATGAGGACAAACAACAGAGTCAAAAAAACTATCCGTCTCATCATAGAAAAAATTCTCATTTTAACTATCTGCCCCGCATTCCCCTGTCTGGCCCCTGATGATTTCAATTCCATGGGGGAGTGCGGGCAGAATAGCGGACAGGGATTCTCTAACGGCTTTTGTGCTTCCGGGAAGGTTGATAATCAGGGTTCTGCCGCGTATACCAGCCACAGCCCGGGACAGCATAGCCCGTGGTGTTTTCCTCAGGCCCTCGGCGCGCATGGCCTCTGCTATTCCGGGCGCAAGCCTCTCGATAACAGATAAAGTAGCTTCCGGCGTGGTGTCTCGTGGCGAAAAGCCTGTTCCGCCGGTTGTGAGAATAAGGTCCAGGTCATCTTCATCCGACCAGGTTTTTAGTCTGGCCGCGATCCGCTCTTCATCATCAGGCACTATCTCATAGCGCTCAACATGGCCATGGATTTGAGAGACCATGTCCTTGATGAGCCTTCCACTTTCATCCTCGCGGCCGCCTTTTGCGCCCCGGTCACTTATGGTCAGAACCCCTACTCTCATCTCCTCTTGCCCCCCGGGATCAGCCCCCGATCTGGCTCATGCGTTTTTGTATCATGGAAAAGCAGGCAACCTCTTGATAAGGCTTTCTGGCAATGGCCTCGGAAAAAATGCGCTTAAGCTCTTCATCGCTCCTGCCTTCGCGAAGAGGTCCTTTGAGGTCGAACTCCAACTCCTCAACAAGACAAGGGCGGAGCTTTCCCTCCGCAGTCAGCCTCATCCGGGTACAGCTTGAACAGAAGGCCTCGGTCATCGGCGAAATAAAACCTATCTTTCCTGCGTGACCGGGTATTTGGAAAAGCTTTGCAGGCCCGGGAATGGCGAGATCAGACTCAACCGGCACAAGCGGCCCGAATTTCTCTTCAATAATCTGCTGGACAACTCGAGAGGGGACCATCTCTTTTCCCGGCCACCCGCATTGTGAGAGGTCTCCCCTTTCAAGCAAAGGCATACGCTCGATGAATCTGACCTCTATATCATCGGCCGCGGCCAATTCTGCAAAATCCAGAATCTCATCCTCATTGATGCCTTTGACTACCACTACATTGATCTTGAGCGGCGAGAGGTCCTGCTTTTTCGCGGCCTGGATTCCCTCCAGAACATCTCCGAACATATCCCTGCGAGTGATCCGCTGATATCTTTCTCTACGGAGCGTATCAAGGCTGACGGTAATCCTTCCGAGTCCGGCACTTTTGAGTTCATGCGCGAACCGGGGAAGGAGTGTTCCGTTCGTGGTCATGGACAGGTCTTTTATCTCTTTGATCCCGGCGAGCATGTGCACAAGCTGACAGATGTTGCGGCGGACCAACGGCTCTCCGCCGGTTATCCTGACCTTGCGAATGCCAAGTAATACGCCGACATTCACTATTCTTACGATCTCTTCAAAGCTGAGTATCTCCTTGTGAGGAATGAGGGGCAAGCCATCCTCCGGCATGCAATAGACACAACGCAGGTTACACCGATCCGTCACAGAGACCCGCAGGGTGTCAACAATTCTCAGCTTTGCTCCCGAGTTCTCTTTCTTTTCCATGTGCCGCTTTTTCCGCCGGACTTTCGCTCAAGCCGCAGGTCTGTTATCTCCATTCCCTTATCCATGGACTTGGTCATATCATATATTGTCAGTGCTGAGAGCGCGGCCGCGGTCAGGGCTTCCATCTCCGCACCGGTTCTTGCGTGGACTGAGACCGCGGTTTTAATCCGAATCCCCTGATCCTCGAACTCGAATTCAACCGCTATCTGGTCCAGGGCTAGCTGGTGTGTCAGGGGAATGAGTTCATGAACCCTTTTTGCCGCGAGTATTCCAGCGAGGCGTGCGGTATTCAACACATCACCTTTAGAAAGCGCGTTTTTCCGGATCGCGGTCATCGAGTCCGTCTGCATCTTGATCAACACCGAGGCCCTGGCCTTGCGCCTCGTTACCGGCTTTTTCCCGACATCAACCATGCGGGCCCTGCCTTTTTCATCTACGTGACTTGACTTTTTCATCAGGTATCACTCCAGGAAAATAATCTCAACCTCGTCGCCCTTTTTCAGACGAGTTACCGTGGCCGGCACATCAATCAGCACATCCGCTTCCAGCATGGATCGCAAGACACCGGACTGTTGATCCGGCAGGGCTCGAACCAGATACCCCCCATGTCCGCGCAGAAGGACCCCGCGCAAGAACTGGCGTCTGCCCGGCTTGAGCCTCAGGCTCTCGGCAAGACGAGCTTTTGCCCGGTGAAGGCCTACCGGCACTTTCCCTGTCATCCTGTCAATAGCCGGCCGGACAAAAAGCAGGAATGTGACCATGACGGAGACAGGGTTTCCGGGAAGCCCGAAAATCATCTGACCTTTTCTCTTCCCGGCAAAGGTGGGTTTGCCCGGCTTGATCGCCACACTCCAGAATATCTGCCTTACGCGGTTCCTCTTCAGTATGTCCTTGACTAGGTCATAATCTCCGACAGAGACTCCTCCGGAAAGAATGACCAGGTCGTGGGTTTTTGCCAGGGCCAACTTTTTCTCAAGCAGGCTTCTTCGGTCTCTAGCGATCCCCAGGAACTCCGGACTGACACCGGCCTGCTCACACAACCCGAACAGGGAATAGCTGTTGGCGTCTCGAATCTGTCCCGGCTTCATGGGCTTGCCAGGCCCCACGATCTCATCGCCTGTGGATATGATCGCGGCGCGAGGAATCCTTCCGACCTTTACCTTCTGTTTTCCGCAGGCGGAAAGCATACCCATCTGGGCAGGGCCTATCCGCGTTCCCTTTGTAATAATCTTCTCTCCCTTGCGCACATCCTCTCCGGGCTTACCGCTATTCTCATGGCGGCTTACGGCACGAAGGACATTTACTGTACGGCCAGCTCTCTCGGTATCCTCGACCATCACCACCGCGTCCGCGCCTTTGGGCAGAGGCGCGCCTGTCATGATCCGGATCGCCTGCCCGGGCATGAGAGAATTCTTCGGCACCCGGCCGGCTGGCACATCCTCGATTACTACAAGTTCCACGGGCTTACCGGGCCTTGCTGTGCGGGTGTCCCTGGCCCGAAGGGCATATCCGTCCATTGCGGACTTGGCAAAAGGAGGAACAGGATAAGGACTGCGGATGTCTTCCCGCACAACCCTGCCAAGTGAAGACAAAATCGGGATTTCCTCCATGCCGAGACAAGGAGTCGCCTTCAACAGCACGGAGAGCGCTTCCGGGTAAGGAATCATGATTCTAGATTTTAAGATTCAAATGGCATTCTGTCAAACGGGTGGGCTTGGGGACAGCGATTCCGCAAACCATCCCCTTGATGATGAATAAGGTGGCTGGCTGAAAGG
>CAZOMR010000275.1:0-3973 GCA_964580655.1 uncultured bacterium
GATGTTGATTATGCATCAACCTTAAGAAAAATTCCTTTCAGCCAGCCACCTTATTTCATCATCAAGGGGATGGTTTGCGGAATCGCTGTAATCATCCTGATGCGATTGACAGACGCGTTTTTTTATATTATACTGACACGCACTTGTAAGAGAGAAAAGTTTAAAATTAAAAGGAGGGTTGTAAGATGGTTGAGATGAGTGTTCCTGAGGACATTTCGGTCAAGGATTTCTTTTTGAATGAGGTTCCCAAGTTTTTCTCCGAGGGTGTGAAGGAAGCCAAGGTGGAGGGCATGGAGGGGACTGAGTTCACCCTGCAGTTCAATGTCACGGGCGAGGGCGGCGGAGTGTATTGCCTCAAGGTCAAGAATGGCAAGGAGCTTGAGGTGGTAGAGGGAGGCGTTGAGACCCCGATGATGGAGGTTGAGATAGCGGAGCCCGACTGGCGCGACTCTATCACGGGCAAGGTTCCCGGTTCCATGGATGCCTTTATGAGTCCGGAGCGCGCGGCAAGCCGCAGTCAGTATGATGCAGTGGCGGGCTTGAAGGGCAAGATGATCAATGAGATGAAAAAGCCTGATGGAAGCATATTCAAGATCACCCTGAAATTCGCTGGTTCGGACGAGCCCTCGGTCACGCTGAAATCTTCTGTCGAGGATGCCACTGCGATGATGAAGGGAGAGGTGGACGGTCAGGCCCTGTTCATGGAGGGCAAGCTCCAGTTTCAAGGCGACATGACCTTTCTCATGCAACTTCAGGTGCTGACGCAGGCCTGATTCAAGAGCACCTATTCTCCAATCTCAGTTACCCCGGAGGGGACCTCTGGGGAAAAGGGAATTAATTCTCATGGCAGATATACGTGTGGCTATGCTTGTTTTCAGTCCGGGCGGAAACACCCTGAAAGCCTCTGACATGGCGAGGGAAGCCATGATTGAGCGAGGACTCTCCGTGCAGATGGTGGATGTGACAGCGGCAAAGGTTATCCCCGACAGGGAACGCTTGAGGGCTTTTCTTCTATCTGAGGTGAAGCCGCACGACCTGTTAATGGTGGGAGGGCCGGTTTACGAGAACAGGCTTGACAGACACACCATGGAGATCATCCGCGTGCTTCCCCGGCCAGAAGGGCCTGATGGAAAAACCTGGGGCAGGCTTGCCGCGCCTTTTGTCACCTGGGGAGGCGTGGTCTCTGGCATCTCTTTGTATCAGGGGGCGAAATTGCTCAGGGCATCAGGGCGCAAGGTGGTTCTAGCCCTGAAGGTTGAGGGGTTTCATCCTTTCAGCGTGGAGTGGTCCTACCGGCTTAATGAAGGCATGCCCGGTGAAGAGGCCCTGCCCGTGATGAAGGAACTGGCAGACAGGGTCGCGGCATTGTCCGAGGCAAAGCCGGACAGACTCAAGGACATCACTGATAAGCTCAATTATGCTCCGCCCCTGATCCGCCTCACTGGAGGATTCTGCTCAGTCGTACCCACGCAGGAATACACTTTCAAGGATGTAAAGGTGGACCCGGAAAAATGCAAGGCATGCGGGGTATGCGTCAAGCGCTGTCCCCTGGACCGGCTCGAGATCAAGGATGGAAGAGCGCAGGTCAAACCCGGCGCGCCCCGCTGTATGCACTGCTATACCTGCCTTTGCGTCTGCCCCAACCAGGCCCGCTTCGCAGGTCTTAAGAGCATGGAGAAGTTCCTCACAGTATTCAAAAAAAGATACGCTGACAAGCCGCCTTGTGTTCTGTATCAATAGGAAAACGGCTTTTCCAAAGTCCGGGGGCATCTTCAATTGCCTTCATCATCATCGTTTGTTACGACTTGCAGTTTGAAAGCGGCCTCGCGCTTTTTATCCCGCTCATCCTCGCTCCACTCCACCGGCTCCCCATCCACTTTCTTGAAAGCGCGTTCGGACTCCGGCCTTTCCCGGGGTTTGAGCGAGGACACATTCTCCAATGGCAGGGTTACCCAAGTGGTCTGGCACTTGAGATATAAGGTATCCTCGTCCGCGCCCACAAGCAGGCCGCTGTAAACTATCCCAAACGCCCGGACCTCTACCCATTGCCCGAAATATCTATGTAGATTGTCCTTCAACCTGGTCTATTTTAAGCAAGGAGTAAAAGTAATGCAAATCTCAAATCAGAAGTTCCCCCTAAATGCCCGGAATAAAGCATGCCCTAACCACTGAAATATCCTGGCTTCTCAGTTACGGGAATTTCTCAAAATCAATAATTTTTTATCTCAAGCCTTTTACACTATTTTAGTGTCGCCCTGCTAACTCCTTGAATCTAATTGCTTACACAGCGTGATCCTCCGGCAGATTTTATTGGCATGATTTATGCTTTTTTATATCGGCTGTCAATTCCAGGGCAAGGGAGGAGTTAGCCATGAATCGGGTTCTGTATCTGGTGATGGCCGGTGGCCGGGGCGAGCGATTGAGGCCGCTTACAGATTATTGTCCCAAGCCACTCCTGCGGTTCGGGCCCTCAGGCAGGGTTATAGATTTCACGCTTTACAATTGCCTCGCTTCCGGTGGAGGAGATGTAGTTGTGCTTACCCAGTACCTGTCCGATATGGTCAAGGGGTATCTGGGCGTCAAGTGGGGACCTGCTTTTTCAGAGCAAGGGACCAGGTTAGAGATACTGGCAGGGAAGAGGGCGCAAAAAGGCGGGTATCGGGGCACTGCTGACGCTGTATACCAGGCGCTCAAGATGCGGGATGATTCGTCAGAAGAATATGTGGTAGTGCTGGCTGGTGACCATGTCTATCAAATGGATTACTGGCACATGATCAGATTTCATCAGCTTCACGGCGGACAGGCCACAGTGGGTGCCGTGGAATGCGATCCGTCAGAGGCATATCGTTTCGGGATCATAAAGTCCAGGGATGATGGTAAGATACTGAGTTTCCACGAAAAACCGCGAGGCATTAAGCGAATTGTCCCGCCAGGCAAAAAGCCCCTTGCCTCAATGGGAATATATGTCTTTACGAAAAAGTATCTCATGGATTGCCTTGAAATTATCCGGAAGGATGGATTCTATGATTTCGGAAAATATGTGCTTCCGGAAATGGCCGCATCAGGGGAAGCCTGGACATACATTTTCTTGCAACCGGACGGCACGGCCGGACATTGGCGCGACATAGGAGACCTTCTTTCGTATTGGCAGTCGCACATGGAGCTTCTAAATGGTGGTTGCAATGACCTTTACTCTTCATCCAGCCCCTTCGGGAATCCCGCACACGGCTTAATGGAACCACCTCTTTCCGCGGTCCACCTGATCCGGGAGCAAGAGAACGGCGCGAGAAGGATTCGCAACTCGCTGGTTTCGGAAAATGCTCGAATTGAAGGCGCCCTGGTCAATAACTCGGTTATCGGGCCAGGTGTGCATATCGAGGATGACGCACTTGTACTCCGGTCGGTCATCCTGGACGGCGCGGTTATCCGGAGAAATGCCAGGGTTCTGGATTCGGTGGTAGAGCCTTTGGTGACAGTAAATTCAGGATGGCAATCCGGGCCGCAAAGAGGGCTCAGGGCCACTCATGCAAAGACCGAAGAAGGTATGCCTCCTATATCCATTAATTCTGCCAGGGGTTCTCACTCAACCTGAGAAGAGACAGAAAATGATTCAATGCCCTCTCGAAAATTAAAACACAAGATCGAGAGTAATCTCCTGTGAGCTCATTTGAGCTCTGCTCTTGGAGAATGTCTTAGCATGAGGAGGGAACAGAGATAAGCATGTTTATTCCTTTTCAAAAAAAATTCCAAAAAATACATTTTTCTGGACATTCCCCCAAAATCATCCTGATTTTTAGTTACTCACCCCCCTTCGCTCCCCTCGTCTTGCTCTGTGCCCGCTCCTTAATGCCCATCGGATCGTAGCGATTTCATCTCTCCTCGGACAAACCTATTTGTAACCCAAAATTCTGGGGAATGGGGTGTGCGACATAAATGGTGACTATCAATGAAATATACGGCTCCTCTTGAGAAT
>CAZOMR010000276.1:0-3968 GCA_964580655.1 uncultured bacterium
ATTGAAATAAAAAAGGAATCTCAAATTAGTGGCTAATTATTGGGGGAACTTCACTTATCACTCATACGTTGACCCCATTATCACTCCATTATCACTCCCCGTACCCGGGTGTGAAGCACCAGCGCCAGTCCCTGCCATGCCATGAATTCTCTCAGATCAAGCGGGCCATGAGCATATTGGCGAAGGTAAGATAGATCAAGGTGCCCATGATGTCGCAGGATGTAGAGATAAACGGAGCGGTAGCAACAGCCGGATCAATCCCGAAGCGCCAGAATCCCATGGGCATGGCTGTTCCGACAAGCGCGGCCACGGTCATAACCAAGCAGATGGAAACACCTACTACAAGACCAAGCACCATGCTGTTTACAAGGAATTCATTGTATCGGAGTTGTGCAAAGAGAGCCAGGACAACCCCGATGATGAGTCCGAGAAAGAGCCCTACCAGCACCTCCTTCAGAACCACTTGTCCGATCCTGTGATACTCGATCCGTCCCGTTGCCATCCCGCGAACCACTATGGTGGAAGACTGGGTGCCTACATTCCCTCCCATTGCCAGGATCACGGGTATAAAGGTTGTGAGGATTATGAGACGCTGGAGTGTCTCGCCGTAAAAGCCTACGATGAGTCCGACTATGATCTCGCCTATCCATGTGATAAACAGCCAGGGCAGGCGCGCGCTCACGCTCCTGGAAACAGAACGCTCGACCAACTCCTCTTCGCCAGCACCGGCCATGAGCAGGAAGTCCTCGTCCGCCTCATCCTCCATGACATCCATCACATCATCCACCAGGATTCTGCCCACGAGCCGGTTCTGATCATCCACCACCGGGACCGAAACCAGGTCGTATTTGCCGAAGGTTTTCGCCACATCCTCCTGGTCGGTATTCACATCCACCTTGATCACATCCGGGCTCATGATCTGCGAGATTTTGTCACCCGGTTCCGACAGTATCAGCCTGGGCAGGTCCAGAATACCCACGAGGTGATCCAGGTCATCCACAACGAACACATAATGGAAATCAGCTATCTCATCGCGCTTCTTGCGTATGGCCTCAATCGCCTCTTCCACTTTTGCCCCGGACCTTACCGAGACCAGCTCGGTCTGCATGATGCCGCCAGCCGAGTCCTCCGGATACCGCAATAGCTCCTTGACCGCGGCCGAGTCCTCGGTATCAATCTTTGCGAGAATCTCGGCGCCCTTTTCAGGCGAAAGCTCTGAGATCAGGTCCGCTACATCATCGGTCTCCATCTCGTCCACTATCCTGACAAGATGGTCATCGGAGAGGACATCCAGGACATCGTCCCTGTGATGTTCCTCGATCAGGGCCAGTGTCTCAGAGGCCTTCTTCACAGGGATGAGGCTGAATATGCGCTTCTTTTGCTCCTCATCCACCCGCTCGACCAGGTCCGCAAGGTCCGCAGGATGTAGGATGTCGAGAAAATCGCGAACATCCTCATCCGAGCCGTGCAGAACCTGCTCGAGATCATCCATCTCTGTTACCTGCTCAACCATGACAGTAAAAAACAAACCCGACATCACAAGGAGCATCGGGAAAAATTTCTACCTATTCTAATGGGTTTCCATTATATGTCAATGAAAAGCTTCGCCGGGCATTCCACCATATCTTTTATCTTTCATCCCATGAATTCTGCTGACATCTGGAGAGGAACTTCCTGCTGGAGGGGCTGGCAAGAAATAACACCGAATAGTGCGTGAAGAGATTATTTTGAATGAATCGGGGTCATATCTGGACTTCGTAGACATCCGGGATGTTTTGGATGGACAGGTCCGGGTTGAATGTCCATGAGACCATGTTCACGGCCCGGAAATAAGGGAAGAAGCGGGAACGGTAGAATGGAGTCATGGGATAGTATTTCTTTGTCCACTCAAGCGCGCCCACAAGGACTCTATCCCGTATTCATCGCGGTAGGACGAGGTCGCCATGGCTTCGAGCCCCTCCAGGTCCCCGCGAAAGGGTTCTATGGATATGTCGGAAAGCATGGTCAGCCTGATCCATGATTTTTGTAAGTCAAAATGAAAAATTAATCAAGTGGATTTTGGAAAAAATTTTGAGATAAAGAAAAAAGGTTGAGAACTATTTTAATCCCCTCCCTCGATGGGAGGGGAGCAAGGGGAGGGTGATAGAAGATTGATGATTAAGTCACCCCCACCCTGTCCCTCCCCCATCGAGGGGGAGGGTTTACTGATATTATTGGGAAACAAATTTTCATTGACAGGAATTTGTCCTATTATATATTTTGTGCTTAAGGATTTTGTTTATTTTGAAAGAAGATTGGAGGACCAGGGATGAAGGAGTATAAAGCTTCATGCGCGACATGCGAGCAAAATCTTTTGCAGAAGGTCTGCTGGGTGGAGAACGGCAAGCCGGGCAAGAACTGTCCGACCGTTAACGCGAAGGACATTATAGAGAGTTCGCGGAAGATTTACGAGTCTGACCCTGCGCTTATGGAGTTCGCGCGCGCGGCCTCGGTGCAGGAGGGCGAGTGTTATGCGGATCGGGATCGCAAGCCCTACATTCCGCACTGCGTTAAGCCGCGCATCCAGGAGGTGTGCGAGTTCGCGAAGAAGCTGGGCTACAAGAGGCTGGGCATGGCCTTCTGCATAGGCCTGGTCAACGAGGCCGCCATGCTCCACCGGGTTCTGAGTGCGCAGGGCTTTGAGGTGATCTCCATCATGTGCAAGGCCGGAAGGATTGACAAGAATGACATCGGGGTCAAGGATGATGAGAAGATCATGATCGGCCTGCCTGAGGCCATGTGCAACCCGGTGATGCAGGCGCTCTACCTGAACGCGGCCAAGACCGAATTCAACATCCTGCTCGGCCTGTGCGTGGGCCATGACTCGATCTTCTTCAAGTACGCGGAGGCCCCGACAACAGTGCTTGCGGTCAAGGACAGGGTCACAGGCCACAATCCCATGGCCGCGCTTTACACCAATACCAGCTACTATATGTTCATGCTCAGACCAGGATTTTAATCCAACTCACCGCAGAGACGCAAAGAACGCAGAGAATAATAAAAGTTAATATATTCGCGATTTAATATCAGGATGAAAGATGACATCTAACTCTTGAAAGAATCAACAGCGATGAAACAGAGATTGAAGTAAATGTATTTGTGTTAGTGCTGAATAAAAGCTAGTTTCTTTACATAGCTTTGCGTCCTTTGCGTCTTTGCGGTAGAAAATATGACCTACTTTTGGCCGTATCTCTGATGGTAGCGGGACCACCATTTGGCGGCCTCTTCAGGAGGGAGTTCCTTTAATTCTCCGATCTGCATTGCAAGGAACACTGTCCGGGCCGCGTGTTCGACCATGACAGCGGCCTTGAGCGCGGCCTCAGGTGTGTCCGCGAATGTGAACACCCCGTGATTGGCAAGAAGGACAGCCGGACCCTTGCCGCGGTAATTCAGGATGGCCTCGCCGATTGCATCGCCATCATTGGTCGAATAAGGCACACACGGGATAGCCTCGCCGAACTCATCCGCTATCTCGGTGAGCACACATGGGATAGGCTCTCCAGCGGCCGCGAAGGCCGTGGCATAACTTGAATGGGTATGAACTACCCCATGGATTTCAGGATCATGTAGATAAAGATATACATGATTCTCAAGATCAACCGAAGGGTTTAGCCGGCCTTCTACCCGCTTGCCGCTCTTGTCCACAACCACCATGTCCTCGGAGAGCATCTCAAGATAGGACACGCCGGAAGGCTTTATCACCACAAGACCACTCTCAGGGTCCCTGCCTGAGACATTCCCGCTCGTCCCGGCTACCAGGCCCTCTTCCCTCAAAGCCAGGTTGCATCTCCAGACCCTGTTTTTTAAATCCTCTAGCATGATTTCAAAGTAGATTCTTTCTTACAAATAGATTTTTGAAATCTGGATTAAATTTTTATCCCACCTTATTCATAGCCCCCCATAAGATTTAGGTCCGTCCTCCTGCCAAA
>CAZOMR010000277.1:0-3965 GCA_964580655.1 uncultured bacterium
ATTACAGCGCAAAAAAAACAAAAATCAATAAAACCCACTTTTATGTCGCAGGCCCAAAAAATTACTAAAACATGAAAAAATCAGCAAGTT
This sequence comes from uncultured bacterium, assembly GCA_964580655.1. GTDB lineage: Bacteria > RBG-13-61-14 > RBG-13-61-14 > RBG-13-61-14 > CAZOMR01 > CAZOMR01. The sequence goes on from CAZOMR010000277.1 coordinate 91, forward strand.
TGATAAAATACATTTTTTACGAAAGCATCATTTGTGCCTTTGTGACTTGGTGGTTAAATTAGAAAAAATCCAATTTTACGATCCGGGTTTAAACCTAAATGCTTTATCCCTCATTCCTCCGGTTCCAGGATGATTATTGAAAGCGGCGGAAGTGTGAGGGAGATGGAGTTCGGGAATGCATGAAAGGGGGTTTTTTCAACCTTGACCTTTCCTAGATTGCCTACATTGCTCCCGCCGTAGAAATCGGAATCGGAGTTAAGGGTTTCCCGGTAAGCATATTTTCCGGGCACGCCTATCTGATAGCGGTAGCGCGGCAAGGGAGTGAGATTGAGCACGCATACGAGGTGTTTATTCTCTGTGAAGCGGATATAGGAGATCACGCTTGAGTCCGCGTCCTGGCAGTCAATCCATGAGAAGCCTTCCTTTCGGTGGTCCCATTTCCATAGGGCTGGTTTTTCAAGGTATAACCTGCCTAAGTCTTTTAGAAAATCCTGGAATTTTTTTCGCATCGGGTCCGAGGCCAGGTGCCATTCCAGACTTCTCTCGTGATTCCATTCAGAATCCGGGGCAAGCTCCGAGCCCATAAAGAGTAGTTTCTTGCCCGGATGAGTGTAAAGGTATCCGAGCAGGACCCGGAGGTTTGCGAATTTCTGCCAGGTGTCGCCCGGCATCTTGTTGAGCAGTGACCCCTTACCGTGCACCACCTCATCGTGAGACAGCGGGAGTATGAAATTCTCGCTTAAATTATACATCATGGAGAAGGTAAGCTGGTTATGGTGAAAGCGCCGGTGGACAGGGTCCTTGCTGAAGTACTCCAGGGTGTCATGCATCCATCCCATGTCCCACTTGAATTCAAAGCCCAGGCCCCCGAGATACACGGGCAAGGTCACGCCCGGCCAGGCCGTGGACTCCTCGGCCACCGTGAAACACCCGGGATATAACCCGTAAACAAGCTCATTGAGCCGGTGGATAAAATCTATGGCCTCAAGGTTCTCCCGGCCACCATACCGGTTGGGAATCCACTCGCCCTCATCCCGGCTGTAGTCCAGGTAGAGCATACTCGCAACCGCATCCACCCGAAGACCGTCAATATGATACTTGTCAAGCCAGAAGAGTGCATTTGCAAGTAGAAAATTCCGAACCTCCGTTCTTCCGTAGTTGAAGATCAGGGTGCCCCAGTCCTTGTGCTCGCCCTTCCTGGGGTCCGCATGCTCGTAAAGCGCGGTCCCGTCAAACCAGCGCAAACTGTAGTCGTCCTTTGGAAAATGACCCGGCACCCAGTCCATGATCACGCCGATACCATTGCGGTGACAGGTATCCACGAAGAATTTAAAGTCATCCGGACTTCCGTATCTGCTTGTGGGAGAAAAATAACCTGTTACCTGGTATCCCCAGGACCCGTCAAAGGGATGCTCGGCCACGGGCAGAATTTCTATGTGGGTGAAGCCGAAATTCTTCACATGCTCTATCAGCCGCTCTGCAAGCTCCCGGTAGGTGAGCCAGCGCTCACGCTCCTCACGGACTCGCATCCAGGAACCAAGATGCACCTCGTAGATGGCAAGGGGGCTCTCCCTCAGATTCCATCCTGCCTTGGCAGACATCCAGTCCGCATCCTGCCAGGTATAGCGCTCATGGTCCCACACGATCGAGGCATTCTTTGGCCTCAGCTCCATGGCATAGCCGTAAGGATCGGTCTTGATCCGTAATGCGCCTTCCCTGGTCTTTATCTCAAACTTGTAGAGTGCCCCGGGCTCAAGCTCCGGAACAAATAGCTCCCAGATTCCGGAGCTTCCCATACTGCGCATGGGATAGAGCCTTCCGTCCCAGCGGTTGAATTCCCCGATCAAGCTCACCCGCATCGCGTTCGGAGCCCAGAGTGCAAAGGCAACCCCCTTCACTCCATCCATTGCCCTCGGATGGGCCCCGAGACATTGATACAGCCTCTGATGCGTTCCCTCCGCACTAAGGTGCAGATCAAGCTCGCCTAAACTTGGCAAGAATCTATACGGATCATCATGATCCCAGGTGCCGCCATCAGCAAAGTGAAAAACCAGCCGGTATGGAAAAGGCCATTCGCGATCCTCTAATTCCCCTGCAAACAGCCCGCGCTCATGCACCTTCAAAAGAGGAACGACCTCGCTGTTCTCAAGGCGGACCTCTATGCTCTTGGCATCAGGGTGAAATGCCCTGATCACTACGCGGGTCTCGCCAGGTTCTTTAGAAGGATGTGCTCCAAGAATCCGATGAGGCTCTGGATGGTCCCCCGCAACAAGCCTGTCCACTTCTTCCGGGGAGATAGAATGCAGTAACCTGCTTTTCTTCTTTCCGCTTTTCGCGCTTTTCATTAACTACTTCGCCGGCTCCCCCACCCAGAGTTCATCCGAGGCTTGCCACTTATACATCTCCGGATTCTCGTGAATCCTGATAGCCCATTCAGTGAGGTGCAGTGCGCTCCAGAGGTTATTGGCAATCTCACGGTCAAGCTCCCAGACATTGGACATCCACATGATCGGCGAGAATGTCCCGTGGTGAGGGATAAAAGGGTTGGTCTGCCTGGCCTTGCCAACCTCCATGGTTATGCAAAGTACCCCGTAGCGATGATAAAGGTAATCATCAAGCGACCCGATAGTAGGATAAAGCGCAAACTCACTGTGAACCCGGTACTTGTCAAACATCCAATCCTGATATTCCTGGCCCATCTCCTTCAGGAGCTCGCCGTCAGGGATCGGATCAGGAAAGGTGGCTGGAGGGAACATGATCATCCCCCCGGAGGTGTGCCAGTTCACATGCAAAATAAAATCGTGAGCCTCTATGTAGCTTAGAAAGGCAAGCGACTCAGGCTCCGAAAGCGGCTCCGGGCCCTGGTAGGTCGGCATCCACTTTCTCTTGCTTCCAGCCCAATCCTTGAGCCTGGAGGGCGCGTCCGAGGGATACGGATAGTTCCGGTTCAGGTCCACCCTGTTAGCATTCTTCCGCACCATTCCGGCCAATCCGCGCCTTGCCTGCTGGTTGGTAAACTTGGCCACTCCATCGGGGTTCATTATCGGCACGGCATAGATGTCCGCATGGTCAACAAGGTAAGTGGCATACACCTCCTTGCCGTATCCATCGGCCAGATACCGGATAACTCCCATACAGCACTGCCCGCTCGCAAGCTCCATGGCATGGATGTTGGCCGAGTAAGTAACCTCAGGCTTGTCCCCGGACTTACCCGTGAATTTCACCCAGCGCAAATCCCTGCCCTGGACGCTCTTTCCATACACGCCCCCGCTCATGAGATCAGGGTGCTCGGCAAGAAGCTCATCAAGCTCCGCGTATATCTCATCCAGGGTCTGGTAAGGCCTCAACCTTCGATTCGGATCCTCACGCCGGGCCTTACGCTCCGCCTCCGCCTTAGCCTTCCGCTCCGCCTTGATCTGCTCACGAGCCTTCGTGATCTCCGGGTCCTCCCTGGCATAAGACAAACCAGTGAACCCGAAAATCAGGGCCCCAAAAATCAGCCAAATCCAAATTCTCTTTATCATCCTCACAATCTCACCCCCTGAAATGATTTTTTACTCCCCTCAAGTCTGATGCTTTCGTAAAAAATGTATTTTATCAAACTTGCTGATTTTTTTCATGTTTTTGTCATTTTTTTCTTGACATAAAAATATTTTCATGCTAGAATTTATCTGTAATTTCAATAAGTTACGGGTGCAGAACCATGATAAATGTAAAAAATCACAAACAGGGCGACTTGTTGGATCCCTGGTCTCATTTGGGCCCGAAGCGGCGCAGACTGCTGGATGAGTCCTGGGCCGGTCTGTTCCGGGAGCACATTCTGGAGGAGTTGCCGGTGGATGCGCTGATGCCGTTTTTCAAGGAGGACTTTGGCC
>CAZOMR010000278.1:0-3927 GCA_964580655.1 uncultured bacterium
AGAGCCCCTACGGCCGAGAATGAAAAAAGTCACCATTTATGTCGCACACCCGTTAAGAGCTTCTTTATGATTTCCTGAATTCCGGGCTCGCTCTTTTCCTGGTTCAACTCCTGCCAATAAGAGCTTGTCTTCTTCAACTCTGCTATAAGCTCCTCAATGTCCCCCTTTGCTCACCCATCAATTGCCCCTAAAAACCAAAATAGTTTTCTAAAACTTCAGTGATAAAATCTTCAGCATGTCGTCCAGGAGACCTTGAATCGAAGAAGTCGTGAGACCCCCGTGAAATTCTGGCTTCAATTCGACCTGTTTCGGGATTATAATAAATTTCCCTTAAAGAAATCGGCCCTGCCTCTAACTTTTTATATATTCCCTCCCTCCTTCGACTTATAAAAAGTGAAGCTGTTTTTTGCCCAAGAATTTGATTTTTTACCTCGGCACTCGGATAACCAAAGAAAAAAACGAACTTTTCAGTTCGCTCATGTATGGCAAAAGTTGTTTTAAAAAACCAGGAAAGTTCTCTAGACTTTCCTTCAATAAGATCAAGGTATTTTTCAAAATCAATAACCTCATAATCGTTCAAAAAGAATGCGAATTCCTGGGAAGCCCCTCGTCTCTTTTGTTCTACCAACATATTTATTCTTGCGGAGAATTCCTTTCTGAAATTTTCCATTTGCATTTTCCATAGCTCATACTGGTTGAGAGGCCGGCGTTGACTTGTTTCTTGACTTTTATTAGCGAGACCCTTTGCCCATTCCTTTGCTTTTTTTTGCTCGCGAATCATCCTGAAATATTCTCTTAGGGTTGTATTAATTCTTTCTATTAGCAATTCCAAAAAATTGCTCAAATCATTTCTTTGATGAGAATCCTCCAGGGCATTGTAATATCGAGGGCGGTCTTCAATCCGGATAATTGCCACGGGATATCCTGGACGAATGAGATGGAGATTCATCAAGAGCCTTGCCGCTCAACCATTCCCGTCTATAAAAGGGTGAATCTGGACCAATCTTACATGAGCTTCTGCCGCCTTGATTACCGGATGTCCTTCTGTCTCTGTCTCGTACCATTGAAATAATTCTTCCATTAACTCCGAGACAAATATAGGTTCTGGAGGTACAAATTCCGAGCCTGAGATTCTCACGGGAATACCTCGATATTTGCCTGCATTTTCATCATCAATCCCACGAAGAATCATCTGGTGCAATTCCTTTAAACCCCTTTCACTGACTTCTTCTTCTCCACGCGCAAGCTCATCTAAATAATTCAGCGCAAAATTTAAATTTACAGCCTAAAGGTGATCCTTTTGGGGCTTTCCTCCTATAGTCAGCCCCTCTCTAATCACCAGTTCAGTCTCTGAAAAGCTCAAGGAATTTCCTTCAATTGCATTAGAATGATAAATATGTTGAAGGTGAAAATAATCTTTAATCCGCCTCAAAATCTCCTGTTCAAGCGGCTTTGCATCATCCAGGATGGCTTTTTCTTTATCCAGTTGCTCTAGCTGAATGTAAATATCCTCGTCAATGTTGAATGCTTTGCTTATCATGTCATTTGCTCCTCTCCAGGTTTAATAAGCCCCAGACTTTCCCGCGGCTCGGATCATTGCCTGGACATTCTCCATTCTTGCATCATAGGGCAGTGCGCATGTATTTGCAAAAATATAGCATCCACTCAGCCCCTGCTGTTATCTCAATCTATCCTGTTACGGGCACCTGGAGAGGCATCGCTCTCGCGGGGGGATTGGCTTTCCGCCGGTGATCTCATAGGCTCGTTCCATCGCGTGGATGGCCGCGTCCCGGTCATTCTCGATCCAGAAATCAATATCCCTGGGATTAAACTGGAAGAAGCTCTCTTTCCTTCCCCAGTCCTTCTTGTTCATTCCGGGCTTCCCAAGCTCAATATCTATTGCGAGTGTGCCATGCTCCCAGTATTGCAAGTCCTCCATCTCGCCAGTGAAGGTGTCCACCCACTTGGGCCAGCGCATATAGGTATACCGGACATTGGGCTGATGCTCCTGATAGGCTCTTCCCATGTCCCTGGTCCGCCTGACGCAACAGCGGCTCAAACACCGAGCCGGAAAAAGCACCCCGACCACGCTGTGATAGTTTATGCTTGCAAAGACCGGATGCTCATAAAGGAAGGCCTCCAATGCCTGCACCTCCGGCTCAGATGCCTGATGCGGTCCGTGGTAGTTGGAACTCTCGGGGTCCGGCGATCCTGCCCAGTTGATCTTCAACCTCCTGGGTCCGGGCATGGTGAAGTTTCGGTTCAGGTCAACATCATGCGCATTCTTGCGGTGACCGCGGTAATCACCGGCCTGAACCATTTCCACGGTCTTGTAGAATCCGTCCGGGTTGATACACGGGTTTATCCAGAATTCCATTTTATCCAGGAGTGAGCCAATCCATGGGTCTTTTCCATCGTCCTCAACCAGCCTGCTTGCAATTGCGAGCGCCATCCTGTTTCCTATCATCTCGTTGCCATGGATGTTGGCGCAGATCATTGCCGCAGGCCTTTTCACGGAATGGTCCCGGCTGATGTGCAAAAACAGGAGAGTCCGGCCTTCAACGCTCTTTCCATACTCCTTTATTCTGACCAGGTCCGGGTGTTGATCCGCGAGCGCCTGGACCTCATTCATCATCTCATCATAGGTGGGATAGCCCTGCTGGAACTCCGCTCCGAGAGGGCCCGCTAATATCATGCCGACACCCAGGATAAAAATCCATGTCCAATTTTTCATCTTCTCTATTTCTTCCCTTTCATAGTCTCTCTATCAAAGCGCGCCCAGTAAGTTCAAATCATCTGCCCTTGTAGTCCGGCTCCTTCTTGAAGGCAAAGCTGAAAAGCCCCTCCTTCGCATCCTTGGAGATCAATGCACTCACTGCATAAAGGGTTTCCGCCTCCAGCCCGACAGCGAGCGGGGTGTTCATGCTCATGTTGATCGCACGCTTACATGCCTGCACTGCAAGCGGCGCATTCTTTGCTATCTCATCGGCCATCTTGCGCGCCTCGGACATAAGCTTATCCTGCGGATACACATGCTCCACAAGCCCTATGCGCAGTGCCTCATCCGCGGAGATTCGCCGACCAGTATAGATCAACTCCCTGGCCTTGCCCGGCCCCACTATCCGGGGAAGGCGCTGGGTTCCGCCCTGATCCGGGACTATCCCGATTTGCACCTCCGGGATAGTAAAAACAGCGTTCTCGCTTGCAAGCCGGATGTCACAGCAAAGGATCAACTCTAATGCTCCGCCGAAGCAGTAGCCGTTCACCGCCGCTATAACCGGAACAGGGCAGAGCTCGAGTTGAGTAAACATGGCTTTCATTTTTTCCACCTGTTCAAAATAGAACCGGAACCACGCCGCATCCGTCTGCTCGCCCTCCGGGCCGCCCTCAATAGGCGGCTTTTCCGGCTTGAGGTCAAGTCCGGCCGAAAAGGCCTTATCCCCGGCTCCGGTCAGAATAGCGGCCCTGACACCTGAGAGTGGAATTTCATACGCGACCTCGCAAATCCGCTCCCAGACATCCCGGTCAAGAACATTCATCTTGTGAGGCCTGTTAAGTGTGATGATACCTGTCAGACCATCCTTCTCAAAGGTAACCTTGTCCTCTCTCTTCTCAGCCATCTTGAACACTCCTTACTTTTTCTTGAATAAATCTTCCAGGGCTTTTCGGGCCTTCCCGGCACCGGCCTCACGCTCTCCTCCTCCGCCGCCGCCTGCAAACTCGAAATACCCGCAGAAGTTGGCCTTGTCCTTGTCCACGACGCGCCCGGCCTGCGGCTCGCGGCACTGGTTATGCGCGGCCGTATCATAAAACCGGCACTGCACACATGCATGAAGGTCCCTCCTGCAATGGGGACAGGTATCTCGGCGAAACACCTTGCCCTCTATGCTTACCTCCTTGCCGCAAAAATAACACACGGGCATCCGG
>CAZOMR010000279.1:0-3921 GCA_964580655.1 uncultured bacterium
TTGCCGCTTAACAGCCAGGCAAGAATACGTTACCTAATTTATGAGTTGGAGCACTAAGTGGAAAAGCCGAAAAACTTGTGCCGGCCAGCGGTTCATAAAGGATCATTCCCCGTTCGCTTCCCTCGCTCTGGATCGCCGTCAATTCTTGATACCCATCGGGACAACACTGATCCTCTCTCCCCAGACAACCTTGTCGGGAACTCAAATTTTCGGGGAAAGTCCAGATAATGCTTGCCCAGGGCAAAAACCTTTGTTACAATAAAAACGCTCAATTTAGGTTATAATCAAACCGCTTTACAGTCAATATTCTTTAAATAGCGAACCTGCCGGCAGGAGTCTGGATGTAAATCGGGCCGAGCCTTTTCAGTCCAGATACGGGCTTTCTCCCTGCGGAAATACAAAATAGCCTTGCGCACCCTCCTTTGCGATCAAATGCAAGTTGGAGTTGTGAGGGAAAAAGCCTTTCAGAAAGGATACGCTCTTTCACTTGTTCTAGCCGTCTTGCGGGATATATCAGGCATATTTTTCCAGAGGGTTTGACAAGATATGCCGAGATTCGGATGATCTCGTCCAGGTCAATCTTAAGCTCGTGCCTTGCCACGGCCCGCTCCCTTAGCCGGCATATCTGGCCTGTTCCTTTCGGGATGAAAGGCGGGTTAGATACCACGAGATCGAAACTGGCTCGCGGAAATACCTCTGGCAGTCCTTTTATATCACGATGGATAATCCGGATTCTATCCTCAAGGTGATTGAGCCGGACATTCCTTTTAGCCATGCCCGCGAGGCTGGCCTGAATTTCCACGCCCACGATCCCACGCGGGTTTGACCTCTTAGCCAGGATCAAGGGAATTACGCCGCCTGCGCATCCCAGGTCAATGATCTTGAGACCCGGGACAGGCAGGACGAAATGGGCAAGCAGGAGAGCATCCACGGAATAGCGGTACCCGCGGGCCTTCTGAATAAGCTTGAGCTCCCCCTGAAGCAGGTCGTCCACACTCTCGTCAGGATATATCCTGATAACACTCATCAGTATAAAATAAGGGCAGGGCGATTATTCCTTCCTTATCGGCATTCTGGTAACATACACATAAAAATTTGTCAATTAAAGAAATGATATTATAATGGGTTTAATGGGGCCGTTGAAAAAACCCTCTCCCTTGATGGGAGAGGGTTTGGGAGAGGGTGATCTCCCTCCCCTTTATCCCATCCCATCGCAGGGAGGGAAAACATAGTTGAATTAGATTGGTGTTAAAAGGGAGTTTTTCAACAGTCCCTTAAGGCCGATTCCTGATGCGATAAAGAGGGTCTGAAAACCTGATGAATTCTGCTTCACATTATCGTGCACCACGGAAGATGATGTTGGTGTTCCCTCCTATCATCAACACCCGCTTCACCAACAACATCTGCTGTCTTCCCATGGGCATCGCCTCGCTCGCCGCGTATCTACGGGACAGGCTGGAGGTGGCGGTGCTGGACTGCGTTGTGGAAGGCCATGATCACCATGAACCCGTAAGCAAGCGTCTGGTCCGGTTCGGTCTTGCTTTTTCAGAAATACAGCGTCGGATAGAGGATTTCGGCCCGGACATCCTAGGTGTCTCCACCATCTTCTCAAGCCAGTTCCCCATTGTTCAAGAGATAGTGCGCCGGGCCAAGGCCGCTGACCCGGACATCATCACAATCACCGGCGGCACTCATCCATCATTCCTCCCTGAGCACTGCCTTGAAACCTCGAAGCTGGACTTCATCATTCTCGGAGAAGGAGAAAGGCCGCTCTCCCGGCTTATTGAAAGGCTCGCAAATCAGCAGGGCTTTGAGGACCTTCCCGGCATAGCTTTTCGCGAGAATGGAGAAATAAAGGTCAACAGGGCACTGGACATGGTGGATGACCTGGACACGCTCCCCTATCCGGCCAGGGACCTTTTTCCGGTGGAAAAGTATTTCCGGATCAATCTGCCCATGCAGGGGCTTTCCCGGCACAACCGCAATCTCTCAGTGGCAACCTCACGCGGCTGTCCCTACCGGTGCACCTTCTGCTCATCCACCATTCACTGGGGCCATCGTCTGCGAAACCGATCTCCGGAAAACGTGCTTACCGAACTCCAGATGCTGAAAGACCGCTACGGAGTTCGCGAGCTCAAATTCGAGGATGACAACCTCACCCATGACACGAAAAGGGCCAAGGACATCTTCAGGGGAATGGTAGGACGAGGGCTCGACTTTTATTGGAACACACCGAACGGCATCTCAATATGGACGCTTGATGACGAGATGCTCGCGCTCATGAAGGAGAGCGGATGTTACGAAATAACTCTTGCGATAGAGAGCGGGGACGAGAATGTGCTCCACAACTTGATAAAAAAGCCGCTTAAACTCGAAGGGGCTAGTGAGGCCGCAAAACGCATAAAGGCTCACGGCATTGAAACCTCCGGATACTTCATCATCGGATTCCCCGGTGAAAGCCGCTCCCAGATAATGAACACCGTTAAATTCGCCCGATCCCTCGAACTCGACCGCTATTACCTCTTTCTGTATACGCCACTGCCCGGAACCCCTCTTGCAAAAAAGGCTGAAGAGGAAGGGCTTATCCTTCCAGGATTTGAATACGAGTCCGCAAACAATTACTTCGCCCCGTCCGTTCGCACCTCTGACATGAGCTCCGAAGAAGTTCTCAAACTCGAGCGCCGGGAATTCTGGAGGCTCAACCTGGCTTTCCCGCTTAAACACCCGCTAAAATTCAGCCGCAAATACAAGAACACCCTGAGAGACCACCCGGAGTTCATCCTTAAATTCTTCCGCTCTCTGCTCCAATAATCCCATGCCCTCCTGCCATCTCAGCTTGTGCGAGGAAATTTATTTCCGATGAACTTTGAACCGTGAACTGTGAACTATGCACTCATGATCTCAATTGACAGAACCCCTGATTTCTCTTATAGATGATAAAAAGGAGGTCGCCATGAATATTGAGGAAGCAAGGGACCTTGTCTGGTCGCGTGTCAAGAACAAAAACCTGCGCAAACACATCCTTGCCGTGGCCGCTGTGATGAAGCATCTGGCACGGCGCCTGAGCGAGAATGAAGCCGGCTGGGAGCTTTGCGGAATGCTCCATGATCTTGACTATGAGGAGACAAAGGACGACCCTGAGCGGCACACACTGGTGGCCGAAGCAGTGCTCCGGGAGTTGGGAGTGGATGAGGATATTATAGAGGCGGTAAAGGCCCATGCCGAGAAGGCGCCTCTTGATAAAACCATGAACATCGCGGCTTATTGCGCGGACCCGGTTACCGGGCTGATCGTGGCATGTGCGCTGATTCATCCGGAGAAGAAGCTTGCGCCGATTGACGCGGCTTTTGCCATGAAGCGCTTCAAGGAGAAGCGCTTTGCGGCCGGTGCGGACAGGGACAGAATCAGGGCATGCGAGAAACTGGGGATTGACCTGGAGGAATTTCTCGATCTATCCATCAGGGCAATGAAGGGGATCAGCCGGGAACTTGGACTTTAAACCAGGGGGATTCTTGAAATGAGCAAGGACGGAATAGGGGACAGGTATCACGAGGCCACAAGGTATCATCGGGACAGCATGGGGGCCGCCGGTCTGGACTGGTCTAAGATGCCGGAGCCTTTCAAGAACTATCCTGACGCTGAAGCCCGTGTCCGCCTGTCTTCACCGGACCCGGAGGCAGGCGTCAGCCTCTGGCAGGCCCTTGCAAGCCGAAGGTCCCGGCGGGACTATAAGGCAAAGTCGCTTTCCTTTAAGAACCTGTCCCGGCTTGTCTGGGCAACCCAGGGTGTGACCCAAAGGGCCTCGGATTACATCCTCCGCACCGCGCCCAGCGCAGGCGCATTATACCCTGTTGAAACATACATTGTGGTGAACCGTGTTGAAAGTCCCGAAGGATCTGGACCACTTGATCCAGGGGTATA
>CAZOMR010000280.1:0-3904 GCA_964580655.1 uncultured bacterium
CCGATCAATTGGCCCTAAGATTCATATAGAATGAAATCTTTTTGCAAGAGGCTCTACTAATTACACTAATTACAGTCCTGCCGACTTGGCTACCAGCTCGGTTATGTCCAGAACCGGGAAGTCTTCTTTTTCTAAAAGCTTCACGCCGTCCTCGAACATGCTCATGCAGAAGGGACATGCAACCGCTATCTGCTGAGCTCCGATTTCAATGGCCTCCTTAGAGCGGTTGACATTGATCCGTTCTCCAATGTTCTCCTCAAGCCACATCCGGCCTCCTCCTGCCCCACAGCAGAATGCCCGGGAGTAGCGCCGTTTCATCTCCTTGTACTTGATGCCGGGGATGGCTTTCAGTATCTCGCGCGGCTCGTCGTAGATGTCATTGTGCCGGCCGAGGTAGCATGAGTCGTGGTATGTGAGCAGTCCGCCGTCAACCGGGTTTGTAAGCTTGATCCTTCCGGACTTGATCAGATCAAGGATCAACTGGGTGTGATGTATAACCTCATACTCGCCTCCGAATTGTGGATACTCGTTCTTGAGGCAGTTATAGCCGTGCGGGCAAGTGGTGATGATCTTCTTGATCTTGTAGTTCTTCATGGTCTCGATGTTCTGGTCCGCCATCATCTTGAAGAGGTATTCGTTCCCGAGTCTGCGCGCGCTATCGCCGCAACAGCCTTCCTCCACGCCCAGGATGGAAAAGCTGATGTTAGCGGCCCGGAGTATCTTGACCATGTTCTCTGCAACCTTTTTGTAGCGGTCGTCAAACGCGCCGGCACACCCGACAAAGTAGCAGTATTCCACACCGGGGTTATCAGCGAATGTGGTTACATCCAGGCTCTCTGCCCAGGCCATGCGCTGGTCAAAGCCCACTCCCCAGGGATTGGAGTTCTTCTCAAGATTCTGAAGCGTGAGCTGGGCCTCGGCCGGAAGATTCCCCTCCATCAGGGTCAGGTAACGGCGGAACGCGATGATGATCGGGATGTGCTCGTTCGATACCGGACACTCGGTCACGCAGGAATAGCAGGTCGTGCAGGCCCATATCTGGTCAAGGCTCTGAAGTTCTTCCGAGATGAGAGGCTCCCGCTCCGCATCCGCAGGCTTTAGGCCCTCCTTTACAAGCGTGTGTTTTATATCCAGAAAAAGCTTCTTGGGAGAGAGCGGCTTTTGCGTGTTGTAAGCCGGGCACTTGTCCTGGCACCGGCCGCACTCCTGGCAGGTGAGCCCGTCCATCAGGTTCTTCCAGGTCAACTCGGGGAGAGTATGAGCGCCCCAGCTCTCCCGCTCCTCCAGGTCCGGTATGGGCGGGATTGCGCCGTTGGGCTCCTGGGATTTGAAGAAGGTGTTGAATGGCGCAAGCATGATATGCATGTGCTTGGAGATGGGCAGGTAATTAAGGAACATGAAAAGGATGGCGAAGTGTAGCCACCAGCTCACTGCCCAGGCTGTCTCCCAGTTTTTATCGGTCACGCCCACAGCCTTCCAGCCAGCCGCGGCGACCTGGCCCATGAAGGCCCCCGGGGCATAAGCTCCGCCCACTATCTTGGACCCTTCAAGCATCATGTCTGTCAACATAACCAGGGTAATGAGGACAAGGATCAGGAGTGCTTCCCCGGTAAGCTCCAGTCGCTCTGGCCGGAGCACCAGTCTCCGGAAAAAGGCCATGCCCATGGCGATGAGCACCAGCAGGATGAATATATTCATCAGAACATGATACCAGGTGTAGCCGTAGGTAAAGGGCATCCCGTTTTCATTGACGAACCGAGCGAAGAAATCAAGCCTGGTGACCTCGAAGAAGCGCTCATCAAAGCCTATCCCCAGTCCTTCCCACAGGAAGTTGGCTATTGAGAGAAAAAGTATCATGAAGCCCCAGAATATGGCTACATGCATTGGCCCGGCATACCAGTCTCGTAGTTTCTTTTTCTGACCGAGCACATTCACGATAAAGACGATGATCCTCTGAATCGGCTTGTCCCAGCGTTTCTCCCATTCCGGCTGGCCCTGGCGGATCAGCTTGATCTTATACCAGGTGTTCCAGAAGAAAATGGCTACAAGCAAGACACCGAGAACAATCTCAATTACAGCAAAACCGATTCCACTTCCCGGTACTACTGACATAATTTTCCCCTCCTTCGTTTCCGACTACATCCGGAAACAAGGCGCGCAAGGCCTACTTTATCGAAGCGTTAAACGACCTCAGCAACACCGTTCTTGATAACAAGACTTCCATCCTGCTTCGCGGTCTCGAAGCAGAGCGTTGTTTTATCAGCGCCTTTCTCGCTCATCCAGCAGGTTGTAACAAGGTGATCTTTGGGAAGCACCGGAGCGGAGAAACGCACGCTAAGCTTTTTCAGCCGAGTCGGGTCTCCCTCAAGGTAGTTGTCTAAGATTGCCTTGGATGTAAAGGCCATACTGCAAAGCCCTTGAAGAATGATACCCGGCAGGCCCACCTTTGTGGCAAAGTCCGGATTAACATGGATGGGATTGTGGTCCCCGCTCGCAAAAGCGTAACGATAGGTCTGATCCGCGGTCACATCCATCTCAGCCTTGAAGAGCTCTTCTTTACGCGTATGCTCTGGCCGGGCAGGGGCCTTGCCCCCGGAGCCTCCCCCGCGCACGAGAAAGCCATAAGTGGAGTCAAGCACCTTTTTGCCAGCCTGGTTTGTGCACTCGACCGTGATGTAGCATATCTCGTGTTTGCCAATGTCAACGATGTCCGCGATTTTGGCCCGGCTCTTGATCTTGTCTCCCGGCTTCACTATGTCATACCAGGTCATCTCCTGCTCGCCGTGGACCATCACCGCGACATTCATCTCCAGCTCCTTGTCAAACAAGGGAGCAGCCACGCTCATCCCACCATACACCACGCCAAACATGGGTGGACAGACAATGCCCCCGGGACGGTTCTCATGGAGAAACCACGGATTGTCGTCATTGTAAGCGCTGGCATAAAACACGCTGTCCTTCGCGGTAATCTCAAGTTCGTTTTCAGGATAAGTCTTGCCAATACAAGCCCTGTTCATACCCATTGTTCATGCCTCCTTTTTTACTGACCGTCAATCTAGGAATATCCAGGCAAAATATGCCTGCTATTCTTTATATCCGGTTAGAAATTAGTTGTCAAGATTTTTTAAAGAAAAAAAACACAAGGGATTGCGCAGGGGGATGTTCTCATAGGTGGTTTGTCGGGTTGAAGGCCGCGGGACTCCTGAATGCAGGGGAAAAGAAAAGCCCCTGATAGGGGCTTTTCTTTTCCCACGGATCCGTTGGACAATATCCTTTTCAACCCTGCTTTCAGAGAGATTTCTTGAAAGTAGGTGCGGGCTTGAACCCGACGGTCTTGCTTGCCTTGATCTGGATGGACTTGCCGGTCTGTGGATTGCGGCCCATCCGGGCTTTGCGCTTTTTAACCGTGAAGGTTCCGAAATCCGGTAGCGACATCCGCCCCTCTTTCTTGATCCCCTTCTTGATGTTTTCCAGCGCCAGCTCAAGAGCATCCGCGGCCGCCCGCTTGGTCAAACCAGATTTTGCCGCAATTGCATCAATTAGATCTCCTTTGGTCATGTCTCTCTCCTTTCTTTGTTTGCCAGATTTTTCCCAAGCCTAAGCTTGTCCCTTTATTTAAGCTCGAAACCCTTGCCCGGTTTCTTGCTCCATCCAATTCCTCCAATTAAATTTTAGGACAATTTAGCACACCCCATTTAGCTTGTAAAGGAAAAAATGCACCTTTTTTAGCATTTTCTGTTTAAACATTAGAATGAATTTTTTACATCAAATTCCCCGGCCGAAAGGGTTATCCCTGATGAGGCTCCGAGACCGGTGGTAAAAAGGGCGCGCATAGACCCGATCAGCACTTTGGACCGGGTGTGCGACATAAATGGTGACTTTTTTCATTCTCGGCCGTAGGGGC
>CAZOMR010000281.1:0-3880 GCA_964580655.1 uncultured bacterium
AGGATGAGATAAAGAAGGATGAAGAGGTCAGAGTTGTCTCGGTGGACAACCTCGCTTGCCGGGTTAGAAAGGCATAAACCAGGGAACCAAAAAAGGAGGAAAAATTATGGGAAGCGTCGGAGCATTTTTTATCGTCATTATTATCCTGGTCGTCATGCTTCTTGCAATGATGGTCCGGATTCTGAATGAGTATGAACGAGGGGTTATATTCCGACTGGGAAGGGCTCTCGGCAGACCCAAGGGCCCGGGACTCATCCTCCTGATACCGGTTATTGACCGGATGCAGAGGGTGAGCCTGCGCACCGTGGTCATGGATGTGCCGCCCCAGGATGTGATCACAAAGGACAATGTTACCCTGAAGGTGAACGCGGTAGTTTATTTCCGCGTGATGGACCCGCTCAAGGCGATCATCCAGGTGGAGAACTACCTCTATGCCACAAGCCAACTGGCTCAGACAACACTCCGCTCGGTTCTCGGACAGGCGCTTCTTGACGAGCTCCTGGTCGAGCGGGAGCAGATAAACCACCATCTACAGGAAATCCTGGACGCGCAGACCGACCCGTGGGGAGTCAAGGTGTCCAATGTGGAGATCAAGCACGTAGACCTGCCAGTGGAGATGCAGAGGGCCATGGCCAAGCAGGCCGAGGCCGAGAGAGAGCGCAGGGCAAAGGTCATCCACGCCGAGGGAGAATCTCAGGCCGCAGAGAAGCTCACTGATGCCGCCAGGAAAATTTCAGAGAGCCCCATAGCTTTACAGCTCAGGTTCCTGCAGACCCTGACTGAGGTGGCCTCGGAAAAGAACTCAACAACCATTTTCCCCGTGCCCATTGACCTGTTCACGCCGTTCCTCAAGTTGATGCAAAAGAAAGAAGGCGGGAGCGAATAAGGAATAATTACTTAAATCCTTCAAACCCGGATAAAGGGGGAATATAGATATGGCGGACAAGGACAAGTCCCGGAAATCCGAAGAGGAAACTAGCGCGGCACTGGAAGGCGAGATACCCAAGGGCCCCGGATGCCTGCGATGGGTGATGGCCCTGATTCTGATCCTTGTCATATCAGCCGCGTTGATCGCTTCTCTTCGCAAGGTGGACGCAGACGAAGTGGGCCTGCGGATCGTCAAGGAAGGACTGGGAATATGGGCCGAAGGCCCGGAGACCGCGAGAGTCTTGAAACCGGGCTGGCACCCGGTTATACCATGGTTCCATGAATTCGTGAGATATGACAAGACCCTGCAGAAATTCGAGATCACGAGCAAGGAAGGCGGTATCCGCTCACCCGACTATCCCCTGATCGAAATCCGGACATCTGACGGGTACAGGGTGAGACTGGATGCCACCATCATCTATCATGTCATCGAGGAAAAGGTGAACCTGGTCCGGAAAAACTACCGCAATAACCAGGAGATAAAAGAGCTGGGCATCAAGGTGACATGCCCCGGTATCCTGCAGAACAAGATGAGCGAAATACTGCAAGCCCAGGATTTCTATGAAAGCGAACTGAGAGCGGAGAAAACCGAACATGCCAGGGCCGCTATGAATAAATTCTTCAACCCGCGGGGAATAGATGTCGTGGATGTGGCGCTCCGGGATTTCGAGTTCCCGGAACAATACGAGCAGGCCATTCTCAGGAAGGTGCTCGCGGATCAACTCCGCCAGGTACAGGAGGTTCTCGCAAGGGCCGCGGATGCGGAGGCCACATGGAAGAAGATCATAGCAGAAGGCAATCGAGATGCAGAGGCCGAGCGGGCAAGGGGAACTGCACGCGCAAGGGAGATAGATGCAGAGGCAGACAGGATACTCACGATCAAGGCGGCACAGGGAGACCTCCTGATCTCGCAGGCTGAGGCCGAGGGCAGAAGGCTGATCAATCAGGCGCTTGCGGGAAAAGGAGGAAGTATTTATATCGGCCTGGAGTATGCCAAGGTGCTTGAAGGCCTGGAATTCATCATGATTCCATCATCAGGCCCGGGAGGCGTCAATCCACTGGATGCTGACCAGTTGATGAAGATGTTCAAGGCAAGACCTTGATCGCGTTTTTGAAGAAAACGGAGGAATCCATGAAGAGACAAATCCAGACATGCAGGGTTCAAATTGTCTGCTTGATGTTTTGCCTTGTTCTTGTGGTTACAGGCTGTGTGCAGGTTGCGAGCGACGAGGTAGGCGTGCGCGTGAATAACCTCTATGGAGGGGTTGAAGAGGATGCAAAGGCCACCGGGACATATCTTTATATTCCCGGGGTTCATTCATTTTACTGGCTTCCCAAGACCCAGCAGAAGCTGGAGATGATCGAGGAGTCAAGGGAGCCGATAGAAACCGAATGGGGATCGGATGCCGCGAAGGAGATGAAGGAATCCGCGCAAGCGCCCCCGGGTGGCTACGAGCTGGAACTGAAACAGGTGGAGGACCAGGCCAGGATGCTGGAGCAGGTCAAGGTGGCGCCGCATCGCCGCGAGGAGGGGAAACAGAATATCCGGCTCAAGACAGCGGACGGGAATGATGTATGGGTGGATGTGACTGTTGGTTACCAGGTGATCGAGGAAAACGCACCATTGCTCGTGCAGAAGATAGGTCCGAGAATGGATAGCGTGGTGGGTATAGTCGGCCCGGAGGTCCGCGGCTTTGTGCGCCAGGTGCTCGGGGAGCTCAAGACAGGGGAATTCTATCAGGCGCTCAAGCGAGAGGCAAAGATCGAGAAGGCCAGGGATGCCTTGAACCGGAGGCTGAATCCCTTCGGGATAATGATCGTCAGCCTGAATGTCCCGGAGTTCCGCTTCAGCCGCGAGTATGAAAACATCCTGCGGGAAAAGGCGCTCGCAGAGCAGAAACGACAGGAGTATGAGAGGCTTCAGGATGCCGCGGAGCAGGAAAAACTTGCCAAGAAAAACAAGGCGCGCGGCGAGGCGGATGCAATGATTGCTCTGGCACAGGGCCGAAAGCTCCGGGCAGAACAGGAAGCCGAGGCCGCATACAATGCAAGAGAAAGCCGCGCAGAGGCTATCGGGGAGAAATTGACAAAGGAAGCAGAGGGGCTGGCCGCCATAACCTCTGCACTATCGGTCCCCGGGGGAGAAATGCAGGTCAGGCGCGAGCTGGCAAAGGCAATTCAAGGCAAGAAAATAATAGTTCTCCCAGGAGGTGCAGGCGGAACCATCAATGTCATGGACATTAATGAACTGCTACAAACCTATGGAAGCATAAAGGCAATCCAGAAGGAAAAAGAAAAGGAATAATATTCCTTTAGCTGTAGATATTTGTGTAAGCGACTTTTGTTGCGATGGTTCTGGAGGCGGCAACCGGAGTCGAACCGGTGAATAGAGGTTTTGCAGACCTCCGCCTTACCTCTTGGCTATGCCGCCTGAAAATGGAGCAGGAGACGGGGCTTGAACCCGCGACAACCACGTTGGCAACGTGGAGCTCTACCAACTGAGCTACTCCTGCTTCAACCTGAATGCTTTCTTCAGAATTCATACCAAAGAAAACAAGCCAACATGGGGCTGTTGAAAAACCCTTCTTTAAGAAAGATATTTTCCATAAACATTCTCTCCCTTGAGGGGAGAGGATTGAGGAGAGGGTGATTTTATTGGAGATTCCTGGTTGCAATTATTCACCCCCACCCTTACCCTCCCACATCCAGGGGGAGGGTAGATACTTTTTCAACAGCTCCAACATTACTAATTATACATACCCGCTTTTGCTTGTCAAGTGTTTCTTCTTGAGGGGCCTGCGGCATAATAGCGGGTTTTGCCCATTGTAAGGGAGACCAGTCGGCCTACAGCCCGCCTGGGTCGCCCCTGCCGCCAACCTCTTGAAATCAGTTCTTTGTCCCCCCGGGGAGACCTGCCTGCGCCAAGGTTTTGGCAGGCATGAATGACAGCCCT
>CAZOMR010000282.1:0-3873 GCA_964580655.1 uncultured bacterium
ATAGTTCAAAGTAATCGCGGCTGAAGCCGCCCTCCAGGTTTCGCATACGCTCAACTTGCACATTTATTTTCCTGGCTACTAGATACTGGCTACTTTTAAATAATTCTCTGTGTTCTCTGTGTCTCTGTGGTGAAAAAATCTTTCAATCTGCGTAATCTGCGGATAGATATTTTTTTTCTTTGCGTTCTTTGCGTCTGCTCCGCATCTGTAGGACCCTACGGGTCTGGAGGATCCGCGGTGTTTTTATATCATGGCATCGGGGCGGGAGTTGTGTATTTCTGAAGGTCTTGGGGAATATACCATTCATCGAATTCGAATATGGGTCGGATCGCATAGGGGATGATGTTGTGGAATCTTTTATCAATCACGGTGAGCCTTTTTGCATTGAATAGAAATGTATATGGCTGTTGCTCATGAAGGATGCGGTGAACCTGGTGTGCGTATTGGATGCGCTTTTGTTTTTTGAACTCACGGCGGTTGAGTTCTATCAGCCTGTCCATTTCATTGTTCTTGAACCCGACATGGTTTGAACTGCCTTTTATATCCGCCTGGGATGAATGCCATAGCTGGAAGAAGTCAGGATCAGTGCCGAGCGCCCACCCCATGCCGCATGCATCGAATTGCCATTCCTGCACATTCTGCAGGAACACTGCCCACTCGAACCTTCGTATGACCATGTCCACGCCGATCTTCTCAAGGTCCTCTTTATATATGGTTGCGAGTCTCTCCCAGAAGGGCACCTCGGCTGTAAAGGCGAACTCGAACCGGAAGGGCTTACCATCCTTGTCCCGAAGACCGTCTCCGTCATGATCGCTCCAGCCGGCCTGGTCAAGAATTTTCTCGGCCTGTTCCGGGTCATAGGGCCATGGCTCTATGCTCTGGTCATAGTATGGGGTATTGATGTATGAATTGCCGCTCACTATTTTTCCCAGGCAGTACATGATGTTCTTGAGGATGGCCTCGCGGTTGAGCATCATGGTCATTGCCCGGCGCACGCGCACCTCGGCAAAAAGCGGACGACGAAGATTCCAGCCTATATACCGATACTGCGGATAGTCGTAGTAGAGCTTGTGCGCTTTCGCAAGGAAAGACCGGGAGTTGGTCTGCTTCACCCACTGGATTGGATTCAGGCGATCGAGGAAATCAACCCTGCCTTCCTTGAAAGCAAGGAGTGCGGCATCGTCATTCGTGATTATCCGGAAGACTATCCTCCGGATATGTGGTTTTTGCCCCCAGTAGGAAGGGTTGCGCTCTATTACGATCTCCTGCCCTGTCTTCCATTCCACGAACCGGTAAGACCCGGTGAAAACAGGATTTCGGGCAAAAGGATGCCGGTTGAATTCAGTGCCGTCATCAAGTATGTGCCTCGGCACCACGCTCATGCCCGCCGAGAACTCCAGGGCCTTGAAGTAAGGCTTCTTCCATATAAAGCGCACCGTGTAGTCATCGAGCTTTTCCACCTTTTTCACCTGGGCGTAAAAGCTCCGGGCCACAGCCGCATCCACCTTGGGGTCCATGATTCTCTCAAAGGAATAGACCACATCATCCGCGGTAAATGGGGCCCCGTCATGCCATTTCACATCCTTGCGCAGGTAGAAGGTGAAGGACAGCTTGTCTTCCGATATCTCCCAGCGTTCGGCAAGCGCGGGCTTGAATTCCTGTGTCTTGATGTCCATCTTGATAAGGCCGTCCATCATGAAGCCTGTTATCATCTGTCCATAGAGGTCTACGAGGATTATCGGGTTGAGCGTTGGCGGCTCTGCTCCCAGCCGATATATCAGCCAGTCTCCGTCCGAGGGCATCTCTCCTGGATGTGCGGGAACTGAATTGACCCCGCCGTATGTCTCAAAGGTCTCGCATGTCTCAGGCTCTGCCGGGGGAGAGGGATCCTCTGTTCTCTGTTTGCATGAGATGGTGAGCGAGAGTGCAATGATAGCGAGAATTCCTGCGAGGGGCCGCTTCATTCCAGTTCCTCTATCTTTGCCCGTATCTCTTTCTCGATCCTTCCAGGAGGATTGAACTGGAGCGCCTTGCGATAGTATTCCAGGGCCTTCTGGTAATCCTTCAATTCCCGGTAGGTGTCTCCCAGGTGGTTTGTTATCTCCGGGTCTTCCGGCATTTTTTCCTCGGCCCTGTTAAGCCAGTTCAGGGCCTCCTGATAATCGCCGCGTTTGAAATATAGCCAGCCCATGCTGTCTATGATAAACCCTGATTCCGGCTCCTGCTCCAGAGCCCTGCGAATATAATTCTCGGCATCCTCCATGTTGATCCCTTCATCCACCCATGTGTAGCCGATGAAGTTGAGCACCTTTGCGTTGTTTGAATCCTTTTCAAGAAGCTTCTCCATATAATCCAGGCTTTGCTCCCGGTCACCCGAGAGCTCATAGATCACGCCCTTCTGATAAAGCAGGTCTTCGTTGTCCGGGTTGTAATTCAGGCCTTGCTCAAGCGCGGCCATAGCCTTATCCCACTGCTCATCCTGCTGGTATACAGCGGCCAGGTCCATATAAAGCAATGGCACATTGGTCCGCACCTCAATCGCAAGCTCAAGCAGGCGCCTGGCATCCTCAAGCTTTTTATCGTCCACATAAAGCCAGGCAAGCCGGTGCACTGACTCCATGTAACCGCCCGCATTATCGGGAACCTGCTTAAACCAGGATACCGCCTCGTGCTTGCGGCCGGAAAGCTGAGCCACAAGGCCCAGGTAGAAGATCGCATCACCGTTACCGGGCTTGAGCTCAAGGAGCTCATGGTATTCCCTCTCAGCCTCATTCAGCTTGTCTTCCTGAAGGTATACATAACCGGACAGCAACCACCAATCCGGATAGTCCGGGCTTACGCGCTTTCCCGATGATAGAACTTGAATGGCTTCCTCGTTTTTCTTTTCCTCCAAAAGGATGTTGGCCAGAACCGACCGGGTATTCACATCCTCCGGGTAGTATCCGAGGATAAGCTTATAGGTAGAGATGGCCTTGTCCTGCTGTTGGCTCAAGAGGTATAGCTTGGCCAGTTCCGAGAGCACGGGATAAAGCCCGGGGCGTGAGTCCAGGATGCGGCGATACTCCTTCTCGGCATCGGCCCAGCGCTGAAGCCTGGTCAGGGTCTGCGCCAGCCGGTAGCTCACTTCAAAAGAATCCGGATGCCTTTTCAGATACTCCCTCAGCGTAACCACACAAGGCCCGTGAAAACCCTGTGCAAAGTAGGCCTCGGAGAGCTTCATGGTGGTTCTCATATCTTCCGGGGCTATCTTCAATGCAGAGAGCAGAACCTGCTCAGCCTTATCCGGATGGTGAAGATAGATGTATATATCCGCAAGAAAGTTATATGCCGCGATGTTTTCGGGATCGAGCTCTATGGCCTTCCCCGCTACCTTCACGGCATCCTTGACATTTCCCTCATTAATCAGAATCTCGGCATACTTGATATGAAGGAAAGAGGAATTCGGATCAGTCCTCAGAGTCTCCTCCATGTACTGCCTGGCCTGGGCTATCTCGCCTTGAAGGAGTTCAAGCTGTGCCAGAGAGAAGAAAAAGGTTGCCCTGGCCCCAGGATCAAGCCCCTCGCCCGGAGCCAGGTTGCGGGTTAATTCAGCCCTGTCGTCAGAGCCCTTGATCGCTTCACAGCCCGGGGAATTGAATCCCATTATCAGGCAAAGAGCGAGCATACCCTTCAGGAAAAACGTTTTCAACACCTTGAGACCCATGTAATAAATTTAGCACATACAAGGCATGGCTGTAAAGGCTGACAGGCCCGGAGTTCTGCTGAGGGTCTGCGACATAATGGTGGGTTTTCAGGATGCTCGTTGTTCCCAGAACTCTTCCATCCGGCCGGAGAGGTGGAGACAGCGCAGGGCGATGATGGCGTTGGCTCCGC
>CAZOMR010000283.1:0-3814 GCA_964580655.1 uncultured bacterium
GCAGAGCAAAGGACAATAAATCTGTCTCTGCTTTTGCTCTCATCTTTACCCTGGGTAATACTTCATCCTTTAGTTTCGGATATGTATATGGGCCAATGAGTTTTTTGCCAGGGGAAATTTTGTTGGAAAGACGTGAAGATGGATACTCATCAAGTATTTTTTCAATCTGCTCCAGAGCCTCTTGGTAATGATCAAGAGCCTCAGGATAACTTACTCCCTCAGCCTGCTTTGCAAGGGTTAGCTCTTTTTCTGCGGTTTTTAAAAACTCTTTCGGACCCTCTTTACATCCGATCCAGAATGAGGAAGCAAAAATCAGAACGATCAACCATTTTTTTTCTTTGAAGATCATTTCCTGCTCTTTTCTTCCTTTTCCCTCTCCTTCTACTTTTATCGAGGATTGTCTTCAAATAACTCTGCGAAGAATTTATCAAACTCCTTGACTGCCGCATCCTCGCGCCAGGTGCAGTAATGCGAGTCATAATCGCCTGAAGGCTCGAACATGATCACGCGGGAGTTCGGACAGGCCCTGTCAAGCGCGTATGTGCTTGCGTTTGAGACATGGGTATCACCCTTGCCGGCAAAGAATGTGACAGGTGTATCAGTGTGATAGCAGTAATTTACCGGGTTCGCGGGCTCCAGCAGGGTAAGCAGAAGATTGACCAGGGGATGAAACTCATCAAGCCGCTTATATGCCCATGGCGGGGACCCGATGAGCATCCCTGCAAGCATCTGGTATTGCCGTCGGTTTGCGGTATCCAGGAGGCTGAGGGGCCACTTTTCTCCGTCCCCTGAGAGCAGAGCGGCATCATAGTCGGCCATGTAAAGTCCCATGTGCGACACAATGCCCCCGAGAGAGTGCCCGCCCTTGATCGCCAGTTCCGGGTCAAGGATGTCTTCTCGGCCAAGCACATCTTCTCTTGCGAGAAAGTCATTAAGGTGGTGCCGGACAAAGTGGTATACAGCCGCGGAGTCCACACCGGCCTGCATGAGGTTTCCCTGGAACGCGTAGATGTTAAGCATATTGAAGTAGTTCCATGCGAGCTTGTATCCTTCATCCTTCATCTCATAGCGCTTTCCATGAAGAGGCCCGTCAATCCCTACAACCGCCACGCCGTATCTGGCATAGACCTCCAAGGGTCTTCGCATGTTGTCCTCAGGACTCAGCCGCCGGATAGGAGAATAGGCTGAGCCGCCTGTGCCGTGATCCCAGATAATGACCGGGCAGTTGGTTTTCATCTTGCCAGCCTCATTGCGGGGAACAAGAAGCGTAAACCGGATCGGCTCAGGCTCAGCCTCAAGAGATAGCCGGCCATCTCCGGATTCCTTAAATATGATCCGGCCTGTCCTCAAGCGGCCGTCCCTCCAGGGCATCTTCAAGCCGTAAGGCCGGTCCGAAAGCCGGCCCTGATAGTTGGGCGTGTATATGTAAAGCTCAAACACGCGATGCGGGAAATCTCTCTGCGAAAAGTCAATGATGTCTTCCCTGGCTCTAACTCCTGAGAAGTAGGTATCCTCTTTTTCGCCGTCGGCATATTCTGCGGTGTAGACTTTTGCGCGCCGGCCGCTCGGTGTTTTGCCCTGATGCACTAAGAGGCGCTTGACCTCGTGAAATTGTATCACCTGGTCATAGGGGGCCTGCTCAAGGCGATGATAAAGGTCGGCCTTGATGAGGTCATATGCCCCGGTCAGGTCCATTGTAGTGAACACGGTTGCGACAATGACATCGTCTGGATTCAGACCGATGCGAGCCAGGCACGCAAGGAAGGGCGCAGGATCAAGGAGTGAAGATAGCGGGGAATCCTCGCCCTTGATCCAGGCATCAAATTCCCCGGGCCTGTTAATGGTCTGCCCATCCTCGTCCTTCAAGCTTTTTCTTACCACTGCGGCGTATGTGGTGTGGCTTTGAAAGGCCGCCCCGGGCTGGGGCAGGAGCACAAGGAGGTTTGATGCCAAGGCCGGATCTCCCAGGGAAAATTTATAGAACCTGAGCTTGAGCGGGATGAAGGCAGGGTCTTGCTCCAGGCTGAAGATAAAGACCGGATCAAGAGCCGATGGCCGGTCAATCCTGGCGGGCAGACCCTGTATGGGGCCTGAGAACCGGAAATAAACTGAGGAGTTGAGCCCGAAGCCGAGGCATGATTCCTTCATCCGATCAAGGTAATCAGAGATCAACCTTCTTGATATAGGTGTCGCGCCTGCCGGATAACCTGATAGGTCAACTCCCTGCCCGGGCCTGTGGAAGGCATCTGATGGAAACGGGAAATCCCAGAAGCTTTTTGATCTGGAGAGGTCAAAAAGTGCTTCGCTGGCAAATGGCTTTGTGGCTACAAGTATTATGAAAAGGCTGATGAGGCCTGCGGTTTGACGGGGGTTTCTTTTCATGCCGTTCCGCAAAAGGGGTTGGCTATTCTTTGACCAGTTGAGGCCAGAATTTGAGAAAGTAGTCGAGACCGGACCAGACGGTGAAGATGAATGCGATTATGAAGAGAATCATGCCCACGGAAGAGGGATGAAGGGTTGTGCCGGATACGACATCAAGGTTGTAATGAAGGATGACGAAGGAGAGCGCGATGACCTGGAAGGCTGTCTTGAATTTTCCGAGTTGACTTGCGGCTATTACGATTCCCTCCGTGGTTGCGATTCCGCGTAGCGCGGTGATGAACAGCTCTCTGCCGATTATGACCACGACCATCCAGCCCGGAAGCCAGGCCAGTTCAACCAGCATAATCATCGCGGCCATAACCAGGAGCTTGTCCGCGAGTGGATCAAGCAGTTTTCCGAGGTTCGTGACAAGGTCGTATTTTCGGGCGAGGTAGCCGTCCAGGTAATCGGTGGCGCTTGCGAAGAGAAAGAGAAAAGCCGCGATGAAGCAGTATTGCTGGTTCCATCCAGTAGCCTGGATCAGGCCCGGCTTAAGCCAGGAGAAGCCCGGCTCGGGTTCAATAAGCAGAAGTAGAACAATAATAGCGGGGATGCAGAAAATCCGGATCATGGTGATGATGTTTGCTATATTCCATAATCTGACCGATCTGGCTCTTTCAGTCATCAAAACTCCTGTCCGAGGCTTTTATATCAGTTGGCTGTTTCGGAATCTGATTTCTTTCGGAGGTCTGGCTTCTCCTTTTCGCGGTATTCCTTGCGGTAGTTGAGCACACGCTTGATGTAAGTCGTGGTCTCAGGGTAAGGCGGCACGCCGCTATATTTCTCCACTGCTGTCTCGCCTGCATTGTAGGCGGCCAGGGCCAGTTCCAGGTTGTCCTTGTACTTCAAGAGCAGTGCCTTCATCAGGCAGACCCCGGCAAAGATGTTGTCCCTGGGATTGAATGAGTCGTTAAGCCTGAACCTCCTTGCTGTCTCGGGCATAAGCTGCATCAGGCCCTGTGCGCCGGCCCCGGACACAGCGTATCTTTGATAGTTGGACTCTGCCCGGATCATGGCCTTGATCAAGGCTGGCTCAACCTTGTAATGCTTGCAAGCGGCCTCAATAATGCTGGTATACTCGTCCGAGAGAACCACCTTGCGTGCCTCGTAATCGCCGTCCCTCCAGACCAGCATCTTGTCGTAACGATAACTCTTGCGCTGGGTGCTGAAGTGGTAAACACCGTTTTTATCCACATAATAAAAAACCTCGCTGGCGTGAGCCGTGGAGAAAATCAAAAGAAATAAAACCAGCCATCCTGCAATTCGCCACATTCCAATAATTCCTCTATTTGTAATAGTTTACACCCTTGAATGCATGCTTGTCAACCTTGGCATCTTGCTGGACATTCCCCAAAAATTTGAGCTCCCAACAAGGTTGTCTGGGGAGAGAGAG
>CAZOMR010000284.1:0-3774 GCA_964580655.1 uncultured bacterium
AGCAGAGCCCCTACGGCCGAGAATTAAAAAAGTCACCATTTATGTCGCACACCCAGGGGACACAGGCTGATTTGAGCCATGGCGAAAATTCTGGTATACTTTCTAAAAGAAGGGTTCACATGGAAAGCGAGAGCGGCAAGGATCGCGGGAAGCGACAGCATGAGCGAATACAGCTCTTATGGAACAAATCCGTTGTCAATCTGAGCGAGGGCGGGATGTATGTAAGGACCGATGAGCCACGGAGGTTGGGTAGTATTGTATATTTCGAGATCAAGCTGGATGCGGACCAGGAGCCTATCCAGGGAACCGGGCGTGTGATCAGAGTGCTCCATAAAGGCGGCGCAGGGACATCGGGAGACCCTCCGGGTATGGCCCTGGAATTTGTCGAACTTGCCCCCGAGAGCCTCGAGCGCATCCGCCGTTTTATCGCCTTAAAACAGCTCAAGCCCCTGGTTTGAGTCAGGGGATTTGAAAAAAAACCCTGTTCCGATTATGATAGCTATCTATCGCTTAAGGAGAATGAGGGATCAAGGACAATGAAGAAAAACGAGACCTGCAAGATAGAAAACTGCAACCAGCCAGTCAAGGCCAAAGGATATTGCCGAAAACATTACCGGAAGTGGAGACACGGGGAATACGGGAACACGCGCTATAAGACTTGCGTGGTCGAGGGCTGTCGCAAACCCCGGTTTGCCAAAGGCTATTGCGAGGATCATTACCAATCACTTTTTCTGAGCCGGCCGGCGGCTAAACGCGACCAGGCCCAGACCGAGAGCCCGGCTCCGGAATAAAGTTAAGGAGGAAAGAGACAGTATGTGTTTTCGGGGCTTAACTAAAACAGGAATAATCATCCTGGGTGCCGGACTAATGCTTCCTCTGTCTTCGGGGTGTGATCGCGATACCGAGGTTGAGGGAACTCCGCTTATCAAGGTGGAGGGAACAGTGATCACTAAAGAGGATGCGGACCGTGCCTGGCTCAACCTTCCGGAGGAAGAAAAAGAAAAGTATATGGATCGGTCAGGACGCGAGTCCCTGATCAACAACCTTGTCGCGGCCGAACTACTATACCAGGAGGCGCAGAGGCAGAAGCTGGATCAGGACCCACTGATAAAGCGGAAGCTGATGAAAGCGAAACAGAATATCCTGGTGGAAGAGCTTGTCACCCGTTCTATTCAGCCCGCAGACCTGTATCGCATGTATCAGGAGAATTTCATCCGGGCTAGAAACATCCTTATCCAGGTGCCCTCTTCCTCAGACCCGGAGGTTGACCTGAAGGCCAGCCGCAAGATCAACCGGATTCACAGGCGCCTGAAGAATGGAGAGGAATTCACGGCTCTGGCAAGAAAGTATTCGGAAGATATAAACGCGAATCTAGACGGAGATCTCGGGTACTTCAATAAAAAGATGGCCCAGATGGTCTTCGGTTTCGATGCCGAGCAGGCCATTTCCGGGCTCAAGGATACCGGAGAATTTACCGCTCCGGTCCGTGGAAAAAAGGGCTATTATATCTTTCAGTTGACTGAAAAATCAGGGAATCTTGATCCTAGAGGGTTTGACCAGCAATTGGGGACCTTGCTCTTCCAGGAAAAAAGCGAGGAAATCTTCCGTGGATATGTCAATGATCTCAAGTCCCGTGCCAGGATCGAAAACTACGAGGAAAACATGGAGGAATTTTTATCTCTTGGCGACAAAGAAGAGCAAGCCCAGGTTCCACAGAATTCAAAAGGCGCCAATTCAGCCACAGATGATTAATCCTCTCAAATCCGGGAGTCGGGTTTCGCACACCCTGGCCGCCTGCCGGAGCCTGATTATCCTTTTAGGAATCACAGCGTGTTCACTCTCGCCAGGGGATAGGCCAGAGGTTGTCCTGGCATCGGTCAACGGCGAAGAGATCGGCCTTTCCGAATTCAACTCCTACTTCCAGAAAAACTGGCCTTTGTCTGCCGAGGATAATGCCGTTCCACCACCATTGGATATTAAATTGAAATTCCTGAACCAGTTAATCGAAGAAAAGCTGATCATCATGGAGGCAAAAAGGATCGGCATAGAGGTCAACGAGGGCGAGCTTGCAAACAGGATCAACGCCATTCGTGATGATTATTCAGAAAACGGCTTTGCCAAAATCCTGATAGATAACTACATTGACTATCAGGAATGGAGGGAAAATCTCCGCCAAAAAATCCTGGTGGAGAAGATGACCAGGCTGGCTATTTCGGACAGGGTGGCGGTCTCGGACGAGGGAATCGAGACTTATTACAGGGAGAATCCCGAGCAGTTCACCCGGGCGGAAGAGGTGCGCCTTCGACAGATCGTCCTGAAGGACAAAGAGAAGGCCGTCAATATCCGGCAAAGGATAATTCATGGACAAGAATTCCAGGAGCTGGCGCGAAAATACTCATGCGCGCCAGAAGCACAAAAATCCGGAGACCTGGGATGGGTATCCAGGGGAATGCTTCTCC
Source organism: uncultured bacterium (assembly GCA_964580655.1). Classification (GTDB taxonomy): domain Bacteria; phylum RBG-13-61-14; class RBG-13-61-14; order RBG-13-61-14; family CAZOMR01; genus CAZOMR01. The sequence goes on from CAZOMR010000284.1 coordinate 2,460, forward strand.
GCGAGGTGGAAAAAGCCGCCTTCTCCCTCAAACCAGGCGCTGTCTCCAGCGTGATCGAATCACCCTTCGGATTCCACATCTTGAAACTCGAAGAGAAACGGGGCCCGATGATCCTGCCTCTTGACCAGGTCTCAAAGAGGATTGAGAGGCAAATCCGCGAGATAAAGACCGAGAAGGTATATCGGAACTGGATAAACATGCTCTGGGAAAGGGCGAGAATGCAGATCAACTACCAGCTTCTCTGAGAAGGCCCGAATGGCCTTGAGGATGCCATGAGCATTAACCGAAGCGCAGTTATATTGACTCTCATCGCCCTGGCTGTCGCCTTACCGCGGCAGTCCATGGCCGAAATAGTGGACCGAATAGTCGCGGTTGTCGGGGACCAGGTGATCACGCTCAATGAACTCGATCAAGCTTACCAGAATGACTACATCAAGATGATCGGGCAAGGTCAGATTGTGCCGGAAAAAAACAAGCCCAAGATAATGAGCAAAGGTGAATACCTGGAGAAGATGGTGGAGCAGTTGCTGGTCGAGCAGGATGTGGAACGACAGGGCATCAGCGTTGATGCGCTCCAGATAGAGAAGGCTATCGAGAGACAGAAGCAGAAACTGGGGCTTTCAGACGAGCAGTTCCAGGCGCTTCTTAAAAGGGAAGCCATCACCATGGATCAATACCGTAAAAAAGTGCGGCAAGACCTGGTAACCATCCAGGTTCTGGGCAAGGAGGTTCGCTCCGAGGTTGAGATCAGCGACGAAGAGATGAGAAACTACTACCGCCAATATCAGGAGCGGTATATCCAGCCGGATCAGGTTCATTTAAGCCACTTGAGCATCGCGCTTCCAGACCAGGCGGATGAAGCACAAAAGGCCCGAATTCAAACCATGATGAGCGAACTACGAGCCCGAATAATGCTTGGCGAGGAATTCGCGGACCTCGCTCGTGAATGCTCCATCTCCGGCAGATCATCGCAGGGTGGAGACCTGGGATGGTTCAAGATAGGCGAACTCAAACCAGGGTTCGCCGAGGTAATCCAGTCGCTTGATGAAGGAGAAACAAGCCAGGCATTTCAACTGGACCATGCCATTCATCTGCTCCGGGTCAATGAGTGGAAAAAAGGACAAGAAGTTCCCTTTAAAGAGGCCAAGGATCAAATCCGCGAAACCCTGTATCAAAAAGAGGTCAGCGAAAAATACCAGCAGTGGCTGGAGCGGCTCAAGGCCCGCTCTCATGTTGAAATCCGACTCTGAACCGATATTTAAAGGTTCATCCGGTTTAATGGTACCTGCAACTCCAAATGCTTTTTACAGTGAGG
>CAZOMR010000285.1:0-3756 GCA_964580655.1 uncultured bacterium
GGCCCTGCCCAGGGCTCTGGCAGAATCCTTTATAGCCTCTATCAAGGGCTTAAGCTAGGGCTTAAGCTCCGTCATCACCTTTTTTGTGATCATCTCGGTCAGGCGCTCCATGTCGCCGTCAGTCGTTTGGCAGACCCCGCTCAGGGTGCACTGCTTTCCGTCAGCAGGGCTTTCGGAACACACCTCAGGCCCGAACGCCTCAATAGGATTCCGGCCTGTGATGCCCATGTTCTTGCGAAGTTCGATCAACTGCTTTACCCGTGTCTCGGAAAGCACCCGCTCGCCCCCTAACATCCGCGCTACAAGGGATATCCGGGCAAAATGCTCCACGGACTCCATCTTGTGATACGCGCTGATCACATCCGGGCCAAGGGTCAGGGCCCCGTGGTTTTCGAGAAGAAAGGCATCGTGCTCGTTGATAAGCTTCATCACGGCATCCGGGAGCTCCATTGTTGAGGGCGTGCCGTATTCCGCTATCGGGACCTGTCCCACCGTGAGCACTACCTCCGGCAACACACAGTGCATAAGCGCAATCCCTGCAACCGCGAAACCGGTAGCTGTAACCGGATGCGCATGCACTATCCCTTTTACATCAGGCCGCACCTTGTATAGCACCGTGTGAATCTTGGACTCGGAGCTGGGCATGGCCTTGCCCGAAACCTTGCTCCCTTCCAGGTCCACGACGATCAGGTCGCTCTCGGTCAGAAAACCCTTGCTCCTTCCAGTAGGAGTGATCAGCACGCGGTTCTGGGAAAGACGCACGCTCACATTCCCGTCATTCGAGGCCACATAGCCCCGATCATATATGCGCTTGCAAACATGAATTATGTCCCGTCTGGCCTTAAAAATATTATCCATCGCAGTCCTCCCTGCCTCGCTATTCTACTGGCCACTCCAGGCCGCAAATCCTGTCAATCACGCCTATCACCAGGGACCGCACAGGTAAAAGCTCTTTTGATCCCAGAACTTCCATCGCGACTCTGCCCTGCCGGGTCACCAGAACCACATCGCCTATGCCTGCATCCACGGTATCCACGGCCACAAGGGTATTGGGGGAAAATTTTTCCGGCCCGGTCTCCGGAGAGATAAGAAGCAGTTTCCTGCCTAGATATTCATCCACCTTGGCAGTGCTTACCACATTCCCGATAACCTTGCCCACTATCACGATCCAACCTCGTCCACTATCCCTACTATCAGGCAGTCGCATGGAATACGCCTGTCCGGCCTATACACTGACCCCTCAGGCCCGCTGACCCAGTAAACCAGGTCCCCCTGCCTTGCGCCAACCCGGTCAGCCGCCACAATGCCTTTAGCCAGATGTTCGCCCTTCTCGTTCACAGGCTGGATGACCTTCAGAGAAATCCCTCTAAGCTTTTCATCCTGACGCGTGTCCCAGACCTTGCCTATGACCTTACCCAGCATCATGAGTTCTCATCCTTTGTGCGAGCGACTTCAGTCGCGCTCAAGCCTCATCCCCCAGCGCCGGATAGCATCCCTCGCAAGCGGAGTAAGGATGTCCTCGTTCCTCACCCGCACCGTGCTCTCGCCCGCGCGCTTGAGCTTTATCACCAGCTTCTCGGTTATCAACCGCTTCTTTTCCGAAACCATGACCGTCTCCGGTGCCGGAGCCTTCTTTCCTCCAGACCCCTCGGGCTCCGGAATCCCGATCGCACTTTCCGGAACTGCCGAGCCGCTGTCTCTCCTCAACTCCTCCAGCACCTTGCGGGTTACAAGCTCGATCAGTTCTTCACTGCTTAAATTCTGCATCTCAATAAAGCCTTTCATGCAGGTCCGCGTGAGGACCGGGAATTACAACAGCATTCAAAAGCCCGCCTGTCTCCTCTATCGCCTCAACCCCTGCCGCAACCGCATCGCGCGTCGGGTCCACATCGCCGGTCAGGGTCAGGAAGGATTTTCCCGCAACGCCCATGCCCAGCCGGATTTCAATGAGCTTGACCGGCGAGGCCTTGACTGCCGCGTCCGCGGCCACGAGACAGCTGGCCGCGGAAAAGGTTTCTATCACGCCAAGAGCCTTTATCTCGGAGACCTCGGTGGACATGGTCAATGCCGGGAAGACCTCGGGGGCCACCTGGGAGATCACCTCATCCTCCACCAGGTGCGCGCCAGCGGCATCCCGGGCAGTGGCAACCGCATCCCGCACCGAGCCAACCTCGCCAGAGACAACGGCAAGATACTTGCCCGGACAGATCGGATGCGCGCGAACAAGGCTTACCTCGGCTCGCTTGAGCATCAGGTCAGAAACCTCAATGCCTGCCGCAATGCTTGTAAGCTCAACTATCCCGATGGCTGTCAATTCTTCCGTCATATTGCTATTCACTCCGGATAACGATCTCCTCGTCCGAAACCATCTCCACAATGCCTGAAATGCTTGCGTGAAGCATTGCCCCTGTTTTGCCCTCCGGAACCTCGGCCAAAAGCTCGCCCTCCTTTACACGCACGCCCTCGCGCACCAGCGGCTTTGACGGCTCTCCCGTATGCTGTTTGAGCTTGAGCACCACCCGCGCAGGCTTCAACCTGGCCTCTGAAAGCGGCGCAGGCTTGTCATATTTGCCCAGTCCGAGACGCAGTGTCAGCCTTTGTAAAGGAACCCTGACCATGTCCTTGAGTGGCCGGGGGGATTTTATCTCCGGCCTGGGCATTGGCGCACTTATTTTTCGCTTCAGCGCGCTTATGAGTATTCCTGGCGAGATTCCCATGGGACAGGCGAAGTAGGTGCAGACCCCGCATTCACTGCAGGAGAGTGCGAATTTCAGGTGTTCGGGCAAAGGCCCGTGCTGGCTCGCGCGCATTATCAGGTGTGGCTGTATCTCGTGGCCTATCAGATAGCGGGGGCACATCTGCGTGCAGTAGGAGCACTGACAGCAGACAGTTCGGTTGATCCAGAGAATTTTTTCAAGGGGCATGGACTTGCGCACGATCAGGGGATGGTCTTTGGAAAGCACGATCAGGCCTGATATGGTCTTGAGCAGTGGGTCTGAGAATTCTTCCACGCAGGTTCCCATCATGGGCCCCCCCGCGATCAGCGCGGGCGCGGGCTCTGTGATTCCGCCTGCGGCCCGGATGAGATCGGAGAAGGGTGTGCCGATGGGAGCCCTGAAAGTGCCGGGCCTTTCCACTGCGCCACAGACTGTAACAAACCTGTCCGTGACAGGCTTGCCGTGTGCCGCATCCTGTATCTGAACGATGGTCTGGATGTTGTGCACCACCACGCCGACATCTATGGGAATGCCGTGCTCCGGCACGGCACGGCCTGTAACATTCGCGACCAGGAGATGTTCATCACCTGCCGGGTAAACATCATCAAGGGTCTTGAGCTTGATGGATTTATCTCCGTTCAGCATCTCGCTGAGAACCGCGATAGCGTTTGCATACTTTTTTTTCAGCGCGATGATCCCGTTTTTGGCCCCGACCTCCTGCATGATGGACCGGAGACCCGAAAGGACTTCGCCCGGATACCGCTCCATTAGCTGTCTGTCCACCTGAAGGAGTGGCTCGCATTCTGCGCCGTTGGCGATCACTATCTCTGCCTGTGAGGATGCCTTGATATGAGCGGGAAAGCCCGCGCCTCCTGCTCCGACCACCCCGGCACGGCGAATATCATCAGCTAGTCCGGCCATCTCCGCCCTCTAATCGCCTCCTTCAGATTCTTCGCCAGCGCACTATATTGAGGTTTCCGATCATGGCACAGCGCCGCGGCCTGGTGGGCGAACGCGCAGTAGACCGTGGACTCGCACG
>CAZOMR010000286.1:0-3754 GCA_964580655.1 uncultured bacterium
GAGTTGAAAGCGGGCTGAGAATATTTTTTGGAGAAAAAAAGATGGTGCAGAATTTTTATAGGCTTGAGGCCTGAGTCAAGACAAATAGATTTTTCAGTCCGCCACTTTTTGCCACCCTCTTCTTGAGAGGTCTATGTAGAGGAACGCACCTGCTCCTGCCGCGATGACGAGCATGATTGCGCCATGGAGGTAGTGTCCGAGAATTATCTTTCCTGTTCCGAAGAGCGTCATGTAAATAAGGACACACCCGGCTATCCAGTCAAGGAAGTTCCAGACAAGGTTATCAGTTACCTTTACTTTGTCAGACATTCTCTCCCGGAACCTCTTCCAGCCCGGGCCTGCGGGCCTTGCCTTGATGAAAAAATTTTCAAGGACCTCATTGCTCTCCGGCCGGGTGAGGAAGGTCACGATAAGCCAGACCGCGGTGGTAATCAGGACGGTTATGATCATTTCAATGGCATAGGCTGGCTGGGTGGGAAAGAATTTCTCCGCAAGGTTAGAGAATCTCAAGCCCATAGATACGGCCAGCGCGGCCATCATTGCGCTGATCTCGCTCCAGGCATTGATCCTCCACCAGTACCATCTGAGTATCAGGACCATGCCTGTTCCCGCACCTATTGTGAGCAGGAGTTCCCAGCCGCTCTTTATTGACTCCATGAGGTATCCCACAACTCCTGCCACGACCACCAGGCCCAGCGTAACAAGCCTTGAGACCAGCACATAATGTCGCTCCACCGCGTCCCGCTTGACGAACCGGCGGTAGAAATCATTGATGATATATGACGAGCCCCAGTTGAGGTGTGTGGAGATGGTGGACATGAATGCGGCCGCGAATGCCGCGAGCATGATCCCGAGTAGCCCTCGCGGCAGACACCTCAGCATGAGCATTACATATCCTTCCTGTGCCCGCTCCAGTCCCGGCAAAAGCACGAGTGCGACCAGGCCGACAATGATCCAGGGCCAGGGCCGAATTGCATAATGCGCTATGTCGAACCAGAGCGTTGCAAGGAGCGAGTGCCGCTCGTCCCTGGCCGAAAACATCCGCTGGGCTATATATCCTCCTCCGCCCGGCTCCGCCCCCGGATACCATGAAGCCCACCACTGCACGCCGATGTAAGTCAGGAATAACAGCACAGGCATCCACGCGCTTCCCAGGTCCGGCGTGAAGCGGAACACTGCCTCGGCCTGCTCCGCACCGTATTGAGCCACCATCTTCGCCTTGAGCCCGCTTATCCAGCCTACATCCCGCAGGGAGTAAAGAGCGAGCGCCACTGACCCGGTCATCGCGATGATAAACTGGAAAAAGTCCGTTACCACAACCCCCCATAACCCTGACAGCCCTGAATAGACCACGGTGATCCCCAGGCAGATCAGTACCGCTGTCCACTTATTAACATTGAGCGAAAGCCCCACGATGCTTATCATGGCGCAGATCACCCACCCCATGATGATGCAGTTGGCTATCAGCCCGAGGTAGATCGCCCGGAACCCGCGCAGGAAAGCCGCCGGACCACCTCCGTAACGCAGTTCCGCAAACTCTATGTCAGTGAGAACTCCGACCCTTCTCCAGAGCCTCGCAAACAAAAACACCGTGAGCATCCCGTTCATCACCGCACACCACCAGATCCAGTTGCCTGCTATCCCGTGCTCGTAGACAAACTGGTTCACCGCGAGAGGCGTATCCGCCGCGAATGTAGTGGCTACCATAGAGGTCCCGGCAAGCCACCACGGCATGCTCCTTCCGGAAACGAAATATTCCGAGACATTCCTGCCAGCTCTGCGTGAAAAATAAACCCCGATTGAAAGGGCGAAAACAAAATATGCCAGGATCAAACTCCAATCCAACACCGAAATACGCATTTATCCTTCCTCCAGACCCTCCGGAGATTCTCCTTGCCTCAGGTTTTGACAATAAGCTATACTCTTTTCAAGGAAATGTGAAGTGCTCACCTGTAAAACTTTCTGAATGGAGATGTTTTGTTAAAATTATTTTCCGAGGAGAAAGTCTAACATGCGGGTCTTACTCGTGAGACCGATCAGCGCCAAGATGCCGATAGTGATCCCTAATATCAGCCTGGGCTATCTGGCTTCATTTTTAAGCGGAGATAGGAATGATGTAAAGATTCTTGACTGCGCGAAGGAGCGTCTCGGACTCGAGGGCTTCAAACAGAGAATGCGGGAGTTTAATCCGGAGCTGATTGGATTCCAGATGTTCACCTGCGACTATAGTTCGGTGAAGGAAATGGCAAGAGTCACAAGAGCAGAGTTTCCCCAGGCCGCTCTTCTGGCCGGGGGGCCGCATCCTTCCGCTCTTCCAGGAGAGACACTTGAGGAAATCCCGGAACTGGATTTCGTGTTTTTCGGTGAGGCCGAGTCGGGCTTTCCACGCCTTGTCTCCTGGCTTTCCGGGGACAAAAAAGAGGGCTTGAATTCTATCCCCGGTCTGGCTTTTCGTGAGGGAGAGAAAGTGAGAAGTGGCGAAAGAGAGGAGATTCAAGACCTCTCCACAATCCCTTTTCCTCGCTGGGACCTGATTGACCCTCGCACATATCCTCCTGCTCCACATGGCACGTTTACCCGTGCTTTACCAGTGGCACCGGTTATCACCTCCCGTGGATGTCCTTTTGCGTGTCGGTATTGTGCGGTTCATTGCACTAATGGGCGGAAATGGCGAAAGCGAGAAATCTCGGATGTCGTGAATGAGATTGAGATGCTGGTCAGGGAATATGGTGTTAAAGAGATACATATTGAGGATGACAATTTTACGCTGGACAGGGAACGCGTTTTTGAATTCTGTGAGCAACTGAGAGAGCGAAGGCTGGATATATCCTGGGCCTGTCCCAATGGAGTGAGGCTGGACACCCTGGAGCAAAAGCTTTTGCGAGCCATGGAAGATTCGGGATGCTATTCCTTTGCCGTGGGAATTGAATCATCTTCTGAAAAATTCCAGCACATGATGCGCCGCCAGATTTCAGTTAATGCGCTTGAAGAAAAGGTTAAACTCGTGGCAGAGTCATCTCGAATCCGGATGACAGGGTTTTTTATGCTTGGCTACCCAGGGGAAAGCCTGAATGAAATCAAGGATACCATTGATTTTGCCTGTCGTCTGCCTCTGCACAGGGTTCAGTTCTCAAACTTCCTTCCCTTGCCCGGGACTGAGGTTTATGAGGAGCTCGTGGCTCAAAGAGAGATTGAGCCTGAAATGATTGACTGGGATGATTACCTTGACAACCGTATAGCATATTCGCCCAGGGAGGTGACTGCCAGGGAGCTTCGGGGAATGATGCGTCAGGGGTTTTTGCATTTTTATTTTCGGCCATGGATCATTCTCGATCTCCTCAAGGAGATTCATTCTTTTTCACAGTTAAAAGTGGTCCTTCGGCGGGTGAGGGATATCTTCAGATAAATCCTTAAAAGTTCTCATCCAAAGAGCAGGCACAAAGCTGATGCTTGCACTCTAAAGATTAAGCGACGGAGCGTAACCCGCCATCCGCAAAAAGATTGCGCGCGAGCCCTTATGCTTAAAGTAAAGGGCATGTTGCCCAAATCCGATTAGATGGATGCCATAATACTCTCAGCCAGATTGAAAGCGGAGGTAGTTAAGGTGCCATGATGGGGAAGCAGAAAAAGCAGGAATCACTTTTCAGCTACAAGGTAAACCTCGATGAACGTATACCCTCGAGCCATCCACTTCGCAAGGCCGAGGCATCCCTCTTTACCCTGGACATTCCCCAAAAATCACCCTGATCCCTCT
>CAZOMR010000287.1:0-3752 GCA_964580655.1 uncultured bacterium
ATTCCTTGACATCTAAAGCTATTCCTAATAAAATCCTGGATAGCTCAATCCGATGATAAATTCAGATCAGCCTGGAATGACAAAGCCTGAGAAGACCGGACTGGTGGCCGTGGCCACCAACATTACCCTTACAGCGATTAAGTTTGTCCTGGCGTTGCTCACAGGCAGTCTTGCCCTCCTTGCCGAGGCATTTCATTCACTGGCTGATATAGGGTCATCAATAGCCGTGTTCCTGGCGCTGTGGGCAGAGAGAAAAAGCCCCGATGCCTCCGGCTCCCGGATCGGTAAATTCATCAGGCGAAACCCCCAGCGAAAAGTCGCCATCTTCATCGGCGTGTTTCTACTTTGTGTGGCCATCTCCATATTCCGCAAGGTATTCCAGCCAGAGCCTCTGGCCGTGGCCTATCCTGTGCCCGCGGCGCTCACCATGCTCGTGCTGGCACTATTCTCGTTCCTGCTTTCAAGGTTTGAAAGCAGTGTGGGACAAAAAACCGGATCAACAGCACTTCTTGCCGATGGAATCCACGCCCGCGTGGACATGTTCGGCTCCCTACTTGTGGCCATCGCGCTTCTGGGCGAAAGCCTGTCACTCAAGGTGGACAGGCTTGCCGCCGGGATCATCTCTCTATTCATCCTGCTTCAGGCAATCAATGTCTTTGTCACCGTGATCCGTGAATATCTCAGCAGGGAAAAGCAGGAAGCATATTTCTACCCGCAATGGCTAATGACCTTCTCCAAGCAATCCTTTCCTAGATTCAAACAGCGCATATATATCGGCCTTGCACGATGGTTTCGCATTGCGCCAGAGTCGCCGGACCTCGATCGTCAGGTAGGACGAATTCTCACAGCCATCCTCTTAATCCTCGCTTTGGGGATTTATCTGATTACAGGCCTCTTTACCGTGAACGCGCACCAGCAGGCCATCGTGGAGCGCTTCGGGCTTCCTTTGCAAAAAGATGAGCCTCTCGGTCCCGGCCTGCATTACTGTCTGCCCTGGCCAGTTGACAAGGTGCGAAAGGTGGATGCACTGCGGGTCAAGAGAATAGTTGTGGGCAGTGAGCTTGCGCCGGACAGCAATGTCCTGCTCTGGACCAACATCCATTACATCCATGAGTTTAATATCCTCTCAGGCGAAAACATCTTCATGGATGTCAGCATGATAATTCAATACCGGATCGCTGATCCTGCCAGCTATCTTTATGCGGCAAAGAGCCCGGAAGGCATACTACGCGAGCTGGGCTATGCAGTGCTTATTCAAACCATGGCCCATCGCACCTTTTTTGAGCTTATCACCACGGACCGCGACTATGTGGAAGACCTTATAATGGGGCAGATTGCAGGCGAACTCGCATCCTACAAGGTGGGCCTGGAACTTATCTCGGTCAGCCTGCGCGACCTGCATCCGCCCACCAATGTGGCCCCTGATTTCGAAGAGGTTGTCAGCGCGGCTGTGGACTTTGAAACATATATCAACGAGGCGCACGGGTATGCAAACGACCTGATACCTCGCGCACGAGGCCAGGCAAAGGTGATAAAGCATAAGGCCAGGGCAAACAAAAAGATGTTAAAGCTTCGCGGAAAAGGAGAGAGCGAGTCCTTCTTGAAAATCTGGAATGAATACCGCAAGGCTCCATGGCTTACCCGCCGAAGATTGATCCTGGAAACCATGGACAGCGTACTCGCTGGAAGAGAAAAATATATCCTTCCTCCTGGAGCGGCCGAGGGCGCTGTGGACCTTTTTCTTATCATGAATCCCTCGGAGATGAAAAAGGCGGAAAAAAGTCCTGATAAATCTTCGGGCGATACTGAGAAGAGGTGAGAACATGAAACGGATTATCTGGATAGCTGGCGCACTGATCATCGCGTGTGTCCTGGTAGCGCTGTTCACCTTTACTGTCAACGAGACGGAATACGTGGTGCTGACCCAGTTCGGCAGACCGGTGCGCACGATAGACAAACCGGGGCTGAATTTCAAACTACCTGTTCCGATCCAGAAGGTGAACAGGTTCGACCGCAGACTTCAGCTGTTCGAATCCAGGCTTGTCGAGTTCTTGAGCAAGGACAAAAAGAATGTGGTGTTGAAGTTCTTCGTGGCCTGGAGGATAGAAAATGCAATGCTGTTTTTTCAGTCCGTGGGAGTAGCCTCAATAGCAGAGCAGAAGCTTGATGACATCCTCATCTCCAAGGGCGGTGCGGCCATTGGCGATTACGAATTCGAGGACTTGATCTCCACGGAGAGAGAGATCAAGATCAGCGAGTTGGAGAATCGCATCCGTGATGACCTGGAAGCACAAACACTGCGGGACTACGGGATCAGGATCAACGAAGTGGGGATCAGCAGGCTAGCCTTGCCTGAATCAAACGCCTGGAGCGTGTATAACAGAATGAGGGCGGAGCGCAGGGCGATTGCGAACAAATACCGGGCCGAGGGAGAGGAACAGGCATCTGGCATCCGGGCACAGGCTGACCGGGAGAAGAGCGACCTTGTCAGCGAGGCATACCAGCAGTCGCAGGTGATACGCGGAGAGGGCGAGGCCGAGGCCGCGCGGATTTACACCCAGGCCTTTCAGAAAGACCCTGAATTCTACCAGTTCTGGCGCACCCTGCAGACATACAAAAAGATACTGGATGAAAAGACCACGCTGGTGCTTTCAGAGGACTCGGAGCTGTTCAAGTATTTGAGGAAATAAAAGATATGTTCGGCGAATTCCAGGAAGAGAAGCGCGCAGTGTTCCGGAACCTTGACCGGATACTTCTGGCGATGCTGATGATCCTGTTTGGCCTTTATCTGGCCTCCGGCATATATGTGGTGCAGGTGAATGAGGAGGGGATACTTCGGCGCTTCGGAGCGATCAAGGCGGAGACCATCAAGCCCGGTATCCACTATCGAATCCCCTGGCCTGTTGACCGGGTGGACAAGGTCAAGATCAAGGAGGTCAAGCGCATTGAGGTGGGCTTCTGGCCAGAGGCCCAGAGCGGCTATACCATCATACTCCCTTACTGTATCACCGGGGACTACAACATCATCCACAATCAATTCGTGATCCAATACCGCATCATTGATCCGGTAAAATACCGGTTTCGCACAGCCGACCCTGAGCGACTGCTCCTTGAACTCGCAAACGCCGCGGTCATTGAGGTGGTGGCAAAAAGGAGCGTGGACCCTGTGCTCACGACTGCAAAGCGCGAGGTCGAGCTTGAGGTGCTAAAAATTCTCCAGGCCGATCTGGATAAAGAGAATTTGGGCATATCCATTGCAAGCATCGAGACCAAACTGGTGGAACCACCGAGAACGGTGAGTGAGGCGTTCAAGGATGTTATCAATGCTCGCGAGGAAAAGTCCACTCTTATCCACGATGCGCAGAATTACCGTAACAAGGTGATCCCGGAGGCCAAGGCAGATGCTAAAAAAATCATGGAACAGGCCAAGGCTTTTCGCTATAAGCGCGTAAGCGCGGCAAAGGGGGAATCCGACAGGTTCTTGAGAATATACGGAAAATACAGGTCTGCGCCGTCATTGATCCGGGATCGCATGTTCCTGCAAATGATGGAAGAGATACTTCCCAGGACAAAGATATACTTCCTCGCAGAAGATGCCAATGGCCGGCCCATTAAAATCAAGCTGATCCGAGGCGCTCTACCGACCTTACCCCAACTCCCTTCATCCACGCCATGACCTTTAACAGTGCATAGTTCATGGTGCATAGCGCAAAGAATCAGTGATTTAATCAAGCCTTATGTTTAAAGTAAAG
>CAZOMR010000288.1:0-3676 GCA_964580655.1 uncultured bacterium
AATTACCATGAGGTTCTTCATCTCAAGCTCGAAGTCCTTGAAGGATTTGTAACCGTCTATGTAGACTCTGGTAATCATGTCTTTTTCCTCACAGTTTCGGAAATTTCTTGTGCCAGTCCGTATTTTGTTCGTAGGTATATGCCACGCGGAAGAGGGTTTCTTCCTTGAAGTGCCCTGCGAGAAACTGAATTCCTATTGGCAGGCCGGATTTTGTGAACCCGCATGGAACGCTAATTCCAGCTATACCGGCCAGATTGCACGGCAGGGTAAAGACATCCGATAGATACATGGCCAGAGGGTCATCGGTCCGCTCCCCGAGCCTGAAAGCGGGCGTGGGCGAGGTTGGAGAGGCTATGCAATCGCATTTTTCAAAGGCCTTCACAAAATCCTGCATAATCAGGGTGCGCACCTGCTGGGCCTTGCGGTAGTAAGCATCGTAGTAGCCCGCGGAAAGTGCATAAGTGCCGATAAGTATCCGGCGCTTGACCTCCGGGCCGAAACCGGCATTGCGAGTGGCCTTGTACATGTTGAGGATTCCCCCGGATACCTTCTCTCGAAGGCCGTAGCGCACCCCGTCATACCGGGCCAGGTTGGAGCTCGCCTCGCTAGGCGCGATGATGTAGTAGCAGGCAACCCCGTAATCGGTATGGGGAAGGCTTATATCTATCACCCTTGCCCCGAGTTTCTCAAAACCAGATATGGCCTCGCGCACCGAGGCCTCGACCTCGGCATCCATGCCCTCTATGAAATATTCCCTGGGAATACCTATGGTCATGCCCTTGATGTCATTCACGAGCGACTTTGTGTAATCCGGGACAGGCTGGTTCACGGAGGTAGAATCCCGAGGGTCCCACCCGGCCACGCAGTTAAGCATGATGGCCGCATCGGTTACATCCCTGGTGATCGGTCCGACCTGGTCCAGCGAGGATGCGAATGCTATTATCCCGAAGCGGCTGACCCTGCCGTATGTGGGCTTGATCCCTACGACCCCGCAAAGCCCGGCTGGCTGGCGGATGGACCCGCCGGTATCCGTGCCAAGGCTTGCTATGCATTCCTGCGCCGCAACCGCGGCGGCAGAGCCCCCCGAACTCCCTCCCGGAACACGCTCAAGGTCCCACGGGTTGTGAGCGGGAAAGAACCCGGATCGCTCGGTGCTGGAGCCCATTGCGAACTCATCCTGGTTGAGCTTGCCCACGAGTACCGCTCCCGCTTCTTTGATCCGGGCCGCGGCAGTGCCGTCGAATGGAGGGATAAAATTCTCAAGGATTCGCGACCCGCAAGTGGTGCGAATGCCTTTTGTGATAAAGATGTCCTTCAGAGCTACCGGGACCCCGAGCAAAGCATGGAATTCCTCTCCCTCCGCTATCTTCTTGTCCGCGGCCTCGGCCTGCCTCAGGGCCTCGTCTTCTGTGACCGTGATATAAGCCCTGACCTTTTCATCCACGGCATTTATCCGGGAAAGCACTGACCGGGTGGCCTCGACCGATGAGCAGTCCTTTTTTCTCAGCAGTGCGTGCAGTTCGTGGATTGTCAGCTCGTAGAGTTCCATGTCTCTTCTCTCTACTCGATGATCTTCGGCACCTTGAAGAACCCGCCTTCCTCGCTCGGAGCATTCTCAAGTGCGGTATCCTGGTCACAGGACTCCTTGACCTCGTCCTCGCGAAAGGCATTCGTGATGGGAATGGCATGAGAGGTCGGCTCGACTCCGGAGGTATCAAGCAGATTTAGTTTATCGAAATAACCGAGTATCTGGTCGAGCTGGCCAGTGAACTCCTCAGCCTCCTTCGGCTTAAGCTCAAGCCGCGCAAGGTGCGCCACATACTCCACTTCCTTCCGGTCAATCTTCATTTTTATCCTCCGAATTTTCATAACACACCCCCTGAATTCTTGCAAGTCCCCTGAACCCCTTTATCTTTCTCACCGCAGAGACGCAAAGGACGCAAAGAAATAAAGAATATTTTTCTTTTATGCTTTCAGAATCTTTGCGCTCTTTGCGTCCCTGCGGTAGAATATTTCTTTCAGGAGGTTCTGAAGATGGCGCAAGCTGTTCTGGCCATTGATCAGGGGACTACGGGTTCCACTGTTCTTGTGGTAAGCCTGGAGGGAAAAATCATTGGCAGGGGATATTCCGAGTTCAAACAGTATTTCCCCAGGCCCGGGTGGGTCGAGCATGACCCCGATGAAATATGGAGGGTTACATCAAGGGTCATCAGGAGCGCGCTTGATGACGCTGGAGTAAGGGCCAAAGACCTTGCCGCGGTCGGGATCACAAACCAGCGTGAGACAGCTCTGCTCTGGGACAGGAAGACGGGAAAGCCGGTGCACCGTGCAATAGTGTGGCAGTGCAGGCGCACAGCGGGGATATGCGACCGGCTAAAGGCCCGGGGCCTGGCAGGCACTTTTCAAAAGAAAACCGGGCTTGTCATTGACGCATATTTCTCGGGCACAAAGATTAAGTGGCTCCTGGACAATATCCCGGGCCTCGCAAAGCGCGCCCGCTCGGGCAAGATAGCCTTCGGCACAATAGACTCATGGCTCATCTACAAGCTGACCGGAAACAAGGCCCATGTCACGGACTATACAAACGCTTCCCGCACCCTGATTTTCAACATCCGCAAAAAAATCTGGGACAAGGACCTGCTGAAGATTCTGGGAATTCCGCCAGCAGTGCTTCCGGAGGTCAGGCCGAGTAGCGGCGAGTTCGGCCGAACAGACTGCCCGGTTCTTCCGGGCCACATCCCTATCACAGGCGTGGCAGGCGACCAGCAGGCCGCGCTATTCGGCCAGGCCGGCTTTGAGTTGGGGCTTGCAAAGAACACCTATGGAACCGGTTGCTTTCTCCTTGTATACCTCGGAGACAGGTTTGTTAAATCCGGGTCCGGGCTTGTTACCACTATTGCGTGTGATCCGGAGGGCAAGCCAGCCTACGCGCTGGAGGGGTCCATCTTCATCACAGGCGCCGCAGTGCAGTGGCTCAGGGATCAGCTCAAGCTGATCGGAACATCTGCGGAGAGCGAGAGGCTCGCCCGCAATGTGGAAGACACCCACGGGGTTTATATGGTGCCTGCTTTCGTGGGCCTGGGCGCGCCTTACTGGGACCAGCATGCGCGTGGGGCCATCCTGGGCCTGAGCCGAGGGGCTGGTAGAGATCACATCATTCGCGCAACTCTTGAGAGCATAGCTTATCAGACCAGGGACCTGCTTCTCGCCATGAAGAAGGACCTGAAGGCGGCCGGAGTGAGGATGAATTTCAAGGAGCTCAGGGTGGACGGGGGGGCCTCATCGAATGATTTCCTCATGCAGTTCCAGGCTGACATACTCA
Source organism: uncultured bacterium (assembly GCA_964580655.1). GTDB lineage: Bacteria > RBG-13-61-14 > RBG-13-61-14 > RBG-13-61-14 > CAZOMR01 > CAZOMR01. Next base: position 3,323 of record CAZOMR010000288.1, read on the forward strand.
ACCTGACTGTGGACAGGCCGCAAATGGTCGAGACCACGGCTCTCGGCGCGGCCTACCTGGCAGGCCTTGCTGTGGGGGTCTGGAGGAATGCGGATGAGATAAAGGCACTCCGGCGCACTGAAAAGAAGTTCAAGCCAAAAATGAAAAAGCCCGAGCGAGATAGACTCTACAAGGGCTGGCTGGAGGCGGTTGCAAGGGTTAAAACCTTCTGAAAAGAAAATATTTCACCGCAAAGACGCAAAGATCGCAAAGAAAAAATAATTAACGGGAGGGGGGGACAGAGCTTCAATGTTCAATCCGGGAGGGGGGTCAGAGCTTCAATGTTCAAAGTTCAAAGAAAATCCGCGTTCATCC
>CAZOMR010000289.1:0-3659 GCA_964580655.1 uncultured bacterium
TAAACCCAAAAAAGGGGTTAAAAAAATGATTCACCAAATATGTCGCACACCCAAATAAAAAAATAGTCTTGCCTCATTTGCTTTTTTCCCGTAGAATAAAAATCCTGGTAAACTCCAGATCAAATAATTCCTTGCGGTGAGAGGACATGGCTGTTTCATAAGGGAGGGGTTGGATCAATGTTTCGAGGAACACCTACATGTATCAGGACAGCGGTTATTATGGGCTTTATCCTTGTTGTGGCGGTTGCCGCGGTGGTGGTTGGTGGTACTCTTGAGATCAAGTATTACCAAGGCCACGAGAACGGCCGCGTCAAGGGCTTTGACACGGTGGATGTGCCAATGTTCAGGGCCCAGCCCATGGACTCAAAATTTTATACCGAGGTATGGTTTCACGAGTTCCAGTTCAAGGAACAGGGAATCATAGTCATCGTGAATGTCCAGATACATAACCTGGGTCTGTCAAAGGGCTATTGCGATACTTACATCACTGTTTCCGACGCATCCTGCGGGATTGTCGTGGACAGGTCCAGCCTTTCTCCCGATGAAGTCAAGGTGGATGAAGAGGGGTTTGGTATCAGCGCGGGGGGCCATCGGATCGAGCTTGTCGGCGATGAGGGCGATGAGAGCGATGAGTACCGCGTCAAATACCGGGGGCGAGATATCCAGGCGGATTTCACCTGCAAGATACTTGTTCCAAGTTTCCAGCAAGGAGATGGCACGGTCATGTTCATAGAGAGCGGCGACTTTGTCAGGTACAATTTTCCCATCCCCTGGGCCGAGGTCTCCGGGACATTAACTTATAAAGGAGAGACGCATAATCTCAAGGGCTTTGGCAGTATGAACCATGACTGGCAGATTCTGTCGCCGACCCGGTTTATGAGCGATTGGCGGGCATACTGGATGTATACCGATGATGCGACCATAAGCATTGTCCGGTGTTCCTCATCCGACCTTGCCGGGGACTGGGTGCAAAGGCTAATGGTAGCCGAAAGAGGCCGGATACTCTTCTCATCTCATGATTACAAATTCGAGGAGTTTGAGCCAGCGTCTGTCCCTGGGAGCAATGTGCCCTGCCCTTCGCTCTTTCGGGTCGAGGCCGCGCATGGTGATGATTGGCTCAAGGGCGAGATCAGGGTCACCCGCATCCAGGAGAAGGGCAACATTCTGGCTGAGTATCCTTACCTGTTCCGTAAGCTGGCCTTGCTTTTCGTGGAAGAGACCTGGTCTTACAGATTCTGGATGGATTTCAAGTTCGAGTTCCACCAGGACGGAAAGACACGGCTGATCCAGGGCAAGGGAACAGGCAACTTCGTGGATTCCCTGAAGGCGGATTAGCCGGGCTCAATTGAGTAAGGCCGGTGTAATAAGGACAAGGTGGCCATTGTTACGGATGCCCATGTGTATGCTTTGATGCAAAGGTTATTTCCTGTCACATGGCAAAAGACAATGTGGTTGACCTGGCTTCGACCAATGCGGCAATGGCTTCAGATGACGCAAAAGAAGGCATGCGCATTTATGTGGAAGACATCACATCAAAGTATTCAGCCCTAGACCTTGGGGCGACTCTAAAAGCCACCGAGGACCTTCGTGCAGGCCGCGTGGTGGAGTACAATGGCAAATAGTTTCCGAGTGTTATTCAATGGCGCTATCATAGTAAATCAAGGGCATCACCAACATCCCAATCAGCCCAGTATTGGTAGCGTTTTATCTCATCCTCGGTGAGCGGTCTTGCTCTAACAGTGGTATCAAGGTGGATGCGCTCCCGTGTCTTGGTATTATAGATCGGCCACTCGGAAAGCCCCGGACCATTGGGGTCTCCGGTCCTGGCGAAGTTGGTCCAGTAATTCATCATGTCCTCCGAGAGGGCCCTTGCATTTTCTGTCGCTTTCTTTCTGCCGAACACCAAGCGAAGCGAATCCCTTTCAAGCTCGATGTTCCCGAACACCAAGGGAATCTCCAGACCGTGGAATGCGCCCAGGTGTTTGCCCATGAGATAATCGTCCCAGTCAAAGCTGTAATAGTAAACAGGATCAAAACCCGATATTCCCTCCGCGGCCATGAACCCGCGTGAGCCAAAAGCCTCGTTGCCAAACGCGATAGCCCTGTTAATCGGACGCCTGTATTCAGACCTGGGATACATTGCCATGACCTCGGTGTATCTCGGGCCAAACAGCTTACGCATCGCCATTTTTACCAGGAAACCCGGCACCAAAGGTGCGCCCGTTAAAGCCAGGAATGTTTCCACCTCGTCCTTGTTGTTGCCTACCATCACCGGCATCCGGTTGTAGTTGCCTTTGCGGATAAGCTCGATAGGCACATCCGGGACCACGTAGCCGTCCACATGAGAGCCGAATCCCAGCTTGCTGGTCTCGTAGACCTCGAAAAACTCCTCGGCTGGTATGTCGCGCAGACACGAAAGCACATCCGGGCCATCGCATCCCGCGGCCTGGGCCAGATTTTGTCCCTTCTCGTAGCCTTCCTCAATGGTGGTGACCAGGTCGCAGGCGCCGCTCTCAATGATTCCCCTGTGAAACAGCCCGGCCGCGGGCGGAGAGACCAGAAGATCGCACACGGACATTCCCCCTGCGGACTCGCCGAAGATGGTAACATTGTCCGGGTCACCGCCGAAGGCCGCGATGTTTTTCTGCACCCACTTGAGCGCTTGAATCTGGTCGAGAATTCCGTAGTTGCCAGTGGACCCATTCGGGTCTTCTTTCGCGGCATCGGGATGGGCGAAAAATCCGAAGACATTAAGCCGGTAGTTGATGCTCACCACTACCACATCCTGGTCAGCGGCAAGCCTGGCCCCTTCATACATCTCGTAATTGCTGGAGCCCACACTGAGACCTCCGCCGTGTATCCAGACCATGACCGGGAAAGTGCCGGAGCGGACCGGACGCCAGATGTTGAGGGTCAGGCAGTCCTCGCTTAAACCGTAAATACTCTTGCCACCTGCCCCGAGACCCTCTTTCTGTATGCAGGCCGGCCCGAACTCATAGGCCTCGAACACGCCCTCATGTAAAGCGGGAGGCTCCGGAGCCCGAAAGCGAAGCTCTCCCACCGGAGGCGCCGCATAGGGTATGCCCTTCCACGAACAGCTCGAGGTGTTCTCATCAGCCTTGCCCTTGACCATACCCGAAGCTGTTTCCACCGGAGCCTCGCAGGAAAGGTAGTCCCCTGCTAAAGCCTGCGAAAATGAAAGACTAAAAATTACCAGTGTCACAATGACTACCTTGACCATTAGATTCCTCATCTTTTCTCTCCCCCTTTTAATTTTGGGTTGAATAAAAGTATATCATAAAATGCGGGTCTGGTCTTCGTAAAAAAAAAACCCGCATCATTAAGAGGATGCGGGTTTTATCAAATCCGGCGGCGACCTACTCTCCCACCGAGCGACCCGGCAGTACCATCGGCGCTGGAGGGCTTAACTTCCGTGTTCGGGATGGAAACGGGTGTGACCCCTCCGCTATTGCCACCGGAAACTTTATTATCTGGATCAACTGCATCTCTTCGCTCCTGATGTGTGATTCTCATCCATGGAGAGCCGGCCTTTTGTGGCCGAGTGGATTGAAAATATTTTATGGTCAAGCCTCACGGGCGATTAGTACCGGTCAGCTCCACGCCTTGCAGCGCTTCCACCTCCGGCCTATCAACCTCGT
>CAZOMR010000290.1:0-3633 GCA_964580655.1 uncultured bacterium
CTTGATCAGTTTCTTCACCCGGTCCGGTCTCATGTTGCCGTGGAATTCCTTGTTCACCTTGACCAGGGGGGCCAGAGCGCATGCCCCGAGACAGTTGACTGTCTCCAGGGTAAATTTTCCATCCTTCGAGGTCTCGCCAACCTGGATCTTCAACTCCCGCTCAAACGCATCAACTATTCTCGGGCCCCCACGAAGGTGGCACGCAGTCCCGAGGCAGACCTGGCAGATATAGTCTCCCTTTGGCTTGAGGCTGAAGGCCTTGTAGAATGTTGCGACCTCGTAAAGCCGTGTCAGGGGTATTTCGAGCCTTTCATGGATTCGCAAGAGCGCAGGCCGCGGAAGGTAATTATACTCTGCCTGGACATCCTGCAACATGGCAATAAGCATCTCCGGCTCTGCACCATGCCGGTCAATGATTTTATCAATTGATTTAGCGCTTACCTTCTTGGCCATGACCACATCCTAGACATTTACACATTCACGCACTTGTTTTTGAGCTTTTCGTATTCTTTTGTCACGCGTGCCTGGATTTTTTCTATGATGTCATCGGGAAGATGCCTGAAGCGTCCCTGGCCTGCGAGATAGTCCTTGACCGGCCGAATTTTGGGGAAATCAAATGTGAGGTGGTATTCGCCGTTTATGACCTCGTAGAGTGGAAACACGGCAGTTTCCACGGCGAGCCTTCCGTACCGGATACATTTCTCCGGCGGGATGCGCCATCCTGTGGGGCACACGCTCAGGATGTGAATGTATGCAGGCCCTTTTACGGCCATGGCTTTTTTGGTCTTTTCATACAGGTCAATGGGGTATCCTGAGCTTGCCGTGGCCACATAAGGTATGTCATGCGCCGCGGCTATCTCTGCCATGTTTTTCTTCCAGGTATGCTGGCCGTGGCTTTTTTTTCCAGCCGGAGAGGTTGTGGTAGAGGCTCCGAAGGGCGTGGCGCTTGAGCGCTGGATGCCGGTATTCATGTAGGCCTCGTTATCAAAGCAGAAATACACAAAGTCATGCCCGCGTTCGAAAGCCCCTGAGATGGCTTGAATCCCTATGTCCGATGTTCCGCCGTCTCCTGCCATGCCCGCGACAGCAATTCTCTTCGGCTCCAGCCTTCCTTTCTTCATCAATATCTTTAGCCCGGCCTCCACGCCGGATGCCACTGCGGCCGCGTTCTCAAAGGCCACATGAATCCAGGGCACTTCCCATGCAGTGGTGGGAAGCGGCGATGACACGATCTCCATGCACCCGGTTGCCATTGCTATAACAGAGTTTCTGCCAAGGGCCTTGCACACGGTGCGCACTGCCAATGCCTCGCCGCAACCCTGGCAGGCACGATGCCCCTGGGTAAAGTGCTCCGCCCTGGGCATCAGCAGTGGCGAATATAGTTCCAGATGCCTCATTCCCTTACCCCGTAGATCACATATTCATCTTCCGAGCCCTTCTTGATCTTACGCCTGCATTCCTCCAGCATCTGCCAGAAATCATCCGCCTGGACATCCCGGCCCGCGAGACCCACGATCAGGTTGAGCACCTTGGGTTGTTTTTTCTGATGATATAGCGCGGACCGGAGTTCCGAGGCCACCGGCCCTCCGGGCCCGCCAAAGCTTACAGCCCGGTCAAGCACGATCAAGGTGTCAGCCCCGGATACAGCCTTTCGGAACTCCTCAAACGGGAAGGGCCTCCATAGTCTCAGCGAGATGAGGCCCACATCCTCGCCTACCTCCCTCATGCTGTCCACAGCCTCTCTAGCGGTCTCTCCCAGACTCCCCATAGTAACAAAAAGGGTCTTCGCGCCCTCGGCACGATATGTCTCTACCGGCCGGTATTCCCGCCCGGTCAACTCCTTGAGTTCTTCCCATGCCTTTATCAGGACAGGGTATGAATTGATCAGCGCCTGATCCTGGGCCATCTTGGTCTCGGTGAAGATTTCCGGTGGCCCGAAAGCGCCCATGGTAACGGGCTTATCCGGGTGAAGGCGATAGAGAGGCTCGTAGCGCGGCAGGTATTTTTTGGCCATGTCCTTTGTCCAGAACTCTATCGGCTCGATCACATGGCTCAGGATGAACCCGTCCAGGTTGATCATCACCGGCAGGAGCACCCCGCGGTCCTCGGCCACCCTGAATGCCCAGAAAATATGGTCAAAGACTTCCTGGCCGTTCTCGACGAACATCTGGATCCAGCCGCAGTCCCGGACATACATGACATCAGAATGGTCGTTCCAGATAGAGAGCGGCGAAGACATAGACCGGTTGACAAGTGTCATTACGATGGGCATACGAAGGACCGACACGATGAAGACTATCTCGCTCATGAGCGCCAACCCTTGAGAGCTTGTGGCGGTGAATGTCCGGGCCCCTGCCGCACTTGTGCCCGCGCACACGGACATGGCGGAGTGCTCGCTCTCAACAGGGATGAACTCGGCCTCAAGCTCGCCGTCGGCCACGATCTCCGAAAGGTGTTCCACTATGTGGGTCTGGGGCGTGATCGGATATGCCGCAATGCAGTCCACATCAGCCAGCTTGACAGCCTCGGCACAGGCGATGCTCACCTCTATGCCGATGCGTTTCCGTTTCTTCTCAGGCTCGACCATGCCTAATCCTCGATCATCCGGATAGCACCGGACCAGCATTCAGCGGCGCAGATTCCGCAACCCTTGCAATAATCAAGGTCCGCTGTAAAGAAGCCTTCCGGCTTCTGATAGATAGCCGCGTCCGGGCAGTAGAGCCAGCAGAGTCCGCACTTGATGCACTTAGTTTCATCCCATTCAGGATGCATGGACCGCCAGTCCCCTGTATGGTATTCGCGCGCGCTTCCCGGCTCATCAACTACCAGTCCCACGAGAAGCTCTTTCCATGTATACTGATCTCCGGGTTTGGCCATTTTCACTCCATAATCCTGGTCTCTTCAAAGGCCCTGCGACAGGCCTTGATATTCAATTCCGCCACCCTGCCGAAGCGGTCCTTTAGCGGCTCTTCAAGGCTCTCAATGCCTACCACGCCCGTGGCCATGACAAGCGCTCCGAGCATGGCAGTGTTGGTGATCGGGAGACGGAGCACCTCCCTGGCAATAGTGCTTGCATCCACCAGGGCAAGCCGGCATGAGAACTTGTGCTTGCGCCTTAAATCATCGGCACTCGCTGTCGTGTTGAGAACAAGGATGCCGCCTTTTTTCAGGCCCCTGGATGGATCGAGAATCTCAAGAAGGCCCGGATCAAGCACAACAGCTATGTCCGGCTCAAGTATCTGGGACCGAAGCCGTATCTGCTTTTCATCCACACGGCAAAAGGCCAGAACAGGCGCTCCCCGGCGCTCCGGGCCAAAGCTCGGAAACGCCTGACCGTATTTTCCCTCATCTACCGCGGCCCTAGCCAGCAACTCCGCAATGGTTACCGCTCCCTGACCGCCTCTACCGTGAATCCGAATCTCCTGCATTAGAACTATCCTGCCATAGAACCCAACACAAAAAGGCTTTACTCTTATACCACAATAGTTTTACTCAAGTAAAGCAAAAAATCAAGAAAGGGTCTTTTTGAACCGCAAAGACGCAGAGAGCGCCAAGAAAAAATTATAAAGTTTAAGAACCTTATCCCACCTTATTCATAGCCCCCCATAAGATTTAGGTCCGTCCTCCTGCCAA
>CAZOMR010000291.1:0-3612 GCA_964580655.1 uncultured bacterium
CTCAAGAGGAGCCGTATATTTCATGGATAGTCACCATTTATGTCGCACACCCAAACACGATGATGCCCTTGCCTTTTCAACCATGCTGTGGTATCAGGTTTATATCCTCGGCAAGGCGGTAGCGATGAAATCGAGAAATTCCATGGAAGGAGCATTGGAAGGGATCAAGGTTCTGGACCTTTCGCAGTTTCTCTCCGGCCCGCGCTGTAGTGAGATGCTTTGCGACTACGGTGCCGAGGTTGTCAAGGTGGAGCCGCCTTTTGGCGAGACCCTGCGGCTGTGGATGAACCTGGTGCCGGGGCAGGATCGCGGCATGACCTGTTTTCACCGTAGCAAAAAGGCAATCACATTGAACATCAAGCATCCGAAGGGCGTGGAGATTCTCAAGAAGCTCGTGCCGCACTTTGATGTGCTTATTGAGAACCTTGCTCCGGGAACACTGGACAAGGCAGGCGTGGGCTATGATAATCTTGCGAAGATTCATCCCACTCTCATATACTGCTCGATCTCCGGGTTTGGACGCGAGGGGCCTCTATCGCACCGGCTCGCGTTTGACCTCATTGCGCAGGCCACTAGCGGGGTCATGCGGCACGCTCTCGGCCGGGCGGACCGCGCTCCGGGGGTCTTCTTTGGTGACCTGGTCTCCGGTGTATATGCCGCATTCGCCATTCTCGCCGCGCTCCGCTATCGCGAAGCAACCGGCAGGGGCCAGCTTATAGATGTACCTATGCAGGATGTAATGTACTTCCATGACTTCCTGTCCATGCAGGCGCGCGCAATAGAACCGGTCAAGGACAAGACCAGAGAGGCCCTGGGCGGACCCTTCACAGGCTTATTCACCACGGAGGAGGGCATGCCTTTCTGGAAATCCTATCGAGCAAAAGACGGGTACATAGCTGTGGTGTTCCTTACCGACCGGCAGTGGGGCATCATGGCGGAGCTTATCGGAAAGCCTGAGCTTAAGACCGATCCCAGGTTCGCAAATCTTTTCTCACGCATCGCAAACCGCCATGAGGTGCAGGAGGTGGTGCGGGAGTGGATGGAGACCAAGACCGTCAAGGAGTTGGATAAAATCCTTGCTGAGCACCGCATTCCATGCGGGATAGTTGCGGACACGGACATGGTCAATGAAGACCCCAGCCTCAAGGCCCACGGCATGCTCACAAGCGCTCCGGACAAGGGATACGGCAAGGTGGCCTGCCCCGGCATTCCGGTCAAGATGAGTGCCAGCCCCGGAAAAATCACCTCCGCCGCACCGCGCCTCGGAGAGCACAACCTCGATATATACTCCCAATACCTGCATCTTGACGCGGATGAATTAGAGAGGCTGAAGAAGGACGGGGCTATCTAGCCCCTTTTTGAGCTCGCAAACCTGAGAGAAACCTTGACAGCCCTCCTGGTAGAGCGCTTTATTTTATAAGGCTCTGCTATCCTGAACCCCGGTATCCAGACAAGATTTTTCCCGGAGGCGAGAACCGGGAAAGCACTGCGCAGATCAGTCGGGATTCTCATCTCCATGAAGATGTCCTTTACCTTGCGATGACCGCGCATGCCCAGCGGCTGGATGCGGTCCCCGGGCTGGAAGGTGCGCAGACAGAGATTCCCAGGCAAAAGGTCCTGATCAAGTAAAGCCACCCGGTCCTGGAGAATATCCTTCAGCTCTGCTGACTTTTTCTTCCCGCCGGATGTAAGGATTTTTCTCTGAGGATTGAAGAGTGTGGAGGCATTGATTGTTGCCGGACCCATTCCGGGAAAAAGGACGCTGGCTTTGCCTGGAATTTTCAATGGGACAGAGGATGGCTTTGTGCTTTTCGCGCCGTGCTTCTCCGAAAGAGATAATTTTTGGTAGCTTCGCTCGGCCTTGAGACCTCCGGGCAGGGACAGGGATACATTGGGCTTTGGACCCAAAGCCATAGTGTCAACTGCGATAAGATGCTTTTGGGATATTCTCCTCAGGTCACCCTTTTGCTCCCGGATGGCCTCCCGGATGACCAGGGTCCTCAAGGCCTGTGGCAGGGCCTTGAATTTGGGAATGGAGATTTCTATTACGCTTCTCTTGCTTTTAGCCATTGATGTTAAGGTGACTCTGGCAAGATCATTGAGAAACCTGTCGAGTTCGTGGAAGGATTGAGCGGTGCGAAGAAGGGTGCTCGCGATAGCGGGGTTGTATTGAGATAGTTGAGGCATGAGTTGGTGCCGGATGCGGTTTCGGAGAAACCGGAGGTCTGCATTGGAGGAGTCAATGCGAAAGACCAGGTTCTTGTTTTCAAGATATTCAAGGACCTGGTCACGGGAGCAATGGATAAGAGGCCGGATAAGGGTTCCCTGCTCAGGCGGGATGCCAGATAGCCCAGTAAGGACACTTCCACGAAGCAGGTTGATGAGAAGGGTTTCCGCAACATCATTTGCCTGGTGCCCGAGTGCTATGCGCCTGGCCCCGTGCTTCTTTCGTACTCTCTCCAGAAAAGCGTAGCGCCTCTCGCGCGCTGTTTCTTCAAGGGACCCGGTCTTTTTCCTGCGCCTTAAAAGCCGCGCGTATCCCACCTCAAGAGGAACTTCCCAGGTCTCGGCCAGTGCGCGGACAAACTCAAGGTCCTCGTCCGCCTCCGTGGGCCTTAGTCCGTGATGAAGATGAGCCAGGGTAAGCCTGAGATCAAAGCTCCTTTGCAATTCAAGCAAAACCGCGGCCAGGGCCACTGAATCCGGACCGCCCGATATGGCCACGATAACATGATCGCCCTGATCGAGCATCCGATAAAGCTCGATGGTCTTAAGGATATGGGATCGGAATTCCCTCATTGAAAAAAAGACCCCTCAAGAAGGGAAAGAGAACCTGCCTCGTGGTGGCGGTGCAGGGACTCGAACCCCGGACACTGCGGATATGAGCCGCATGCTCTAACCACCTGAGCTACACCGCCTCAAGTAATTATTATCAATAGCATAAGAATTACAAAAGTCAAGAATCAAGCTGTCCTGGCTATTACGCCTGGGGTTGCTCCGCTTTCCCCCGAATCAGCTCAGTAATATACCCTGTCGCGATGGTCATCCCGATGGCAATGAAAACCAGGCAGATGTTATCAATGATGAACATAGACCAGGCCTTTTGATGAATGTGGACATTTGACAGGCTGGCCACCCCTGTTGTGCCTCCAATAAATCCCAGAATAAAGGCCGGTCGGATTCTCCGAGAAAGGCCGAGCCAGAAGAGCGCTCCCGAACAGATAGCCAGGCCCGCGCCCATGAGACCCACAACCACAATCGCAGAAGAAGAAAAAGCCCGGACCTCATCCGCCAGGGCATGAAAATCAGCGCCGGTGGAGCAATGGTACTCATATGCCGCAACCTGCTCGCTGAAAAACGCGGCCAGTATCCCGTAAAGCATAAACAAAAAACAGCCCGTGACAATCAGCCGGATGCCAAGCCTCACCCTTCCTGTCATGTCTTCATCCACCCTTCACCTCCTGGTTTATCTTGAATATGAACCGGGGCTCGATGCCCGGATCCTGTAGTGGAATTATAATATAGCAGGAATGCTAAACTCAAGTTAAGCGGCCCCTTAGGGTGTGCGACATATTTGGTGAATCATTTTTTTAACCCCTTTTTTGGGTTTAT
>CAZOMR010000292.1:0-3576 GCA_964580655.1 uncultured bacterium
ACTGATTGAACCGGGTTTTTAGATATGTTATTATTTGAGGTGATGAGGGATCTTTTTGATCGTGCCGGCAATGGGGAGCTTGCAAAGGAATCACCGCTTGCGATGCGGATGCGGCCCCGATCGCTTGATGAGTTTTTCGGCCAAGAGCATCTAGTCGGCGAGGGCAAGTTCCTGCGCCGGATCATTGAGAGTGGGAGGCTTGTGAGTCTGATTCTATGGGGCCCCCCGGGTTCCGGCAAGACCACGCTTGCGCGCATTATAGCGAAGAGCACCAGGGCGCAATTCGAGGCTTTTTCAGCAATTCTTTCCGGGGTGGGGGATCTTCGCAGGGTTATTGCGGATGCAAAAGAAAGGCTGAATTTCAAAGGGGAGCGCACCATACTTTTTGTGGACGAGATTCATCGGTGGAACAAGGCCCAGCAGGATGCTTTTCTCGGACATGTTGAGAGCGGCCTGTTAGTGCTTATCGGCGCGACCACACAGAATCCGAGTTTTGAGGTTATCGCGCCGTTGCTCTCTCGCTGTCGGGTCTGCGTGCTGAACAAGCTAGAGCCATCGCACATAGAAAAGATTCTGGAACAGGCTGTTGCGGACAGGGAGAGAGGCCTCTTCTGCAAGGAAAATCCTCTTGAGGTTGAGCGTGAAGGGCCTGGAGGCCCGGATGCGATCAAGTATCTTGCATCAGTGAGCCACGGTGATGCACGCATGGCCTTGAACGCGCTTGAGCTTGCGGATTCGCTTGCGCGGGCCGAGTCAGCGAAGGAGATCACGGAGGCATACGCGCTGGAAGCACTGACCTCGGCAAGCCTCCTTTACGACAAGGCTGGCGAGGAGCACTATAACCTGATTTCCGCCTTTATCAAGTCGCTCCGGGGCTCCGACCCTGATGCCGCGATCTACTGGATGGTGAGGATGCTTGAGAGCGGCGAGGACCCGCTTTTTATTTGCAGGCGCATGGTTATCTTCGCGGCGGAGGACATCGGGAATGCGGACCCGGAGGCTCTCCAGGTCGCGGTGGCGGCCCAGCAGGCCTTCAGCCTGGTCGGAATTCCCGAGGGCAGAATCCCGCTGGCACAGGCAGTGACCTATCTTGCAACTGCGCCCAAGAGCAATGCATCTTACAATGCCCTTAACCTGGCCACGGATGAGGTGAAGCATACAGGGGCACTTCCGGTGCCTGCGCATCTTCGAAACCCTGTAACACCCTTGATGAAGGGCATGGGCTACGGCAAGGATTACAAGTACCCGCATGATTATGACGAGCATTTTGTAAGCGAGGACTACCTCCCGGATGATTTGAAAAACAGGGTCTTTTACGAGCCGGGAGACCTGGGAAAAGAGCAGGACATAAAGAAGCGGCTTGGGCATCTTAGAAAGCGCAAAAAGGAAACAAAGCCTGAGAAAGATAAATAATTGAGAGAGAAGAAAAATATTTTAACCACAAAAACACCAAGAATTTAGGCTCTTCCGGTTTAATGGTACCTGCAACTCCAAATGCTTTTTACAGTGAGGCAAACATCTTGTTGATCAATGGCTTAGCGGACATCTACAAAGATGCGTTTATCGCATTCGGGCTTCCAGCGTAGAAAGGGAAAAGGCGGGAAAAGTTCCGGCCCTCCCCCGCTGGCAGTCTATATAGCGATAAACGCAAGCTTTTTGCTCAGGTACCAATAAACCGGATGATCCGAATTCTTTAACCTGACAAACCTGACTTTTCAGATTAAAGCGCACTGTCCAGTAAGCTGAACTCCGCGAATAGCCCGTATCTCTCTATTTCCTGTTCGGTGAGGGGGGCCACGGTGATCGGGGCGTCAAGGTATATCCTCTCCTTTTTATCGGTTGTGTATGCCGGCCATTCTGGAAGCCCCGGTCCATTGGGGTCTCCGGCCCTGGCGAAGTTGGTGTAGTATGACATCATCTTTTCGCTCAAGGGCTGGCCTGATTTTACTGCCTTCTTGTTTGCGAGAAGCTTTGCGAGCCGGGAGTCCATCTCCAGGGCTCCGAAGACCAATGGTTCATCCAGACCGTGGAACGCGCCCATCTTGCGCCGGAACCGGGTATCATCCCAGTCAAAGCGCCAGAGGTACACAGGGGTCTGCGGTGCAAGCGCCTCGGCCGCAATGTAACCCCGCGAGATAAACGCATCGTTGAGAATCGCCAGTGCGCACTGGGACGGGTGCTTGTAATCCTGGTAGGAGTAATGCTGAATGATGTCGCTGAAAACCTGGTCTCCAATAAAGCGGCGGAGTAGTTTATTGAAGAAGACACGCGGCAGGAGGCTGATGCCCGGCATGATCATGGTGTATAGCTTGACCTCGTCTCTGGTGTGGCCCATCATCACCGGCATCTTGTTGTAGTTCCCTTCCCGGATGCAGGTAAGAGGCTGGTCAACGAGCACATACCCGTCAATGTTGGGCGAATGTCTGATAGTTTTTCCCGATATGGCGCTCAGGATCACGTTCTGGCCTTCTGGCACAATCTCATCCGGGGTCTTGCTCCGGAGACACTCCAGCCGGTCTGTTCCGGCGCATCCCATGTCATCGGAAAATTTCTCTCCCTGTTCATACGCCTTCTCCAGGGTGGCCCCGAAGTCGCATCCCCCGCTCATGTTGATGGCACGGTGAAACAGGCCTGCGGCTGGCGGAGATGCGAGTAGTGCGCACACGCTCATGCCCCCTGCGGACTGGCCGAAGATGGTCACATTATCCGGGTCGCCTCCGAACCCGGCAATATTATCGCGCACCCACTTGAGCCCCTCTATCTGGTCAAGCAGACCGTAGTTTCCGGTGCTGGCGTTCTCATCCTCCGCGGCCAGCTCAGGCAGGGCCAGGAAGCCCAGTGCCCCTAGCCGGTAATCCACTGTCACCAGCACCACATCCCGCTCCGCGGCCAGCCGGGCCCCGTCTGACATCTCATAATTACCTGTTCCCTGCTTGAAAGCCCCGCCGTGAATCCAGTACATGACCGGGAACTTGCCGGACTTCTGGGGACTCCAGATATTCAGCGTCAGGCAGTTCTCGCCGAATATCTTGAACTCTCCACCGGAGGTCAGGGTCTGGCTCTGGGGGCAGGCCGCTCCATACTCATACGCCTCGAACACACCCTGGTGAGGCTCGGGAGCCTGGGGCGCGCGCCAGCGAAGGTCTCCCACCGGTGGAGCCGCGTAAGGAATGCCCTTCCACACGCAGGCCGCATAATCCGGATCGGACAGGCCCTTTATCAAGCCCTGGGTCGTGCTCACCGGCTCCGAGCAGGAAACATCATCCAGGGCCAGAGACTGGCCTGACATCAACAGACCAAGTAAAAGAGCTGTTACCGCTGTCACCCTGATACACACCTTCATTAATTCCCCCTCCTTTTTCCTTCTGCTTCAATTGATTTGATTGTTTTTATCATGAACAAAAAGCCAGTTTAATATATCACAGCGATATTTTTCTGTCGAACTGAATATAAAAATCCGCATGATCCTGCGATGAATTGATTGACAACCTGGATACAATTCAAGACTCAGGAAAAAGACTGAATGTGCAACTTGAGGCTTGCCGAAACCTGGAGGGTTGAGGCTATGCCGAAATC
>CAZOMR010000293.1:0-3565 GCA_964580655.1 uncultured bacterium
TAGAGATTATGGTGCGTTATGACAAGAATTACCTATTGCTTGCGGAATCGCTGGGCGGAAGGCCTCTCGCTGAAATCCTGATTTGCCTCGCAAAAGCTGGTCGTGATATAAGATTTAAGCCCATGAAAGACAGGATAATCAGCAAGGCCAGAAAGATCAAGCTCCTTCTCCTGGATGTGGACGGGGTGCTTTCGGATGGAAGGATCATATATGACAGCGAGGGCAGGGAGCTGAAGGCGTTTTCGGCACGCGATGGAGCCGGGATAGTATATTTGAAGCGGAGCGGGATAGAGGTCGCTATCTTGAGCGGCCGGGACAGCGAGACTGTTCGTGTCCGGGCTGAGGAGGTGGGGATAAGTCAGGTGATTCAGGGAGTGAAGAAAAAGCTTGAGGTCTTCGATGAAATACTTGCGACAAACGGCGTGAACGCGGAAGCGCTTGCGTATATGGGTGATGACTTGATGGACCTGCCTGTCTTGCGTCGGGCAGGGCTAGCGGCCGCTCCAGCGGATGCCGTGTCGGAGGTAAAGAGGGTTGCGGATGTGATCACACGGGCAAAAGGAGGCCAGGGAGCCGTGAGGGAGTTGGCGGAGCTGATCCTCAAAGCCCAGGGCAAGTGGAAAGCGGTGACAGCACGCTACCGGGAATGAATTCCGTGCGAAAGCCCTCTTTACAGTCAAGGGATGGGGTGCTATACTAAAAATTGAGAAGAGGGAATTTTATCTGAAAAGATAGTCTGCATAGGAAATGAGGTTCTTCCGGTTTAACAGTACCTGAGGCTTGAAAAAGATGGACATCAAAAGACCATATAAAAATAATCAAACCCATGGAGCACACTTCGGGATTTTCTCAGGCATGGCTCTGGTGTCCAATGGTGCAGAAAATAATCGGCCACCTCAAGCGAAAGCCGCCAGGGGCCTGATGCACCACCCGGCCTTCGTAGCCGTAGCTACTACGGCGGAGCAGGCTTGGCGCACCGTGGGCCTGGATATCCCTTGTCAGGTTGCGTCCCCGCAGAGCCTGACTCCGTTTCTCCAGTCCGTTCCCCGTAGCAGTGCTACTGCGAAGGATGAAGCAGATACATCTTATCAGGGAATTAGTCATCATTTCAACAACCATTGGCCACCGGAGTTATGCCTTAAAAATCCATGCCTCAGGGGGCTGGCACTCTGGAAGGTACTCTTTAGCCGGATGAACCACTTTTTTGAGAACCCGAAGGGGGGATCAGAATGAGCTTGATAAAAAACAGATGCTGGCTTGCAATGGTATTCTCTCTAATCTCTCTGCTCATGTTCTATGTACATGATGAAGGGAGCGCTAAGGTTGAAGACGTTGAAAAAGTTGAGAACGTTGAAAAAGTTGAAAAAGTTCATGCAGAGTATATCTTTGATCCATGTCCCGCCATGCCCATGAATCACGCCTCCACAATCGCGGAGATGCCTGACCGAGACATACTCTGTGCGTGGTATGCAGGAACCGAGGAAGGCGCAAGGGATGTAAAGATATATGCATCCCGGCTGGATAAAAATACCGGGCGCTGGTCAGAGCCGAGGGTTATAGCGGACACTCCTGACCGCTCCGAGGGAAACCCGGTTCTTTTCGTATCCGAAGGATCTGGGGGAGATGATGATGGAGACAATGAAGAAGTGTGGCTGTATTTCGTAACCATTCACGGGTTAGGCTGGCAAATGGCCAGGATGAAGTATGCCGTTAGCCAGGACAAAGGCCGAACCTTCGGCCCGCCAACCCTGTTTCGCAAAAATTACGGCTGGATGCCGAGAAACCACATTCTGCGTCTGAAAAACGGCACCCTCATTATGCCGCTCTATCACGAGAGCAAGCGCTATTCATTTTTCATGCGCTCTACTGACAAAGGCCAGACCTGGCAGGATGCCGGAAGCATAGTATCACATCCGGGAAATCTCCAGCCAGCTATCGCTGAGCTTGATGATGGAACCATCATTGCCCTCATGCGCACCTGGGGCAGGAGAGGAAAGATATGGCAGGCAAAAAGCCATGACCAGGGAATTACATGGTCGGAGCCAAAGGAGTTGGCACTCCCGAATCCCAGGTCTGCGATTGATATGATCCGGCTAAAGAACGGACACCTTGTCCTGGCATTCAATAACTCGGAGACAAAGCGAACCCCTCTTACAATCGCGCTGTCAGAGAACGATGGAGAGACATGGCCCTACCTCCGGGACATTGAAGTCTCAGAAGGCAGGTTCTCATACCCGAGTCTTATTCAAGATTCTGACGGATTAATCCACATCACATATACATATAAACGCCAGACCATCAAACACGCGGCATTCCCGGAAAACTGGATTCGCGAGAAAATCCAATAGTTGACTCTGAAGCCGTGTTGACAAACCAGCGGCAGTGCGATACAAGATTTCGGGCGTCAGGAGAATTCACGGTGGATAATATGGCTGACACTAAATGGAACGACGATGAGATCGTGTCTACCGAGATGAGCCCGGATACAAAGTTCGTGTTTGACAGGATGACCGAGGCCACGATTGATGCGGTGGATGCGAAGGCGACCGAGGAGATCATTGATCTTGCCTGTGGCCGGGCCATTGATGCGTTTCGACTGAGCCTGAATGGAAGTGATGTCTACGGGCTTGAGCCGTCTTCCACCATGATCGAGAAGGCTCTTGCCTGGCCCGAACCCCCGACGAGAACCCCGGTAATCCTTGTCAAAGGGATTGCGGAGTATCTTCCATTCGCGGATCAGTCATTTGACAAGCTGGTCTGCAAGGGCGCCATGGATCACTTCATTGACATGGATAAAACCTTTGCAGAGATAGCAAGGGTGCTTAAGCCCGAAGCAAGGCTGATCATCTCTGTGGCAAATTTCTCGAGCCTTTCATGCAAGCTGGGGAAGGGCCTGGATGCTTTGCGGAAGAGGGCAGGGGGCAAGCCGAAACAAGGAAAGCCTTTCTGGGAACCCCCTGATGATCACAACTTCGTGTTCAACCTGCCATTCCTGATGGAGGTTCTCAAAGACAGGTTTGAGATCAAGTCACTCTTCGGGGTAAGCCTTCTCTGGGGACTGCCTGGCTGGGGAAAATTCCTTGACAGTATTCCCGAAAAATGGGCCTCTCTTATCCTGAGAACCCTGGATCAAATAGCCCGTGCCTGGGTGAGCCGAAGCGATGTGATAGTTGTGATTGCGAGACCGTTTCAAAATACCAGTTCATAGAATCAGTAATTTGCTGAACAATCAAGAATGATTCCCTTCAGAAGAAAAGGAAGAAAAGGGAAGAAAAGAGGAAAAGCAGAGGAAAAGGGGTCAGAGCTTCAATGTTCAAAGTTAATATGTAGAAAAAATAGATAAAAGTCCCCATATGCTTTCTTGATGGACGGAAGATAATCGAGGGGAGGGTGATCGGGCGACCAGCGGGAGCCCTACGAGGAAAAGGGGTCAGAGCTTCAATGTTCAAAGTTAATATGTAGAAAAAATAGATAAAAGTCCCCATATGCTTTCTTGATGGACGGAAGATAATCGAGGGGAGGGTGATCGGGCGACCAGCGGGAGCCCTACTAAGACCCGCGTCAC
>CAZOMR010000294.1:0-3547 GCA_964580655.1 uncultured bacterium
AGAGCCCCTACGGCCGAGAATGAAAAAAGTCACCATTTATGTCGCACACCCAAAAAAGATTGGCACCTTGAATTAGTTTCTTATTTGTTGTAACTTAATATTAAAGACTCCATGTCGGTGCTCATGAATTACGATTATCCGGGGAATGTCCGCGAGCTGGAAAATACCATCGAGCACGCTTGCGTGCTCTGCCCAATGGGGAATATCCTGCTCAACCACCTTCCCAACTACATCCCCGGCACAGGACCAGGACCTTCTCCAAGTGAAGCTGATAGGCGGGTCCCCCAATCTGAATCCGGATTAACCATTGGACGGCCCCACTATCAATTCTTGGATAACCGGCCGCCATTTATCCATAAACTAAAGTCGTTATAAAGTAAATTTTTGATGTAGCAATCACGAAAGGAGCTAAAAATGGAAAAGTTATTTTCCTCTTTTCGACTTGGAAACCTCGAGCTTGTAAACCACTTTGTGTTCCCTCCCATCAAGACAGCGCTTGGCAATCCTTCCGGGGGTGTCACCGACCAGCATCTACGCTTCTACAGCAGGATTTCCGAAAACGGGCCCGGCCTGGTAATTCTTGAGCCGGTTTCGGTCACACCTGATGGCAGGGAGCAACCAAAGCAGCTCCAGGTCACACAAGATAATTCTGTAGCTGAACTAAGAAAGATCGTTGATGTGATCCATGAAAACGGCCGCAAGGCATGTCTTCATTTAAACCACGCTGGAGGAGCGGCGAATCCAAAAGTTATAGGCTCCAAGCCCTGCTCGGCATCAGCCTTTGTCTGCCCGAGCACAGGTGCTAATGTCGTTCCTCTTTCAGCAGAGGAAATAAAAAAAATTATAAATGCCTTTGCAACAGCGGCTGAAAAAGCCAAGGATGCAGGCTTCGACGCTGTGGAGCTCCAGGCCGGACATGGATACCTGCTGGCCCAGTTTCTAAATCCCGAGATCAACCACCGTGAGGACGAGTACGGCGCGGATCGAACCTTGTTTTTGCGGCAAGTGATCCACAAGGTCGTGGAGGGAGCGTCCGGCTTGACCTTGATCCTGCGTATCTCCGGCGAAGAGATGGCCCCGGCAAAGAGCGTGCCGATAGAGGACATTGACAAAGCAGTCAAGATAGCGCGCGAGGCTGGCCTCTCGGCCGTGCACGTGGGCATGGGCTCGTCGTGCTTTTCCCCGCCCTGGTACTTCCATCACATGTCACTGCCCGAGAAGCCGCAGGAACAGGCTTTTGTCCGGATTAAAAATTCAGCGGGAATTCCGGTTATCGCTGCCGGTAGAATGGGCTCGTACGAAAGGTGCAAAAGAATAGTATCAAGGAACCTTGCCGACATGATAGCCCTGGGCAGACCCTTGATCGCAGACCCGGACCTGATCGCTAAATGGGAAGGCAAAGATAAAGAGCAAGTACAACATTGTGGTTACTGCCTCCAGGGATGTCTGGTTCATGTCAAGGATGGATCGGGCATTGACTGCAACTTCAATCCTGAGGTCGCAAAACCTGAATGCGGAAAGTCTGACAAACCTTTATCCGTCCTGGTAGCAGGCGGCGGTCCGGCAGGACTTTCCGCGGCCAGATGGCTTTACAAGCGAGGACACCAGATAACATTAGCCGAGGAGTCAGAAGAACTCGGTGGCCTTGCCCGGCTTGCTCCCTTGGCCCCCGGAAAAGAAACCATGTCCAAACCTATCACTGATTTCTTCGCACAAGGCAATCTTGAAGGGCTGAAGATTCTTCTCGGGCAGAAGGTTGACCTTGAACTTGTTCAAGAAATCAAACCCGACATCCTGGTATGGGCCACGGGTGCCAGACCCCAAATGCCATTCTTTCCAGGCGTGGACAAGATGCACTTGATCACCTGCATAGAGGCCTTCAGCGACGAAAAGAAAGTGAAAGGGAAAAGGGTGTTGATCATCGGCGCAGGAAGAAACGGCCTCGAGCTGGCGGAGAGACTCGGAAAGCAAGGCTACCAGGTGGCGGCAACGAAACGTACGGATACGCTCGGAAGCCTCATGGAGCCGATTAGCAAAAAGCTGTGCCAGGCCCGCATAGCCAAAATGCCGAATGTATCCCTTTTACCACTAACTACCGTGCTGGAGTTCAAGGACGAGGGTGTATGGATTAAAAGGGAGGAGGCAAAGCAGATGCTCGGAGCCTTTGATACCGTAATCCTGTGTGCGGGCATGCTACCCGCGGAAGGCCCCCCTCAAGAAATAATCAGGGAAGTTCCCAAAACCGAAATCATAGGCGATGCGCATGAAACAGCGGACATCTACTCGGCTGTTAAGGCCGGATACGAACTTGCTCTGGAGTATTAGAAACCGCTCTTACGAGAAAGTGACAGGCCAACCCGGTGTGAAGGAACAAAACCAAATAAAAGCATTTGACTCCTGCATCCGACCTGGCTAAATTAAAGCGCGGAGATACCAAACATCCCCCCAGGGTGTTTACCATGTGTTGAACCTGTACAAAGCCTTGACAACCAAGTTGTGTCTTATGTAAAGTAAAGTTGCCGGGTGAAACTGGCAGGCTGGTAATTGTCACTGTATAAAGGTTTATGGATATTCTTGTTTTTGAAAGTTTGAAATTTTAAAGAAAAAGGAGGAAAGATCATGGCGAGGGAGAAGGTAATAATTACGGCCGCACTTGCAGGCGGAGCCACGACCAAGGCGAACAATCCGAATGTTCCTTATACGCCTGAGGAGTTTGCAGAGGAGTCTCACAAGTGCTGGAATTCTGGAGTCAGCATAGTGCACATTCACGCGAAGGACCCTGACACAGGTATGGCCACGGCTGACATCACGAAAATCCGGCCGACCATTGAGGCTATCCGGGCCAGGTGTCCCGAGTTGATTGTGAACATGAGTTCAGCCATAGCCGTTGGGCTCACACCGGAACAGCGCATCGCACCGATCATGGAGATGAAGCCGGACATGGCCAGCCTCAATACCAACACCATGAACTTCGCCATGGTGGACCACAAGTCCGGCAGGGTTGGCTTTGAGTTCATTTTCGAGAACACCTTCAAGATGCTGGGGGATTTCGGCAGGAAGATGAAGTCCATCGGTGTCAAGCCCGAGCTTGAGGCTTACGATCCCGGAGGGATATACAACGCGCTCCTTATTCGCAAGCAGGGCGATGTGTTTGAGGAGCCCATGCACTGGCAGTTCGTGTTCGGAGTAGCGGGCGGCGTGGCATTTACCCCCCTAGCCCTGTGTCTGATGAAGGACATCATCCCGGAGGGCCATACATGGTCGGTCTGCGGCGTGGGTCCGAATCAGTTTCCTGCATGCATGACATCATGCATCATGGGTGGACACATGAGGATCGGACTGGAGGATAACACGCGTGTGCCCGGCGGGGAACTGGCCAAGGGAAGCTGGGAGCAGGCCGAGTGGGCAGTAAAGATAGCGGAAATAGCGGAGCGGCCTGTGGCAAGCCCGGCCGAGGCACGCGAGATGCTCAAACTGAAGCCAAAGAAATAGCAGATTCAGACTTGAGGCCTGAGGCCTGAGGCGTGAGGGGTAAAATTAGACTAGA
>CAZOMR010000295.1:0-3527 GCA_964580655.1 uncultured bacterium
ACAACTTTTGGAAATCCCAGGGCCACTTGACCACCATTTATGTCGCACACCCACCTGTACACGGTATTTGCAAGCCGCGGAAAAAAGAGTATAATATTAAACCTTAAGAAATTTTTCCATGAAGGCAAGGGGTAAAATTTCTATTAACGAGGAACTGTGCAAGGCCTGCGGATTCTGCATTGAGCACTGTCCCACGGATGCTATCAGCTTTTCCGACCGGTATAACACCAAGGGCTATTACCCTGCTGTTTTCAATGGGGGGGATTGCACGGGGTGTGCCATTTGCGCCCTTGTTTGCCCGGAGGCCGCAATCGAGGTGTGGCGTGGCTAAGCAGTTGATGAGCGGGAATCACGCACTGGCCGAGGCCGCTATCCGGGCGGGTTGCAGGTTTTACTTCGGGTATCCGATTACTCCACAAAACGAGGTTCCGGAATACATGTCCGAGAACCTGCCTAAGGCCGGCGGCACTTTTATCCAGGGTGAGAGCGAGATAGCCTCGATAAGCATGGTGCTGGGAGCCGCGGTGACCGGTGCGCGGGCAATGACCAGCTCATCGAGTCCCGGCATCTCCCTGAAGCAAGAGGGGATATCATTCCTTGCCGGGCAGGAGTTGCCCGCGGTTATCGTGAACATGACCCGCGGGGGTCCCGGTCTTGGAAATATCGCTGGTTCCCAGGGAGATTATTTCCAGGCCACTCGCGGCGGGGGCCACGGCGATTACCGCACCGTGGTCATTGCTCCGGCATCGGTGCAGGAGCTTGCGGACCTGACCATGCTTGCCTTTGAGCTGGCGGATAAATACAGAAACCCGGTAGTGATCCTGGGAGACGGCATTCTTGCACAGATGAGGGAGCCGGTGGTTTTCCCTGATCCGGTTAAGACCTTCCCGGACAAGGACTGGGCCTTGCGCGGGGCCAGAGGAAGGCCGAGCAGGTTTTCACGGTCTCTTATCCTGGACACCAAGTTGATGGAAGAGCATAACTGGAAGCTCAAGCGCAAGTACCAGGAGATCGAGAAAAAGGAGGTAAGAGTGGAGACCTTCATGCTTGATGACGCCATGATGGCCGTGATCGCGTATGGTAGTTCGGCCCGGATAGTCAAAGGCGCTATCAAGCGTGTCCGGCGGGAGGGGATCAAGGCCGGTCTGATCCGGCCCATCACACTCTGGCCGTTTCCATCTTCAGTGATCAGCGAGACTGCAGAGCGGGTCAAACAGTTCATCGTATTCGAGCTCAATACCGGGCAGATGCTTGAGGATGTCAGGCTGGCACTGGAGGGGCGTGGTGAGATTTATTTCTACGGTCGTCCAGGCGGGTCCACACCCACTCCATTAGAGCTTGCCAAGATCATCTCCAGCCGCTATTCGCAGAAGCTCCGGAGACGAGGGCATAGATGAAGAAGGTGTATCATCGGCCCCGGTATCTGAAGCCAGCGGCTTTTCACTACTGTCCCGGTTGTGGTCATTCGATTGCCCACCGGCTTCTTGTCGAGCTTTTCGAGGAGATGAACCTGGCTGAGCGTGTCATCGGTGTTGCACCGGCCGGTTGTGCAGTGCTGGCTTACGACTATCTTGATGTTGACATAGTGGAGGCCGCGCATGGTCGCGGGGCCGCAGTGGCTACAGGGATCAAGCGGAGTCTCCCGGATGCTGTGGTCATCTCTTACCAGGGCGATGGCGACCTGGCCGCCATAGGCACGGCAGAGATCATCCACGCGGCCAACAGGGGAGAAAACATCACGGTGGTATTCATCAATAATGCCATATACGGTATGACCGGGGGGCAGATGGCGCCGACCACGCTTTTGGATATGCGCTCAACCACATGCACGGAGGGCCGCAACCCGGGGCGGCAGGGATTCACGCTTGACATGAGCCACCTGCTTGCCGAGATACCCGGGTCAACTTATATTGCGAGGGTGAGCGTGAATTCTCCAAAGGCTATTCGGCAGGCCAAGTCCTCGCTTGCCTCTGCTCTTCGATGCCAGTTAAAGGGGGAGGGCTTCAGCCTGGTGGAGGTTCTCTCCATGTGTCCTACTAACTGGAAGATGAGCCCGCTTGAGGCCTGCCGGTGGATTGACGAGGTCATGGCAGAGCATTTTCCGCAGGGAGTGCTCGTGGACCGGAGAAAGAAGCGCTCAAGGGGCAATGGCGATGATGATTAAATCTTTTTTTGCCGGGTTCGGGGGCCAGGGAGTGCTTTCCATGGGCTATACGCTGGCTTATGCGGCCATGCTGGAGGACAAGCATGTGACATACCTTCCAGCTTACGGGGCTGAGGTGCGCGGCGGCACGGCTCATTGCACCGTTGCCATAGCGGACGAGGACATCGCCTCGCCGGTGGCCTCGGAGCCGGACTACATCGTAGCGATGAACCGCCCCTCGATGCTCAAGTTTCAAAATGCGCTCAGTTCCGGAGGGATCTTTTTCATCAATACCACACTTGTGGATGACAGGCCTTTGCGCGGTGATGTGGAGGTGGTTGAGATACCTGCCACCGAGCTTGCGGAGAGCATGCGTCAGTCCCGTAGTGCGAACATGGTTATGATGGGGGCTTTTATTCGGAAGACAGGTATGGTAAAAAGAGAATCCATTGAGCAGGCACTGGGAGCTATTTTTTCAAAGAAGAAAAAATTAATAGAGATCAACAAGGCGGCCTTTGAGTGCGGGCATGAATCTTCAAATGACAAGGAGCGATAGATGATCGTGGAGCAGTTGTCGGTGGAGTTGGTTAACCGGCCAGGGGAGTTGAGCAAGATAAGTGATGTGCTCGGAGACGATGGGATCAACATTCGGGCGATCAGTTCTGCGCCCAGGAACACGACGAGCGTGGTCCGCTTTGTGGTGGATAATTCCGGGAAGGCGCGTGAGATATTGAAGAGCAACGGGTACGAGGTTGATACCACTCCTGTCATAGCGGTGGAGACTCCGGATCATCCGGGAGGCCTGAATGCGGTGTTGAGGCCGCTCAAGGAAGCGGGGATCAATGTTCAGTATTTATATCCGTTCATCGGTCGGTTTCATGACAACGCGGTGCTGATCCTGGGGGCAGAGCCGATAGAGGGTGCCATTGCGGTTCTAAAGAGGAACTACATTCACATCCTGGAAAAAGAGCTTTACACTATCTGATCAGGGAGGATAATAATGGAACAGAAACCCATGCCCTGGGCGGTAAAGGTGATCTTGATCGTTCATTCCGTTATGTTGATTTATATCATTTGTATATTTCTTAACATGTCAACCCACTTACTACCTTTCCTTGATCCAATGTCCAAATTGTCGGAAATCGAAAAGCCTTTTTACATTTTCGCCTGTGCTTTCTGGGTATTTACCGTTGTAACTTCCATCTTCGGATTCTTGCGCGCAAGGCTCTATGCGCGAAATATCACCCTGGTCTTCTATGGATTACTGATACTCTATCTGGGAAACTTTTTACTCTTTCCATTTACTGTCAAATCTCTCATTGGATATCGTGTGGCCATGGTTCACTTTCATTTATTGCTGTTTTGTATTCTCATCTTTCTCTTT
>CAZOMR010000296.1:0-3527 GCA_964580655.1 uncultured bacterium
CAGGTATTAATTTTCTTGACAAAGTATTTTAAATTTGCTAAATTTAATATAAATAAAGTAACTTTATTAAAAAGGGAGAAAGATCGTGAAAATTGGAAGCTATCTCAGGGCCAAACGCAAGGATGCAGGTCTTACGCAGGAGGAGCTTGCACGCAATCTTAAGGTTTCTAACACTTACATTCATCAGCTAGAGACGGGAAAGATAGATGCTCCCACGGAGCGTCGTTGCCGGCAGTTGGCCGGGGTGCTAAATGTTGATCCGGAGGAGATATGGGGGATAGCGCGTCGTGAGCGGCTGGAGAGGTATGCAGAGAGGACTGGGCTTGAGGCGAACAATGACCTTGATATTTTCAACGGGGAGGTAAATGGAGAGGTCTTGAGCTCTGCTGAAAAGGCTCTTGTCAAGCTATACCGACAGTTGGATGATGAGACGCGCCGGGAGTTTAACAGCCTTGTTATCATGCTTTTCCGTCACATCCAGAAGGAGGAGGTGCAGGTTCATCTTCAGGAATACCTGCGTTGTGCCTGATGAATTGGAGGGTTGATGATTAAATGGCTCAAGGGCCTGCTTGTCGTGTGCCTGGCGGAGTGCGTGATCTTAGCGGCTCTTGCGGTTCTCTTTCACTTTCAGGTTCAGAATGAAAAAAGACGCATCATCCTGCAGGGCAACATTGTGGCCATGTCCTATGCACTTCAGCCAAAAGGATACGATGTCTCTTCCAGTCGCTACTTCTATGAGTTGGGTTATCCAAATATAATTTCCATTTTTCAAGACCCTATGCGCTCCGTGGGCTCGCATGATATAGAGCATGCCAACTTCTCAAAATTCTCAATCTGGCTTAAGTCGGATATTGACAAAGAAGGCCGCGAAGACTTGAGGCAAGTCTTTGAAAATCCGAATAAATACCGGATACAGGAAACCGCGAAAGAGGTCACTGTCAATGTTCCCCTCTATCATGGCTACGGGGAAAAGCCATACGGGATGGTCCAGATCGTCACTACCATAAGCAACCTGTCAAGGGATGTATTCTACAAGAACTTTTTTCTATATCTTGCTATAATTTTGCTTTACAACTCCCAGGTCCTTCTGCTATATTTATTATGGAGACAGCGCAGGAAAGAGACGGTAGTTTATTTAGAAAAAGGCTACCTCAAGGAGCACGCTATCGGGGCGCTTAAGTTACAGCATAAAATCCTGGGGGACATTATTGCGGATCACGAGCATATCGAGTCGGCTCCAGAGCCGGAGAGAGATTCCGGGAAGGAGCCTGATCGTGCTCCGAAGGTTATAATCCTGGAGAAACCTGAAAGGGATTCTTAAGCCGGATCACTTGTCTATGCCCGATAAAGAAAAAATTCTGATCGCGGACGACATGGAGACTTTTCTGAGATTGGAAAAGATGCTACTCGAACACGCAGGCTTTGAGATCATCATGGCCAAGAACGGCACCGAGACGCTGAAAAAAATCCAGACCAAAAAGCCAAAGCTTGTGTTTCTTGACCTGGAAATGCCGGAGATGACCGGCGATGCGGTCTGCCGCTTTGTGAAAGGCTCAGAGTCCCTCAAGCATATCCATGTGATCATGGTGACCACACATGCTGACGAACAGTCGCGGACCCGTTGCTTTCAGGCAGGCGCGGATGACTACTTAAGCAAGCCCATCACCAAGAAGGACCTTTTTGAGAAGATCAAGAAGTTCATGCCAGTCGAAAAGCGCCAATACTCCAGGGTCCCGATCAGGGTATCCGCCACATACC
Source organism: uncultured bacterium (assembly GCA_964580655.1). Lineage (GTDB taxonomy): Bacteria > RBG-13-61-14 > RBG-13-61-14 > RBG-13-61-14 > CAZOMR01 > CAZOMR01. Next base: position 1,759 of record CAZOMR010000296.1, read on the forward strand.
TTGAGAAAGAGCAATTCTATAACAACTATACCCTCAATATAAGCCAGAGCGGCATCTTCATCGAGACCATCACCCCGCTCCCTGTCGGAGTTGAACTCGGCCTGGAATTCCAACTATCTCGTCCCCCGGGCCCAATAAGCGTGAAAGGCATGGTCGTCCGAAATCTCATGCCAGATAATGTCAGAGAAAATCAGGCCCCCGGCATGGGAATCAAATTCCTTAACCTCTCACCAGATGACAAGAAGAAGATCGCTGAATATGTAGGCAGAGAATAGACCATCCTTTGGATCTCAAATCTCAAATCTCAGATCTGGGAGAAAAGCACCTGAATTATCTTTTGATCAAATCTCGACAGGGTAGAGTTGATGAACCATTATCAAATAATACACGCAACCATTAATCATCGCGAGCCTGATAGAGTGCCACTGTGGTTCATGGGCTTCTTTGATACCTCGGTAATGGAACAGCTACTCCCTCCGGAATGCCTCGGCAAAGACAGGGACAGCCTGATCGCGCTTCAGCAATACCTGGACAACTCCGTGATCAGCATAGGCCGCGGGGCCAATATCAACTTCGGACACGGCTCCCCAGGAGAATTTTTCTTCACCGTAAAAGAGGAGAACGAGAATTACCGAATCCTGGAATTTGAGAACCTGGCTCGCTGGAAGATAGAAAAGCACCCTTACTCCCGCACTTACCTCTATCTGCCGGTTGAGAAAAAGCAAGACCTTGAGGGCTTGAGCCTTCCAGACCCCCGTGATCCGGAAAGGTATCGCGGGCTAAAGGATGACGCGGACTATTTCAAGGATAAAGGCTACTTCGTCACCGCCCCGGTGATGGGATTCTTCTCAGGCATGCATTACTTCTTCCGCAGATTTGACGAAGTGCTTTCCGACCTCATTCTGGATACGGAATTCTCCCACCGCCTTATTAATAAACTCGGAGAGTTTAACCTCGCATGCGCGGAGAAACTCCTGGATTGCGGTGTTCACGCCATCACACTCTGTGACGACCTCGGGTCAGCGGAAAACCTGCTTATCTCGCCCAGGCTTTACCATGAATACTTCTTCCCCTGGCATAAAAAGCTCGCGGACATGTGCCACAGCCGTGGCGCCTACATCCATCTTCACTCCCACGGCAACATAAACGCGATCATGGATTATATCGTAGAAGCGGGAGTTGACATCCTGAACCCACTTGACCCGGAAGAGAACATGAACCTTGAAGAGCTTAAACAAAAGTACGGCGAAAAGATCACCCTGTGCGGAGGCATCTCAAGAAATTTTTCCTCCATGTCCCGCCATGACCTGGAAGCCCACATAGAGGCCACTATCCGCATCGGCGCAAGGGGGGGCGGCTACATGGTCATGGACGGAAGCGGTATCCCGGACACAATGACTAAACAGGATTTCCAGTTCTACATTGACACCCTGAGAAAATACAGACAGAAATACGGAACCAAGGCATCCTGATCCAATCCGAATCGCGACTAAAGTCTCTCCCACAAAAAATATATCGTGTGGGGGCTTCTATTGAATCACGGCGTTGTCATTAGTCAATATTCCAACAAACAAGAACAAATTATTTGACAAAGACGGCCGCCAGGTGCTAAATTTATGAGCAAGAAACAGGGATGCGGCACGTAAATCATGCCTATAATATCTAAGATTAAAAATATGGACCAAAATTGGTTTAAGATTTTCATTCGCTCTTTTTTCAGAAGGATCGTGATATATACGACTATTTCTTTATCCCACCTTATTCATAGC
>CAZOMR010000297.1:0-3513 GCA_964580655.1 uncultured bacterium
CCAATTTGCCCAGGGCAAAAACCTTTGTTACAATAAAAACGCTCAATTTAGGTCAAAATATAATCCACAAAGAGTTTTGAAAGGGGATGAGTAATGTCTGAGGCTGGCAGGTTGAAGAGATTTACTGATCAGCTGGATGCCTTATACGAGTTTGACCGGGAGCCGGTGACGGATGACAAGCTTTATTCCGGCTGGAATTTCGCCGCGCTTTTTGCCGGCGAGCATGTAGCCGCGACCGAGTTCGTGATCGGGAGTATGTTCGTAATTCACGGCGTGAGCGCGCGTGATCTTATCCTGGGCCTCTTGATCGGGAACCTCCTTGCAGTGCTCTCCTGGACATTGATCTGTGCACCTATCGCTTGTCGGGTCCGGCTCACGCTTTACTGGTATTTGCGAAAGATAGGCGGGCCTGGCATTACATTTATCTACAACATAGCTAACGCTCTGCTTTACTGCATCCTTGCCGGGGCAATGATCTCGGTGGCCGCGACAGCGGTTGGCCTGGCATTCGGCGTGGATACCCCGGTGCTTGACGCGAAACTCCCGACAAGCATCGGCTGGGTCATCATCACACTGGCCGTGGGTTCTGTTGTTACGATTCTCGCTATACTGGGCTTTGAAAAACTCTCCCAGTTCTCAAGCGTGTGTGCGCCCTGGATGCTCGTAGTGTTCTTTGCCGGGGCCATGGCGGTTCTGCCACAGATAGGGGAGTTCCACACAGCCGGCGAGCTGTGGGAGCTTGCCAGGACAAAAATCTGGAACGGCATTCCGGTGGAGGGCCAGGAAAAACTGGGTTTCTGGCACATCATGTTCTTTGCATGGTTCTGTAACCTTGCCATGCATGTGGACCTTTCTGACATGGCTGTGTTCCGGTATGCGCGGCGCTGGACCTGCGGCTTCTACTCCGCGCTCGGGATGTATCCCGGGCACATGATGGCATGGATGGCCTCCGGAGTCATGGTCGCGGCTATCGGCCTGAAGATGAGTCCGGGCGAGATGGCGCTCAACGCGGCTGGCCTGGCTGGCGCTGTGGCAGTGGTCGTGGCCGGCTGGACAACCTCTAATCCCACAATGTATCGCGCCGGTCTGGCCCTCCAGGCCGTGACGCCGAACTGGCCGAGGTGGGCGGTCACACTGGTCGCAGGCATCATCACCACTATCGTCTCATGCTTTCCATTCTTCTTTATGAGACTCCTGGATTTCGTGGCGCTCTACGGGCTTATCCTGATGCCCATCGGCGCTTTAGTTTTTGCCGAGCACTGGCTTGTTCCGAGGCTGGGGCTTGTGCAGTACAGGGTGGAGAAGAAAAAGCTCATGCTGTCCTGGCCCGTCCTGATTACCTGGGCTGGAACCTTAGTGGCCTGCTGGTTCATGCCATTTCACCTGTTCTTTCGCTGGTTGCCAGGGTATTTCATCGCGCTTGCGATATATCTTGCACTTTCATTTATCTGGCCGAGCCGCGATAGAGCCGCAGACCCCGCATAAAAAGGAGTGGAATGATGAAAGGAAAAGTTTTATTCATTAACATCGCGAGCCTGGTCTCGATCCTCGCATTGCTCGTGTGCATCATAACCCCGGTCTTTGTGTTTTCAGGCGACATGAGCAAGGACGCGTATCATGTCTGGTTCAACTGGGCGAGCCTTTTATGGTTTGTGTTTGCGCCCTTCTGGTTTGTGCCCGGAATCTTCAGCGCAAGATGGGAGCACGCGGGGAATCACGCCTGGCTGAGGCCAAAAAGCAAATGAATTTTCTGGAGGTATGGCAGATGAAATTCTGGAAGAACTCGCGCGTATTACTGGCTATGGTTCTGATTGCCGGAAGCGGGCTTTTGGCCGGGGCCTCGAAAACGGGACAGGTTGATCGTGCGGAGTTTCAGAATCCTTCAAAGACATATCGTCCCTGGGTGCGCTGGTGGTGGCCGGGGAATGATGTCAGGGCCGAGGAGCTTAAGAGGGAACTGGGGGTGATGGATGATGCTGGCTTCGGCGGCGCGGAGATACAGGCATTCACCATGGGCCTGAAGATGAAGATGCCGGCCGATGTAGCGGACAGGGTGCTGAGCTTTGGCTCGCCTTCATATTTCGAGCATGTGCTTGCCGCGGTCAGCGAGGCGGACAAGCACGGAATGCAGATTGACCTGACACTGGGATCAGGCTGGCCCTTCGGCGGCACCCATATCACGAAAGACCTCACACTGAGGACTCTGCTCTGGAACGAGATGGATGTGAATGGGCCGAAGAAATTCTCGAAAAGAATTCCGCCGCCCAAAAAGCCGCTTTTCTTTATGATCGCGCCCGTAGCCGAATTTGTGGGAATGCATGTTGCGACCTATTACAAGAAAGATTTCCGCCCGGTCGCGGCAGTTGCGGCCCGGCCAGTCGGCAAGGCAAAGCATTCTTTCAAACCGTGGAATTTGCATGATACCGTGATACTGGATTTTGATTCCCTGGTTAATCTCACGGACAGGATTGGCCCGGAAGGAAAACTTGAATGGCAGGTGCCGAAAGGCAAATGGAAGGTCATCATATTTTATGTAGGTCCGAACGGGACATCACCCACCCTTGTAGCGGAAAAGAACCCGGGCCTTACAATGGACCACTTCAGCAAGGAGGCCCTGGATGCTCATATCAATCATGTGCTTGCCCCCGGGGATGAAATTCTTTCCCCGTATTACGGCAAGGCCTTGCGCGGCTTTTTCACCGACAGCCTTGAGCTCAAGGTCGAGCACTGCTGGACAGATGATTTTCTCTCTGAGTTCGAGAAGCGCCGCGGCTACGACCTGACCACATATCTTCCGGCATTACCCATGCCGATGAAGCACAACATGGTCGGCCACATAGGATTCCTGCTTGCCCCGGAGTTCGACTTTGAAACTGGCGAGGGCGATAGAATCCGCTACGATGTTGACCGCACCCTGGTCGAGCTTTACAGTGAGAGGTTCATCAGTCCCATGAGCCAATATGCTGATTCTCACGGCCTGAAGTCCCGGGTCCAGGCACACGGGATGCAGGCTGACATCCTCCACAACTACGGCATAGCCCACATCCCTGAGACGGAACAACTCTACGCAGGCGGGAATACCGATTTTCTCAAGATGGCTTCATCGGGCGGACATGTATACGGAAGAAACCTCGTTACTGCCGAGTCCGTGGTCTGGGACACCCGGGACTACATGACAACTCCCCTCAAGATAAAGGCCGCGGCGGACAAGCTCTTCACTGCCGGCATCAACGGCATGGTCTTTCACGGGTTCCCCTATACCTATAAACAGCCGGGATTTGGCACGCCGGCATGGGCTCCCTTCAGCTCGCCGTTCATGGCGCTCGGGACATTCTCGTCCAACTTCAACGAGGAAAATCCTTTTTTCAAATACCTCCCTGTCATCAATGCCTACATTACACGGTGTCAGTATGTGCTGAGGCATGGCGAGAATGTTGCGGATGTGGCATTGTATTACCCGATGTTCGGTTATCCTCAGCGGACACTGGTCAAAGAGGAGTTGACCGGCGGCCT
>CAZOMR010000298.1:0-3495 GCA_964580655.1 uncultured bacterium
GATTCTCAAGAGGAGCCGTATATTTCATGGATAGTCACCATTTATGTCGCACACACCTCTTCACCCTCCTCCTTGACAACACTGTGCTTGCATAGATAGAATGAAGATCATTCTGGTCCGCAAATGAATCTTGTTTCCATCATCCTTTTATTAATCATTCTCTTCTATCTGATCGGCAGGATTTATTACCTTCCTACCCCGGCGGATGAGCTTCACTTCGCGGAAACGGATGACGGCTGGCGCCTTGCGCTTTACCGCTACCTCCCGGGCGAAGCTGTTGAGGGCCTCCAGCCTGTGCCAGGCCGCGAGCCGGTGATACTCTGTCACGGGCTTTCCAGCAATCACTACAGCCTGGACTTTGACGAGCACAACAGCCTGGCAAGGTATCTTCGCGGGCAGGGCTTTGAATGCTGGGTGGTGGACCTGCGAGGCCGCGGGCTTTCCCTGCCCACCAGCGGCTGGCGCAAGCCCTGGGGATGGCGGTTTGACGACTACCTCCAACATGACCTCCCTGCAATCATCAATTTTGTCAAAAAGAAATCAGGGGCTGACAGGGTGCACTGGGTCGGACACAGCATGGGAGGGATGCTCATGCTTGCTTACCTTGGCTCCGTGGAGCAGGAAAGCATTAAGAGCTTCTGCACTATCGGGTCTCCGGCTCGCTTTAATTACTTCTGGTATCCGGTGTGGCTTCGCAGGGTATCAAGGGTAATACTCGATGTCTCTCCCGTTTTCTTTGACCGCTTCTTCGCCCGTCTCATCGCGCCGATCTTTCTGGTTATAAATTCCGAAAAATACGGATACCGCGGCCGTGTCATTCCCCTGTTCTTTGCCAACGGCGTGGCCGATGTATCGAGCAATGTCTTCAAGCAGTTTCTCGATTGGATCGAGACCGGAGGGTTCTTCTCCGCGGACAGGAAGACCGATTACCAGGAAAACCTCAAGAACATCACGACCCCGTATTTGAGCGTGATAGGCCGCTTTGATTTTGTGGCTTCGCCCAGAATGTGCAGATTCACTTTCGACAGAGTAGCATCCCCTGATAAAGAATTCATCGTGCTCGGCAAAGAGGCTGGTCAAAAGCAGGAATACGAGCACCTGTCTATAATTCTTGGACTCAATGCCCCGAAAGAGGTGTTCCCCTTGATCCGGGGATTCATCCAGCATCACTCCCAGGCATGAACCCGAAAACACGAAATTCTCATCGGCCTGCAGGGTCGCACTCCATTGCAGATGCTTTGAGCTTATTGCATATTCCGGAAAAGAGATTTCCCAGACTGCTTCTCTATACGGATTACCTTCGCAAGCAGGTCTTTGGCAGGCGGATCAGCCTCTGCGCCATCATCAATGCCAGGTCGGGTCGCTGTAGCGAGGACTGCGCTTTTTGCGCTCAATCAGGGCACTGGTCTGCGAGGATCAAGGAATACGGACTTGTCTCCAGGGATAATATCCTTTCCGCGGCGCATAAAGCCGAGGAGATGCACGCGCGGCGCTTTTCCATTGTAACCTCTGGCAAGGGGCTTTCAAGTCCGGATGATCAGACCGAGGTGCTGAGCGCGGTAGAGGCGATCCGCCGCGAATCCGGCCTTCTTCCTTGCGCGTCCCTGGGGATCGTGGACCTGGGGTTCTTGCGAAGATTGAAGGACGCAGGCCTTGAGAGGTATCACCATAACCTGGAGACTGCGCCGAGCTTTTTCCCGAAGATATGCACCACCCACGACTACGAGGAGGATATGGAGGTTATCCGGTTGGCAAGGGAGGCTGGTCTTGAGACCTGCTGTGGCGGCATCTTCGGCATGGGCGAAACATGGGACCAGAGGATCGAGTTCATCCTGACCCTGAGGGACCTTGAGGTTGATGCAATTCCAATCAATTTCCTTAACCCCATACCCGGAACCCCTCTTTCAAGCAGGGCTCTCCTGGACCCCTTTGAGTGTCTTAAGATCATTGCATTCTTTCGCATCCTTATTCCGGGGAGATCCCTCATCATCTGCGGCGGACGGGAGGTCAATCTTGGCGAGCTCCAGGACTGGGTATTCCTGGCTGGCGCGGACGGCCTGATGATCGGGGATTATTTAACCACTAAAGGTCGCTCTGTTGCGGATGACCTTCAGATGCTCAAGGACAAGGGATTGGAGCCAATGTCGCCATGAGCGGGCAGGACTGGATCAAGGATGAACTCGGGAGAATCTCCCGTGCAGGGCTGTTGCGTGTGCTCCGTTCTGTAGGCTCCATGCAGGGCCCGGAGATAGAGCTTGATGGCATGAGGGTTCTCAACTTCTGTTCCAACAACTATCTCGGGCTGGCACAGGACAAGCGGGTGATCCGAGCCGGTGTCCAGGCCATAAAGCAATGGGGGGCTTCATCAGGTGCCTCACGGCTTATTGCGGGAAATATCGGCATGCTTTCGGAGCTTGAGAATGACCTTGCCGGGTTCAAGGCTTACCCTGCGGCCCTGGTCATGAACTCGGGGTATCAGGCGAACCTGGGTCTTATCCCGGCTCTGGCAGATGAAGGAGGCACTATCTTCTCGGATGAACTCAACCATGCGAGTCTTATTGACGGGTCCCGGTTGAGCCGTGCCCGGATAGAAATCTACCGGCACCTTGATACAAGCGACCTGGAGGACCGGCTGAAAAAGGCAACCACGGTCAAGCAAAGACTGATCGTGACCGAGAGCCTTTTCAGCATGGACGGGGATATAGCTCCGCTCCGTGAGATCATCGCTCTTGCCGAAAAATATAACTGCCTCACACTTATTGATGATGCCCATGCGACCGGGGTACTGGGCAAGGGAGGCCGCGGAGGGTTAGAGCACTTCGGACTCAATGACCAGGCTGATGTGGTTCTATCCACAATGAGCAAGGCCCTGGGAAGCTACGGTGCTTTTGTCTGCTCCTCCAGGAGCCTTCGTGAATATCTGATAAACCGGACACGATCCTTTGTGTTCGCGACAGGTCTCAACCCTGCGGCGCTTGGTGCGGCAATGATGTCGCTCAAGATAATCCAGGAAGAGCCCGCGAGAAGAAAGCGATTGCAGGATAACATAGCATATATGCGACACGGGCTTGAGGGTCTCGGAATTCCGCTCAAGCCGGACCATACGCCCATCCTGCCTGTGCTCCTGGGAAGCGCGGACCGAACCATGAGGGTATGCGAGAACCTGCTTGGGCAAGGCATATTTGTGCAAGGCATAAGGCCCCCCACTGTTCCGGAAGGAACCTCACGGCTCAGGATCACGGTAAGCTCTGAGCATACCAGAAACCAGATGGATCAACTCGTGCAAGAGCTTAAAGGGTTACTTTGGAATTAAGAAATAAATACTTGTAATATAACGAGAAATTTAATCCAGCATCTTCTGGTAACGCCTTGGTCCCAATTCACCAATTCAATGAATTGTGCCCCTGCATTCCTCATTTGCAAGTTGACCGAGCACTAGCTTTTATCCCAAATAATGCAGTTGCCATTTTTTATTTCCCCGCCCAACTGCATCGC
>CAZOMR010000299.1:0-3429 GCA_964580655.1 uncultured bacterium
TTATTCATCTGAATTTCCTGGCACGCGCCCTGAAGAAGCGCAACAGCGCATCCTCGTAAGGGCTTTCGGTATGGAGATCAATGGTATCCAGGTCAATGCTGGTGAATTTTTTTTCCCTGCCGGACTTTCCTAGGTTGAAGAGCCGTGCGAACTCATCACGGCATATCTCGTCATAGGTATCCAGGATGAGCGACTCACCTGTCTCGGCATCCTCGAACTCGATCAGCCCTAATGGAGGTATCTCGCGTTCACGGGGATCGCTGATGGTGATGGCTATCATGTCATGGTGCTTGTTGGCGATTCGCAGTGCCTGCTCGTAGCCTGTAGCGAGGAAGTCGGAGATAAGAAACACAACAGCGCGGCGGGCCTGGACGCGGGATAGATATTCGAGAGCGAGCGAGATATTTGTCTGCTTCTTTTCAGGCCTGAAATAAAGAAGCTCCCTGATGAGCCGTAGCACATGCTGTCTGCCCTTCTTTGGGGGGATGAATAGTTCTATCCGGTCGGTGAAGATAATCAGTCCGACCCGGTCATTGTTCTGTATGGCGGAGAAGGCTAGTATGGCGCATATCTCTGTGGCTATTTCGCCCTTGGTTTTCTCAAGTGTGCCGAACTCAAGGGACGAGCTCATATCCACCATGAGAATCACGGTAAGCTCCCTCTCCTCCGCGAAGACCTTGACATAAGGAGCGCCGAACCGGGCCGTCACATTCCAGTCAATGGTTCTCACATCATCCCCGGGCTGGTATTCCCTTACTTCCGCGAACTCCATTCCCCTTCCCTTGAACACGCTCTGGTATTCCCCTGCCATGACATCATTGACCACCCGGCGGGTAGTGATCTCGATGCGCCGGACCTTCTTGAGGATGTCCTTGAGGGTTTCCTGCTCAGAGATCTCTTGTTTTGAGGCCATGGCCGGATCAGGGGACCTCCACATGGTCGAATATCTGGCGGATGACCTGGTCCGAGTTTATGTCCTCGGCCTCGGCCTCGTATGTTACGATGATACGATGGCGCAGAACCTCCGACCCGATGGACTTGACATCCTCGGGTGTGACATACCCGCGATGTCGGAGAAAAGCATGGGCCTTGGCCGCCAGGTTCAGGTAGATGGATGCGCGAGGGCTTGCGCCGTATGCGATCAGGCCGTCAAGGTCGGAAAGGCCGCATGACCTGGGATCACGCGTTGCGAACACTATGTTTATGATGTAATCCTTGATCTTCGGGTCAATGTAGACCTGGCTCACCACGCCCCGTGCGGAAACGATGTCCTGGGGAGTGATGACCGGCTCGGCAGTAGGCACCTTCCCCGTGGTCATTCTCTCCATGATGGCCAACTCCTCCTCTTTACCGGGGTAATCAATTATGATCTTGAGCATGAACCTATCCACCTGGGCCTCTGGCAGAGGGTATGTTCCCTCCTGCTCAATAGGGTTCTGCGTGGCCATGACAAGAAACGGATCATCAAGCGGATAGGTTGTGTCCCCTATTGTTACCTGTCTCTCCTGCATGGCCTCCAGGAGAGCGCTCTGCACCTTGGCCGGAGCCCGGTTGATCTCGTCGGCCAGGATCAGGTTGGCGAATATAGGGCCCTTCTTCGGAGTGAAGCTTCCGGAGCCCTGGTCGTAGATCAGGGTTCCGATCAGGTCAGCAGGAAGCAGGTCCGGGGTAAACTGTATACGCTGGAACTTTGTCCGGATGCAGTCGGAGATGGTCTGGATGGTCATGGTCTTGGCCAGTCCCGGCACCCCCTCCAGCAGGACATGGCCGTTGGACAAAAGCCCGATGAGGATGCGCTCCAGCATCCTCTTCTGGCCCACAATCACCCTTCCAGACTCTGTCATTATACGATCAACAAACTGGCTCTGCTCAAGCACCTTCTCGTGAATGGCTTTCATATCAAACTGGCTAGACACTTGTTCCGACATAATTTCAGCCTCCTTGTTCCAATATCTTCTCTTCGGATGCTCCGATCTGAATGATACGGCGCACGGTCTCGTATGCCTGGTCCATCTCCGCAGTGCCGGGCTGGTGTCCTGCGAACTTTACCCGGTCGCAAAGTAGCAGAAAATCTTTAAGCTCTTTTGATTCCTTATCCCCGAGTCTCTCCCGGACCCCACCCACCAGCCGGTCCGTGGTCTGGCCATGTGTCCGGATGTTGTATTTCTCGCCAAGATATGCCCTGAGAAGGCTTGACAGCCCGAGAAAATAGTCAGAGAAGCGGCCTGCGATACGAAGGGTCTCGTTCTCCTTGAGCCGCTTTATGAAGGTCTCTTCCAGGGTCTCGGTCATAAGAGTCTCCGGCTCAGCCCTCTTTTTTCTGTCCCTCAGGAGCACTGCCGCGAGGATCGAGCCAGCACAAAGCAGGATCAGCGCGATGATGATCTTTGCGATATTACCTTGTGCCAGGTCCTTAATGCCGCGGACAGGGGGAAGTATGGTTAATTCCAGAGAGCCGGTTTCCAGTGTGGTCTCGTCTTCTCCTCCGCGTCTGCGATAGGTTACAGCGGCCTTATCAATCCTTGTCTTTCCCTCCTGTCCTGGCTGATATTCGTAGGTGTACTCTCGGAGGACATGCTGAACCCCGCTATCAAGTTCTGTGAAGGTGCGAAAGGAGTTTCCTACCGGGGTCAATCCCTCGGCCTCCGGAGGGTCCGGGAATTCGAAATCCAGTTCAGGGGTTTGCCCGAGTTTTTTATCCCAGCGGATTTCAATCACAAGTGTGACAATATCATTAAGCGGAACCTCGGGGCTTTCCAATCTGGCGGAGATGCGTATATCCGGCATCACCCCGGGAGAGGGCTGTGCCTTTGCAGAAGGGGCGGGGCCGGAGGGATAGGCATTCCCGAGGTTTGGCGGAGGAAGGTTCACCTGCGCCGCAGTTGAGTCGGCCCAAAGAAACAAGATAAAAAGGAAAAAACAAACTGTTTTTACATGGATCATAATTGAAAATCTACATCGGATTTCAAATTTATTATAAGGCCTGACATCGGACTGTCAAGCAGGCAGAGTAACAAATTTTTCACCCCAGAGACGCAAAGATCGCAAAAAAGAAATAATTAAAGTTAAAGATTCAGACATAGGTCTGTTGATACTCAAGCCTCTGGCCTCAAGCCTATTGAATCCGCAAATCGAAGACTCGTAGGATGAATGCAGATTTTCTTTGAACTTTGAACCTTGAACTCTGAACTGAAATCCCCTGCCTGCGACAAAGTCTTGGCGCAGGCAGGTCTCCATGTGGGGACAAAGAACTGACCCAGGGATAAAATTCCGGTAATGGTCACTATTACCCAATTACCCACAGATTCTCAAGAGCTGGACTTCCCCCAAAAATTTGAGTTCCCAATGGGATTGCCTGAGGAGAGAAGATCAGCGCTGTCCCGATGGGTATCAAGAATTGGCGGCGATCCAGAGCGAGGGAAGCGAACG
>CAZOMR010000300.1:0-3429 GCA_964580655.1 uncultured bacterium
CTCGGTCCGGCTTTTGCCGTTGTGGGTGTAGCTGACCTGGTAGTATGGCCCGTGCTTCCTGGGGTTTTTGGGGGCCTTGCACCGGCAGTTGGGGTTGCCGCAGACGTTGTATTGCCGGCTCAAGGCCCCCGGCCTCATCTCTCCGATCCGGGCCAGACTTTTCTTTATCCTCTCGATGCGGCCCTGTAGTTTTTGAATTTGTTTTGCGCTCATACCGGTAGCATATCAAAGCTATCGGCATTTGTCAAGAAAAAAATCCTCCGATTTCGGGATCGGAGAAATTCTTGTTAACAGCCCGTGCCCGGAGTTATTGAGAAGTTACGATTTTGTCGAGACAATACAGGAGGAGACAGACGTCTACCGTAAATATTTCAGTTACTATGGATACATCTTCTACTTGATGCGGAGTTGTTAGGGCCAAGATTCAAGAAGCCACACCATTTTCATCAACGCAAGCCCCCGTGATCTTCTTTCGGGGGCTTGCTGTTTCGCGCCAGCCTCTGGGCTTGGCTTTTGATCTATAATTCTATCTCCACAGTGACAGGTCCCGAGATTTCGGGGATGTTGATTAACTCAACAGTTAATTCCCCGGTGGTGGGGTCGAAACTTTCAGACTCAATCTGGGCTCCGTCGGCGCTGACCTCCTCGGGTGGAAGCTCGCAATATGCCTTGAACCGTCCGGCCTCCAACAGGGTTATCCGAACATGATCCCCGTCCCGGTCCACTGAATCAACCGTGGCCGGGCTGAGGTATTTGTTGGCCAGGCCGATGGCGGCGAAGCCGTCCACAATGGGCGTGACCGAGTAGAGTTTCACGCCCCAGCCTTTTACCCGAACATCCATCTTTTCCTCCAGACCAAGGGTTGTCAGTTTTCCGGAGAAGTATTCATGAATTGCGAAGGTCCCGCCTTCGATACCCTCGACGTCCGAGGGAGATATGACCGCCTTCACGGGCCGCCCGAAACGATCCACGTTCCAGACGGCCAGGGCCCCGGCGTCCCCGGCGCGGGCAAAGGCCATGAAGGGCACGCGGTCATTGTATGGATCAACGAACAGGCTTTTCCTGGCGGGCAGGCCCGGTGACTTAACCCTGATCAGACTTCCGTCGGACAGGATGAGCGGCCATAAATATTCGAGGCGGCTTCGGCCGGGCTTATCTGTGACATACACCGGTCCCCCGGATATGGCCCTCGCGACTGCGTGGTAGGCCGGGAACTGGTCGTGGGTTTGCCACATGTCATAGTCGGGGTAAGACAGGTTGGACAGCCACAGGGCGTTCATCACGGAGTTGACCGTGTGTCTTCTCGGGTCGTGCCAGTGGACGGGGTAGAAATCGAGACTTCCCCGGGCCAGGTTAGTTTCCCGCCACAGGTAGATGGTGGTCGCGTTCATGGACATGCAGTTCAGAATGTTGATCCCGAAGCGTGGAATCGCGGCGTCCTGAAAGTTGGCTTGGGCCCCGGCGTAGGCGTGGCCGATGGGGATTTGACCCTTGATGAAGTTCTCCATGTTGGACTGGTCGTCGACCTTTACAAAATCGAGACCAGCGGCTTTGAGGTGGTCGTACCAGGTCTCCCAGAAGGCTCGGCCCTTCTCCGACCTCGGGTCCGGGATGCCGATCCCGGGCCTGATGGTCATAATCGATCCCGCCTGAGCCCGGCCGATCTCGGAGTCGACCGCGATGCCGTTCCAGTACCCGTTAAAGGTGTGCCAGGCCCCGACCCAGGTGATCCCGTAATCTTCTTTCAGCGTTCTGATGACTGATTCGATCCCACCCGGGAACTTTTCATTGGAGTCGAACCCCGACATGGAGTAGCCGCGGCTCTTGCCGGGTTTTTTCTCAGTCTCGACCAGGGTCTGCCACCCGTCGTCTATTATTACCCAGCGCAGCGGAAAGTCCGCGGCCCTGAAGTCGGCGGCGGACTCGATTATATCCTCCGCCGTGACCTTCTGGTAGTAAGCGTTCCACGAGCACCACCCCACATAGTCGAATATCTCAGGGTAATCCTTCTCCCACCGGACCCGGCCGATCACAGTCGGGTCGAGATCTCTCATGGCCTTGAGCGCGAAGTCGTACAGGTCGCGGGTGAGCTGGTAAGGGTCGTCTCCCCACCCGGCCGCGAAAAGAGGACAGGAAGAGGGTGTGAAACCATCCACGTGGCTGGTAGCCATGGCCCTTATCGCACCGGGCACTCCGGACAGGTAAGAGACCATGCCCCCGCCGACGACCGAAATCATGGCGCCGTACCGGCCTGACCCCTCTTTCCAAAGCACGTACTGGGATTTCTCCGGGATGTCGTCGACTTGGGTCGGCCAATTGGGCCAGGTCCAGTGTCTATCGCGGGGTATGGAGGACACCGAGAAAATTCTCTTCGCCCGAGGAGCGTCCATGAGCGCCACAACCGAGTCCCTACCTTGGAGCGATCCTCCCGGTATCCGGGCCACGGCTAAAAACATCTCCCCCTTCCCGGCCCGGACGTAATCTACCTGTATGTCCGCCTCCTCGGGGGCCTCGATTCGGACCAGGTCATTGAAATCACCCCCTGGTGAAACCGCGGGGACCGCGAAAAACAGAAAGACAGGTAAAACTATCGCAACCTGGATCAGTCGGATCTGAAAATTTTTTAGGGCCATCTTTATCCTCCCTTTCAAGTACGAAATCAACCGTTTATCAACCAGGTCCATGTTTGCGGGAGCGGCTGAGGAGTCGTTACAATTATCATCTGGGATGACGCGGCGCACCGCCTTAAATCACAAATGAGCCTCTCTTGGCCGCTTGTTCACTTTACCAATTGCCCCGCCTCATTTCAACCCCTTGCGAGCCTGCGACATAATAGTGGGTTTTGCCCATTGTAAGGGAGACCAGTCGGCCTACAGCCCGTCTGGGTCGCCTCTACTCTGCACTTCGCACTTTGAACTTTATATAGTCAGGATCGGCTTTTCTTTCGTATTGCGAGTGCGATGATGCCGAGGATAGAGATGATAGTTGCTATGGATGTCCACAATCCGATGTGGAAAGATTTGGGGTCATAGACAAGGCGGATGGTGTGCTTCCCTTCGGTGATGAAGACTGCTCGGAAGCAGTAGTCAGCGCGCATGATGTGCCATTCTTTTCCGTCAACCTCGGCACGCCAGCCTGGGAGATATTGATCCGATGTGAAGAACATTCCCGGAATTACAGACCATACCTGATATACATCCAGGCCCGGAGCGCGCTTGATCTCCCTGACAATGGCCGGGTATTTATCCGGGTTGATGTCTCGCTCTTTGATGCTCTGCTCAAGTATTTTCAGCACCGGGGTTTGCTTTTCAATTAAGACCTTGCGTCGCAAAGAGAACCGGTCCTTTCTGGCCAGTGTGTCCAGGAGTTCCTCCTGGTCCGGGATCACCTCGACCTCGTGCGCGACAAAGGCCCTCGGAAGGGCTTCGC
>CAZOMR010000301.1:0-3353 GCA_964580655.1 uncultured bacterium
CCCCCGATCAGGGGTCCGGTAAGGATGCCGAGTCCGAGGTAGAATTCATGAAGGCCGCTGTGCCTGCCTGCGATTGCGGGGTCGTAGCCTTCGTTCTTTCGGGAGAGCACCAGACCGTAATAGAGGCTGGAGAAATATGTCACGCTGGCTCCTGCACCGACAAGCATAAAAGCCGCGGCGAACAGCGCCATGTTTTCAGCAAATGCCACCATGATCAAACCCAGAATCTGGATGAGTTGGAATGCGACCAGAAAGCGGAGCGAGAAATGCCATCGTCTGGAAAAGATGAGAGCAAAGAAGATGATGCTCATTGAGAGTCTCATTGCAAAGAGGAGTATCCCTATATCTGTTCCGCTCATGCCGAGTTCCCGGCCGAGCTTTGGAAAGATATTTGACAGGTTGATCAGCGCGAAATGACTTGCGGCATTGGACATCCAGGCAAGATACAAATAGCGGAAGGCTTTCGCAGGGATGGTTTCATCCAGCGTGGAGCTCTGAGGCCCGGGGGCGTCAGCCTGTTTGTCAAGTATCAGGATGAACGGCAGAAGGAGAGCCAGCGCGGATGCAATGAAGAATGGCAGATCAGGCTTCAGGTCAAAGAGAATGCCTGCAAGCAGGAATCCGATGGTAAAACCCAGTGAAACGGATACATTAAAAAGGCCTGTGCGCCGCACAAGCTGTTCCAGGCGGAAGACCTCTCCGAGCTTTGATTCAAGCGCAGGCCAGTAAAAGGCAAGCCCTATTGAGTAGCCTGCGGCCATGATATAGATGCCAGTCAGGTTTTTGAACAAGGCGATGCCGAGGGAGCAGAGTGAGAAGAGTATGCACCCAGAGGAAATTGACAGGCGCGCGGGAATTCTGCCAACCAGCCTGCCGGCAGGAGCCACAAGTGAGACGAAGAAAAAAGCCCCGATAAACCCGATGTAGCCCAGTTCGAGCGAGGTCGCGCCTATTGAGATGGCCTTAAGCGGAATCCCCACTAACAGCATCCCGAACAGAAAGGCCATTGAAAAAGGCAGAACCACAGGTGAGATAAGAGAGCTTTTCATTATTAATCAGGGGGAGAAGCGAGAAACTCTTTCACAGCTTGCGAGAATTTCTCCGGCCGGCATTGCATGGGAGAATGGCTGCATGACTTGATGATAATGAGTTCGGCTTCCTTGATCCCTTCCTGGTAAACCGATGCTGACTCCACAGGCAAAAGATCATCATCCTCGCACCAGACCACCAGAGTCCGGGCGTGAATTTCTTTAAGCCGGTTTTTTATCAGGTCGCGAGAGATGCTCTTCATGGATTGCGAGAGTGCCTGGCCGGTGCAGGCTCGCAATTCGGAGCCATACCTCTCTTCAGCAAGCTCTACTCGCTTGCGCTCGGAAGCAGGAACAGTGGCAAGGCCTTCTTCCGTGACCGGAAAGATCAGATGAATCATGGGGATGATGAGAGGTGGAGTGAGAAGCCTTGAAGCCAGTGCCATAGGCCCTGGCTCAGCCCCTAGACCAGCGGCATCAACCAGCACCAGCTTGTCAAGCCTTTCCGGATGCCTCAGTGCGAACATGGCCGCGACATGGCCGCCCATGGAATGACCGACCAGGTGGGCCTTCTCGATGCCAAGCTCATCCATGAACCGGGCTACGAAATCAGAATAGAACATCACATCGTAATGCTTGCCGGGAGCGCACCCGGATTTTCCCGAACCCGGAAGGTCCAGCGCGATCGTGTGGTAGTCCTCGGCGAAGTCATCGAAAACATCCATCCAGTTGAAGGCATTGCCGCACCAGCCGTGAACCAATATCAAAGCCTCTCCATCACCAGCCTCCAGGTAACATGTGCGCATGCCTTCCACCATCATATAGCTTTCAGGAGCATAGTAAGGCTCCGGGTTGAACGGCTCAGGTTTTTTCCCGGAGGCGCAGTTAAGAGATAGTGCCAGGCCGAGAACAATAGCTGTCAGAGTGATATTTCTTCTCTTCATTATCCGGACACCTTTTTCATTTTCTTTGCGGGAATCTTCGACCAAGAAGCTGAGCCGCGATGGTGATTCTCTGAATCTGCGTTGTGCCGCCTGCCAGTGACCATGCCCTGGCATCCCGGTAGATGCGCTCGATCGCGTAGTCTTTCATATAACCATACGCGCCGTGAATCTGGAGTGCAGTGCTTGCGACCTCGTTTACCGCCTCGTTGCAAAACGCCTTGGCAATGCTTGCCTCCATTGCCCCGGGAAAAGGATTGCCGGAAAGCGCGGCCCGATATGCCAGCATGCGCATCGCATCCAACTTGATCTTCATGTCCGCAAGCATCCACTGGATGCCCTGGAACTCGCATATGTCCCGGCCAAACTGCTGGCGCGTAGTTGAGTGAGATACGGCAAGATGAAGCGCGGCTTCGGCAAGTCCGAGGCATACCGCGCTGTTGCCGCACCGCTCCCCGTTGAATGCCTGCATTATTTTTCCAAAGGCTCCTGCTGGAAGAAGAAGGTTCTTTTTGGGAACACGGCAGTCCTCGAAGATAAGCTCCGCATTGCTGAAGCCACCAAGCCCCATTTTGTCCTCTATCTTTCCCACCTTAAAACCCGGGTAGTCACGCTCTATGAGAACCACTCCCAGGCCCTTTGCCCCTGGTTTATCATTCAGCCGGACCACAGTGGTAAAAAGGTCAGCCTCCGCTCCATTGGAAATAAAGCACTTGGTCCCGTTCAGGATGTATTCATCACCCTTTAGAACCGCGCGTGTGCTCAGGTCAGTGGCCGCACTTCCAGCGCCAGCCTCGGTCATGGCGAAAGCAGACAGCCATTCCCCGCGTGCAAGCCGCGGAAGATACTTCTTTTTCAACTCTTCATCAGCGAATGCCGCGACTGCCCGCGAGGCTACCCCACTGTGGATCAGGAACACCCCGGCAGTAGAGGTGCATGTTTGCGCCAGTTCTTCAAGCACCAGCACAAACTCGAATGTCCCGAGCCCATGGCCCCCATAAGCATCGGGAATACAAAGACCCATCAGGCCCAGCTCGGAGAGCCTGGCGATATTTTCCCGCGGGTACAGCTTCTGCTCGTCAATCTCGCGGGCACGAGGAGCAAACTCGCTCCGCGATAACCTTGAAACGCTCTCCTTCAGGAGTTTCTGCTCATCGGTCAATCTAAAGTCCATTATTAAAAGCCAGCCTTATTTCATTTCTTGAACTATTTATTATTGAGAAAAACCTCCCATATTCCAGTATAACGAAAACCATTGTCTGATAGCCCGGGCTTACAAGAAATTAAAATTATCAAAAAAGCGCCTTGGCGTCAACACGCGTTTATCCCGGGGGTGTGCGACATAAATGGTGACTATCCATGAAATATACGGCTCCTCTTGAGA
>CAZOMR010000302.1:0-3332 GCA_964580655.1 uncultured bacterium
CGCATCATCAAACCCGTAAAGGAACGCGATGTAAAGGTATCGGGTGGCCAGATACCTGTCTGTTACTCCAAGATGAAGGTTGACTTGCTCCGGGTTTGGCAGAGAATTTGCGGCCCGGAGATCCGGTGGCAGGAGATTTTCCTGGTTCAAGAATCTCAGCAATGCTTCAGCGATTAACTGCTGGCAGACCAGGTTATGATGTAGATAATCGAGACACAGGTTAAAGCCGATGATATGATGAGACGATTGCTCGCGGAGTAGTTGTTCCAGATCAAGGAGCAAGACCTTTTCGCGGCGGCATATCTCGCGGATGGTCTCGTTAATAACCGTGGGCGCGCGTACCGGGAAGTCATCGAGGTCGCGGGCCTGAATAAAATCATCGCACGCAGGTTCGTATTGTTTCATGGCAAACAAGGACTGGCCGCGCAGGAAACGGGTTAGCGCGTAATCCGGGTCCTTCTGGATCAGCATATCAAGTATGGTTCTGGCCTCATCCCAATTACCCTCTTCCAATAAAATCGCCGCGGCTCGTAATTGACCGCGATAATAGTCCTGTTCGCTTTCTTTTCGAAGACGGCTGAAAAGCGATTTAAAGGGATAAGAATTCAAGTCGTTGCTGATGACGGTCGTCATTACAAGGTCGGTTTGATGCTCCTGGCAGGCCTGGATAATATGTTCCAAATTGCGCTTAAAGTTCTCTACTGCCTGCTATCTGAGTTCCGGCGGGAAAAACTGAGCGCGATCATCGCCTTGATATAGCCACTGCTCCACAGAGATATATTGTCTTTCCACAGTAAGCTTATGGACAAGGATGAACAGGGCATTAAATACCCGGCTTTTCTCGGACATGAAAGACCAGATGCGATTAAGACAAGGATGAGCGACCTGGTTCAAAGAAAAGCGGAAGGGTAGCTCATTATGGCCCATATGGATGATGACCAGGTCCGGCTCGTATTCAAGTGCCTGTTTTAACATCCTGAGAACACCATCACTTGTAAAGCTTACTACCCCGAGATTGATGACTTCTGCCTTTGTGGAGCCTTCCTGGGAATTTAACAGCACACCAAGCCTTTCGGGGAATGCTGTCCGCTCATGGAATCCCAGGCCGTAGGTGCTGGACCCTCCCAGGCAGAATATCCGGAAGGTGTGAGCCGGCTTGGGATCGTAAAAATGCTGGCCCTTGGCATCGAATGGCACTTGAGCCTTGATGAGACCCTCTCCCTTTTCCAGGAAAAACTTATTCGAAAGAAATCTTCCCCCTACAACGCGAGCTGAGAGCTCCACGAAAAGGATAAAGAGTAATAAAGTAACCAGAGAAAACAAGAGATATTTCAAGAAAGGCTTCACGATCAGGTGTTCTCAGGATATTGCATGTTCAGCTTCGATGTCAATTCCCGACAAAAGCCTTTCAGTCGGAAGATGAGACAAAGCGAGACAGGTCTTGATCCCAGAGCAAATGATATGGACAGTCCCGGGGTTCGGGAGGCTTGGGAGGTTTATTTCTCAATGTGGCCATGTAGAGGTCAGGCATCTCGTGTAGCATTGCAGGCTTGATGTCCAGTCGTGTTCCATCGTATCTTACGAATTCTCCGAGTAAGTGTTTAATTGCAGTAGCAAATCCAGCCACATTATGCTCTCGAGCCAAGGAAAAGATATTAGAGGCATCATCCATCCTCCCTTGCAGAACGCGAATATACCCCTGATATGACCTGGTGACTACTACAGGGTAACCGAGCTCCTCGGCTTTTTCAAGGAAACCAAAGACTGGATCAAGGTATTCGGGATGCTGGTATAAAAACCCGAGAAGCAATGCCTGGTCGGTGTATGCCCTGGCCTCCTCAATTTTGGAAAGATTCAACAGTGGCCGCAGGGTTTTGAAGGAAGGAATAAAAAGCGGGTCTGAACGCGGCTTGAGCAGTCCGTAATCAAAAATCACATCACAAATGCGCTTCGCGATTATATAATTCACCTCAACCGTTTGATGACACCCGTCCAGGAACATATCAAACCCCGGTAAACCCTGAGTGTCCAGACCTCGCAAGAACATATCCACATCAAGAAACAAGACATTCTGTTTACGGCAATATTCTCCGAGTATCCTGTTTTGGTTGGAAGAGATATGATGAAGTGCGTGGTAATCATCATATGTAATCGCCTGCTCCAGATATCTGGTTGCGGACTCAATGTTGCCCATCTGCAACTCGGCTCTGCCCAGGAAGAAGGATAACTTTGCATAATACGGGTCGCGCAGAGCTTGCGGAAGGAGTATCGAGCGAGCCTCGGTAAAGCGCCCCTGGTCCAGGGCATTACGACCCCTGGCCATCTCTTTCTCGATCTCAAGACATTCCTCTTTAGACAATCCCGGGGTATGCACTGACTTTACCGGAAGCCAATCCCTGATGTTGTTCCCTGTTCCGCATACAATCACTTCCACGCCATTCTTTCGAGCTGTTCTTACTATCTCGTCAATGTTCCCGATGTACAAGTTGAGTTTGAACTGCTTTTTTTCCGGCGGATTCAACCGGATGTTATTCATCTTCTCGAACTTGTGAATGTTCTTAACCCCCAGTAGCGCACCGCCATGAACAATAATCGTTTTAAGAAAATAACCTGGCAATTGAACTAATCGGAGGTGCCGGGTTGCCCACCATACCCCTCGGTTCAGCCGAGGCCATTTTTTGCGATTGAAAATATTAAGACTATATAACTCATCATTGCCGGAATAGATGATGCACATATCCGGGTCTAAAAGCAGGGAATCCTTGAAGACCTCAACCACCATAGTACTGCTACAGCCATCTGCGCCCAGGTTGAACACTTCCACAATGCCCTGGCTGTTATAGTCAAGTAGCTTCTGTAAAAATTCCGGGAAACCCGCGCCATGAAAGGGCCAGCCCTTGGCCGCAGACCCGCCAAAGCAAAATATCCGGTAAACCCCCTGTGGCTTAGGCATGATTACTGCCGGGGCCTTGGCATTCGGGATATAAGTATAAGTGCGGCTTCCGCTTTTATGATCTACTGAACTGAGGCGAAAGGGGCTAAACGGCTTTATCGGCGTGAAGAGCGCCAGGCAAGCCTCCAGCAATACAAAGAAGGCTACGGTAACAATCGCAGAAAATACCAGCCGCTTTTTCAGGGACATAATTCTTCAATAAAATTTGTTTTAGTATAACATGAACATCCGGTATTGAAAAAGTAATCACCTGCAATGGGGTGTGCGACATAAATGGTGACTATCCGTGAAATATACGGCTCCTCTTGAGAATCTGTGGGTAATTGGGTAATAGTGACCATTACCAGAATTTTATCCCTGGATCAGTTCTTTGTCCCCA
>CAZOMR010000303.1:0-3318 GCA_964580655.1 uncultured bacterium
CTTAAAACCTTCGCCTTCTCCTCCGCACCAAACCGCTTCCGCTTCTTCTCCATTGACCCGCCTCCTTGTCTTCATAGTGACAATTTTACCGGAGGCTCTCTCCATTTCCAACTGAGGCAGGACACAGGATGTTGAGTATCCGGGCCTCGTCTCCCACCTGGAAATCCTGCGGGAAGTAGTAATGCATCCAGTATGTGGCCGATCCCTTCTCATCCACCTGGAAGGGCACAGGCTCAAAGCCATTCCCTTTCCATCTCATCAGCGAGAGGCGCTTGATCTCCATCCCGAGGAGCAAATTCATGTTACCGGCCCTGACCACCACAGGGTCATCGGTCCGCCTGAGGGTCTGCACATTTGAGCCCGCGGACTTTAAATCATGCCACGCAAGGATAATGAGCGCACTCACGATAACTGCCATTACTCTCGTGCTCATATCAGACTCCTTTGAGCTTGATGAGCTTACTCTTACCGCAAAGCCGCAAAAAACGCAAAACAATTGGGGTCAGGGGGGGCTGTTGAAAAAGTATATTCCCTCCCCCTTGATGGGGGAGGGTCAGGGTGGGGGTGAATAATTGCAACCAAGAATTTCCAATAAAATCACCCTCTCCTCAATCCTCTCCCATCCAGGGAGAGGAAGCAAGAGGAGTAAAAATTCATTTAATTGTGACTTATTCAACAGCCCCTCAGGCACTTATTTGTTAAGTTAACCAAGGTTGAAACAGGGAATCGCCCCCATTTTATCTGGTTCATCCGGCTAAAGAGTCCCCTCCAGAGTGCCAGCCCCCTGAGGCCCGGATTTTTTAAGGCTTTTCAGCGTTGAAAGAGCAAGGAGCGTTGAAAAGGAAACTTTGAGAAAGTGGCCAATGGTTGTTGAAATGATGACTAATTCTCTGATAAGATGTATCTGCTTGAGTTGGATGATCTTTTGATGTCCATCTTTCTCAAGCCTCCGGTAGTGTTAAACCGGAAGAACCTAAGATTTTGGTAATGGTCACTATTACCCACAGATTTTCAGGAGGAGTCAAATAATGAGGTGCCCCCGATGCGGCCTGGTGCATCCGGACGGAGATATTTACTGTCGCAGGTGCCAGGTTAACCTCCATACAGGCGAGCCAAGGCCTGAAGAGCCGACCGTGGATGCTATTCCAGCCAGCCAGCGCCTTCTGCACGAGGCAGAGACCATATTGAGATCTCTTCTTGCAGGCGCAAGGCGCTTAAACATTTTCAAGGATACTTTTAATAAGATGGCGGCACAGCTCAAGTCATTGAACTTGAGAGGGATGCTAAATTCTCTCACTTCCCGGTCTGAAAAATTGAAGACCATTCCATGCCTCCAGTGTGAGGATGCGATGAAGATAGACCGGATTCCAGTCTATGGCGCAGGCGGCCCGATAGCGCTCTTCATACTGGGGGGCCTGCTCCTGGGCATAGGGTTCCTGGCATGGCCATTGTTCATAACAGGCGTGGTCTCTGTCGGACTCGCGGTCTTCTTCCGCAAAAGGGGAAAAACCCGATGGCGGTGTCCATCATGCGGATACACCGTCTCCAGACAGACCTGATTCTCAAGGCCTGGGAATAAAGACCTTCTCAATTGCGCTACCCTTACTTTCGTTTGGCTCCGAGGCCTTGTCCTGCGCTGTGATGTAGTAGAAGATCGTAATTCCAGGCGCGGCAGGCGAGTGGTCAAGGTATTCGATCTCCATGATCGGCTGAGGGTTTATGCGCTGAAAGCTCTTATCGCCGTTTAACTTTCGGTAGATGTTATATCCTGCCAGGTCAGGCTCGTGGTTTGAAAGCCAGCGCAGGATGACTCCTTCCGGAATCGGAATTATAGAAAGGCCGCGAGGCGCAAGCGGACTGATCCGGTCCACAGGCACGGCCTGCACCATCTCTGAGCCCGGCCCTTCCATGGCCGCAGATCCTTCCGCAAGTGCGACAGCCCTCACCTGATACCAGTAAGGCCTGTCGTTCTCCAGGCCACCATCCGCCCAGCTATGTTCACCGATCGGATGAGAGTTGACAGGTCTCCATGAAAAAATCCCGGGACTCAGGCCCCGATATACCTGAAAACCGACATCAGTATGCGTCTCCTCCGGCATCTGCCAGAATAGCTCGATAAAATGATCCCCGGATTTCGCCTTTAGCATAAAAGGCGTAGCAGGGACTAGAAGGTTTATCATTTTCCGGGGGCCAGTGGGCTTGCCGGCAGAGCCTTCCCTGCTCAAGCCAGCGACCCGATATAGATATGTCCGGCCTGTCTCCAATTCGCAGTCAGTGAAGCTCTCGGTATCCTCGCTCACACGTGCGCGTTCTGAGAAGACATGGAGTTCAGGGTGGTCCAACTCCACCCTGGCCCTCTGCACGATGTATCCTCCTTCTGGCAGGGGCTCCGGTGCTTTCCAGCTCAAGAGCGCACAGGCTTCTCTCCCCAGGACGCGAAAGTCCCTCGGCGCAGACGGCAGTTCTGGCTCAGGAGGTCTCGGGGGTCCCTTTATCCCGCATGCCGCAATCAAAGGCATGGCCGCGGCGACAAGGATGAAGCGGATTTTCATAAGCCCAGTTTTTTCTTCAACGCGAGAATCTGTCTTCGCACCTGCCTCGGCGCAGTGCCGCCCATAGAGTTTCGGGCCTTGATTGCATTCTCGATCTTTATGACCTTCATTGCATCCGGCCCGAATGCGGCGTGGAACCCTCGGAGGTCCTTCAGGGTCAGGTCATCGAATGTCAGGCCTTTTTTTTCACAATGCCGCACCAGTTGGCCAACCACATCGTGGCTTCTGCGAAACGGCACACCCTTTTTCGCCAGGTAATCCGCAAGGTCTGTGGCCGTGGTAAAGCCCTTGCGTGCGGCCTCGGCCATGCGCTCGTGGTTAACCACCATCGAGGCTAGCATGGTGATCGCGATATGCAAACACATCTTCAGGGTGTCCAGTGCATCAAAAAGAACCTCTTTATCCTCCTGCATGTCCCGGTTGTAGGCCAGCGGAAGACCCTTCATCACGGTGAGCAGGGATATGAGCGTGCCGTAGACCCTGCCGGTCTTTCCCCGGAGGAGTTCCAGGGCGTCCGGGTTCATCTTGTTGGGCATCATGCTTGAGCCGGAGCAGAAGGCCTGATCAAGTTCAATAAACCCGAACTCCTCTCCGGAGAAAAGGATCAACTCCTCGGAAAGCCTGCTCAAGTGCATCATGATAATTGCACCTGCCGAGGCGAGTTCAATGATAAAGTCTCGATCCGAGACCGCGTCAATGCTGTTATTGCTGATGCTTGAAAACCCGAGCTCATCAGCCAGGAACTTACGATCAACCGGGAATGTTA
>CAZOMR010000304.1:0-3308 GCA_964580655.1 uncultured bacterium
GATCAGAACGAGGATCAGGTTTTCACCGGCCAGTCCCTGGAGCCCGACCTTTCCGGGGTGTTCCTTTGCGACTTTAACCAGATTATCCCATGTCCGGGGCGGCGACGGGATTTCCCGGCAGTTATATATCATGGCAGGCCACGCGATCCGGTATGGCAGGAAATGATATTCATCTCCGGACAGAGCGGGCTTGAGTGCTGATGAATAGATGTATCTCAAATCCAGGGTCTTGGGGGTCCACCGAGAGAGTTCCTGGACACGAGCCCTTGTCTCACTGAGATGGTAGATGTCCACATGGATCAAGTCAGGGACATCAAGGCCCTTCAATCCGGGGGAGTCGAAATTTTTCAGAATCTGGTCTACGGGCTTGAATTCTAGCACAGTCTCTATGCCGGTAAATCTCTGAAACTGGCTCAACAGGTCATTAAAAACAGGGGCCTCTTGCTCGTTGAGATCGAGCCATATACGGAGCGGGCCTGGCTCACGGGTCTTGGGAATGCAGTGTGTGAGGCATAGGGCGAGAAGAATTATAGCAAAAAGCAGAGCCGCCCCTGCAAGGGATGAGAGACCTTTTTCTTGATGCTTGTTGCTACTCAATGTAACCCAGGCTCTCCAGTTGTTTCCTGTCCTCCTCGCTCATGGCGTCAGTCCGGCCCTGGGCCACGCCTTCTTCCTCCCAGCGGTTTTTCCAGGCCATAAGCTCATCGGACAGAGCCACGAATTTCGGATCCGTCATTCGTGCCAGGTTAACGGTCTCTCCTGGATCAATGGTCACATCATACATTTCCCACCGTGAGAAACGCAGGGAATAAAGAACCTTTATGTCTTCACGGCGGAAGCCGATCCAGAGAGGCCTCTCAGTATCCAGCACCCCTTTTAAGTCCTCCATCCGCAGTGCTCCCCGGTAAGTCTCAAAATAGATGGTGCGCCCAGGCCATGGTTTTTTTTTCTGCAGATAAGGAACGAGGTTCAAGCCAAGCATATCCTTGCCCCCTCGGATACCGGCATAAGCAAGCATTGTCGGGGCCAGGTCCATAATCTCGACCAGGGAATTCTCTTTTACACCGGCCGGAATACCGGGGCCGATCAGGGCGAATGGGATGCACATGCAGGGCTCGTAGATGTTTCTGCCGTGTCCGACATAGCCATGCTCGCCCAGGCTTTCGCCATGGTCTGCGACAAACACGATCAAAGAGCTCGATGCGAGCCCCATGGAATCAATCCTTTCCATGAGTCGGCCTATCTCATGATCCGCATAGGCGATCTCGGAGTCGTAATTGTCCACCCGGGTCTGGCTCTCGCTTCTCGGACCAGGGTCAGCAAAGTTGAATTTCTTATGGGAAACATACGGCGCATGAGGCTCCGAGTAATGCGCCCACAGGAAGAAGGGTTCCTTGGGGTCTGACTCAAGCCATGCCACGGCATTATCCGTGACCCCCTTGGCGTCCCTCTCGGTGTTGAAAACAAGCCAGCGTTTCTTGAAGAATTCATCATCATAAAGGTCAAACCCGGGTTTCAGGCCGCAGAGGTGTGATTTCAGGGGCCAGTTGCTCAGGATAGCCGCAGTGGTATAGCCCTTGGACTTTAATATCAGGGTCATGCTTTCCGCGGTCTTGACCATGGGGACTCCGTTGCGCGTTGCGCCTGTCTGATGAGGGTATCGCGATGTGAAAAGCGAGCAGAAGGCCGGCCCGGTCAAGGGCACATTCGTGCTTGCACGCATGAACATGACTCCACGCGCAAGGAGCCTGTCAATATTCGGAGAGGTGTTCCGCGAATAACCGTAGCATCCCAGATGGTCTGCCCGAAGGGTATCAACAGAGATAAGGATAAGGTTCGGCGGAGAAGAAACCGCAGGCCAGGGCATGAGAATAAAAAATAATCCCGCCATGATAAATAATCTCATCTTCAGCTTCATCAAAATCATGCGCCTCTTTTTACCTAATTTAACACATCCGCAGGGTCATGGCAATGTAGATTCTCGATGTGGGTGTGCGACACAAATGGTGATTATCCAGCATGTAGGGGCAGGGCTTGCCCTGCCCAAATCGGGCTAAAGCAAATTCCAAAACCCTCTCATAAACACCCTGCATTTTGTATATTTTAACATTTCTTTTTATTTTTAATCCTCTGTGCCCTCTGTGTCCCCTACGGGTCTGGAGGATCTGCGGTGAATAATCCGGGTTAAGCCTTGCCTGTAGTTTTTGTTATAATGTGATCTATCGGATTTTGAGGATTGAGAGGTCCATGAAGATCGGGGTTATCGCGGACACCCACGGTGTGGTTTTATCGGGGGTCAAGGAGATATTTCACGGTGTGGATCAGATCATCCATGCCGGTGATGTGGGAGCGAAATGCGTGATCCAGGAGTTGCAGGGCATTGCACCGGTGATAGCAGTTTCAGGAAACCACGAGCCGGAGCAGATAGAGGGAATTCTTCCGGACCCGAGCATGATAGCACTTGCCGGACATAACATTCTCCTGACTCACCGGTTCGTTTTCGCGGAATGGAATGTATTCAAAGAAACCGCGGCACGGTTTATACGAATGGCTGATCCAATGCCACGGATTGTCATCTTCGGGCACTTGCATTATTCGGTCAATGAGGATGTTCACGGCGTTTATTTTTTCAATCCAGGTTATGCCGGGGCTGATCCTTATGAGCCAGACCCCTCTGTGGGCCTGCTCGAGATTAACCGCGACATGATCCGCGGGGAGATCATCCCGCTTAAATCATGAAAATTTTAACAGGGCTTTTCAAGATGAAAAAGCCGATGGCACCGAGGGCATTATCTCGACCTCTGTCGGAGTTACCAGCTAAAGCCGCATGACCTGAGCATTCCCGAAATCATTGCGCAAGACTTTACGCGTCATGAGGACAAGGTCATGCTGGTCAAATTGATCTTAAAGATATGCGGCCTGGAGAAAGACCTGAAGGATATTCTAGACGACCCGCTTTTTCCGAAAACAGTATGCCAACTGGAGCAAAGCGGAATCATGCTCCCTGCCAGGCATTAATCATCTGCCCTACGACCCTGCGCTTGATCCCATCAAAGGCATTAGCGACTCATTTAGCCCGGATTATTCACCACAGAGACACAGAGGACGCAGAGGAAATCTGAAATTTGAGATTTGTGATCTGAGATTCAGCGCAAGCTGAGAAGTGCGAGAGACTTTAGTCTCGACTCACTATGAACTATGAACTATGAACTGAGATCTCTTGTCTGTTGATTCTTTTGCTTACAACATTCCCTTAAACCCAAATAATGCAGTTGCCCCTTGAATAGATTGCATCGTTTGTCCCTTTC
>CAZOMR010000305.1:0-3287 GCA_964580655.1 uncultured bacterium
GGGGGCAATAAGACAAAAGGCACAGCCAATGTAGGAGCAGGGCTTGCCCTGCCCCTACGCCCTTTACTATGACAGCCATCACCAATCATGTCGCACACCCAACCTGTGATCGGGAATTGAGTTCGGGGGAACTTTTTTACCACTAAAAGACCAGAAAGCGGTTAGGCCGGGTTTAAAGTGGAACCCCCAATGACTCCTTGATCTCTCTTGGATCGGTGAGAACCTCGTAAACCCTGATCTGCTTTTGTTTGCCCTTGAGCTTGGTGGATCCCAGGCTCTGTAAGGGAAAAGTTCCTTTCACTCTGGCATAAGTGGCCTCTCCCAGGAGGATGGTGTTCGGCGGCGCGATGTCCTGGAGACGGGCCGCGATATTGACAGGGTCTCCGAGCACCGTGTATTCCATGCGCTGTAAGCTTCCAAGGTAGCCGGCCACGACCATGCCGGTGTTGATGCCCATCCGGATGTTGAAGCGCTTTCGCTCATCAATGTTCCGGTTAAACTCCTTCATCTTGTGCATGATCTCGATCGCGGCATGGACTGCTAGTTCAGCATCATTGCCGTAAGAGATAGGCGCCCCGAAGATGGCCATGATAGCGTCTCCGATGAACTTGTCCACCGTGCCCTTGAAATCAAAGATTACATTGCTCATCTGGTTGAAATATTCCACAAGCAGGTTGGCCACTTCATGGACCGCCAGCCGCTCCGACAGCCGTGTGAAACCGCAGATGTCCGCAAAAAGTATGGTGACCTCGCGCTCGGTCATCTGATGTTCCAGCTTCTCCTTGCCTCGCGACTGCTCGATCACCAGGTTGACGACATCCGGAGAGTGAAACCTCTCAAGATTGGCGCGGAAGATCGCTTGCTCCCTCAACGACCTCTGCATCTCATCCTGCCTTATGGCAAGCGCCACCTGGTTGGCAATCGCGGTAAGAAGATTAAGGTCATCTTCCTTGAACGCGTAGCTCTGTAGAAGGTTGTCAAGATATATCACTCCCCGCACAGTATCCCTCTCCCACAGCGGCACGCACAATGCCGACCGGATATTGTACTCCATGATGCTCTGGCCAGAGGTGAACCGCGGATCGTATTTGGCATCAGAGGTGATAATGCCTGCTTTCTCCTGCATGGCCCGGCGAGCAATGGTCTGACTCACAGGGATATCAATCGGCTTATCAGGACGGGGCCCGCGACAGCGAGAGCTACGGGGAACAAGCTCATCTTTATCGTTCAGAAGCAAAACCACACCCCGCTCCGCCTTGATCACCTGGAACGCGAGAGAAAGGGTAAGGCTGAGCAGTTCGTCCAGGCTGTTGGTGCTGTTGAGCGCACGCGCGATCTGATAAAGGATGAAAAAGCTCTCATCGGACCTCTGTTCCTCCAATATAGGTGCTGATGGTTCCACCGGAGGCTGGAAGTCAAGTTGAAGCTCATGCTCGATCTTCGGAAGGGGCTTGATGAATTCATCCTGGATAAAAGCAGCACCCGGCCTGGACTCCAATGCACCAGGATATGAAACCGCGGAACCGGATACCGTATCCTCAAAAAGGAGTTGAACATTGCCAATGGTTATGATGTCCCCGCTCGTGAGCCGCTCGTCAGATACCCGCAGGTTATTGACATATATGCCGTTAAGACTGTTCAGGTCAATGATGCGAAAGCAATCCCCCTCACGGCGAACCTCGGCATGACGCCGCGAGATGAGAACATCGTCCAGGGGAAAATCATTCTCAGGAAGCCTTCCGATGGAGATCGAGTCCGCATCCAGTTCGCGGCAAACATTCTCCGGAAAATTTATCGTGGTAAGCCTGGCCATGCTTTGTATCCTGTCTGGAACTCACTTTTGCAGGGTCTCTACATACCTCCGTGGCCTGAATCGCGCCAGCCACTTTCTCAGATATGACCACCCGAGAAGTAATGGAAAGCTCACCAGGGCCGACGGATCAAGGTATGGGCTCTTCAGTTTGAAGTAATACGCCCCCGGAACCACGAAAAAGGGAACAAGGACCGGACAGCCCGGAATTCTCCGGGTAGGACCAGTGGTCTTTCCGAGCACCTTGGTGCAGGTGCCGACAAGCAGGATCGGGTAGCCCTGTCCGTCCACATCGCCCTCATATTCTCCGATCACAACGGCAACAGGCCTGGCCCTCTTAAGCGCACCCGGATCATAGGCCTCGAATATGGCAAGCGCTGACTTGATCATATTGATACACCCGGTATGGCATATCTCCTGGCCCTTCGGGTAGTTGCCGAAGTAGAAGCGAATAGGGGTGTCAAGGTCCCGGGGATCGTGAAATGTCCGGTCGAAATCCTTTGTCCTCTCTTTCAACTCTTCCAGGGTCACATCGCCTGTGATCTCAATCTGGTCATCGCTTACCGGCTCCCATCCCCGACTACGGGCAATTGCGAGATGCCGAATATCTTCGGGCTTGAACCCGATGATGCGTGCGGCTACCGAATCCACGGCCACGCCTCTCGTGCCCATGATGATGACCCCGACATGACGCGGTACAGGCACAAGCTCATTCTGCTGGCCGGCTTCAATACCATCCACTACCACAAAGTCCGGATACCCAGCCTCGTAAAGGTCTGCAATCTTATCCTCCAAACGATAATCATGCCCATTAAGTCTGTCCTTTGAGTCCAGAATGCCCATGTTAAGCTTGAGCGAGCAGGTGATATTTGAAGAGACATGGTGTTTGAGCTTGGGGGCATAGACCTTATAGTCAGCCTCCACAAAGGCACGGGCCAGACGGAGGTCATTGTGAACCGTGCCTTTCTTTAACTTGACCGTGACCTGGGATGCCTCGTCAAAAAAGCAGAAACCCACCTTCGGAATTTTCTTCAAGGAGTTCCAGCCTGCTTCCTGGAAGGTATAGCGCGTGGGCACGGTCACGGCTGTGCGTTCGCCCAGGGTGATCTTCTCGACATCAGGCCTTTCCGAAAGTTCTGTCAAAAGAGCGCGGAGCAACACGGAATTGGTACAGCCGTAACGGCCGTAGCGCCTGTGAGCGAATATCCCGTTCGGCTTGACAAGCACCTTGCCGGAAGGCACAGCTCCCAGTTCTTCCATGCCCTCGTGAATGATCTTCCGAATGACGCCCTCATCATAACTCTCGCACCTGCGGAGGATCACCTTATACTTTTGATCGCCCATGAGAAACCTCCAACTTTCTAAAGTATACCCTATCTCGGTGGCAAAATTCAATGATTCTTGCATTTGAGGAGAAGATAAGTGGGTGTGCGACATAAATGGTGACTTTTTTCATTCTCGGCCGTAGGGGCTCTGC
>CAZOMR010000306.1:0-3239 GCA_964580655.1 uncultured bacterium
TAGAGATTATGGTGCGTTATGACAAGAATTACCTATGGCTTGCGGAATCGCTGGGATGATTACGGCTTTTTGAGAGTTCTCGTCTATCTTCTCACCTGGAGTTTGGGGTCAAACGCGTCGCGGAGCCCGTCTCCCAGGAAGTTGAATGCCAGCATGGCCAGGAATATGGCCAGGCTGGGAAACAGGATAAGATGCGGCTCGAAGCGCATGGCCGCAAAGCCGTCGCTGGCCAATGTGCCCCAGGAGCTCTTCGGCGGCTGTATTCCCAGGCCGATAAAGCTGAGCATGCTCTCTGCCAGAATCACGGCAGGGATGCGGAAGGTCAGGGTCACGATGAGCGGGCCCAGGGTATTGGGCAGGATGTGCCGGAAGATGATGCTTGAATGGGACACACCCAGTGCCCGCGCCGCATCCACATAAAGCTCTTCCCGCAACCTTAAGACCTCGCCCCGGATCAGCCGCGCCACCTGGACCCAGCTAACAAGGCTCAGTGCAATCAGCAAGGCCAGGGTCTCAGCGCTGACCGCGCGGATGAGCCATGGCATGTGCGTTGCCAGAAGCAGGTTGTCAAGCCAGTCCCGGTTGATAGAGGCATTGATAAGGATGATCAAAAGCAGGTCAGGAAAGGAGTAAAGAACATCCACCACCCGCATCATCACCGCGTCCAGCTTTCCACCAGTATAGCCGGAGACCGCGCCGTAAAGCGTGCCCAGGATAAGGGAGAAGAAAGTTGAAACATAGGCCACGGCCATGGAGACGCGGGCGCCGAAGACAAGGCGGCTCAGGAGGTCCCTTCCGAGGTCGTCCGTGCCGAGCCAGTGCTTGATGCTCGGAGGCTTGAGGAGCGCCTCGGAGTCCTGGGCGTCAAAAGCATAAGGCGCGATCTGCGATGCGAGGATGGCTATCCCGGTAACCGCGATCACATAGGCCAGGCTGAGCATAGCGGCTCTGTTACGGAAAAGGCGCCTGATACCCAGGGCCAATATGCCCACTGATCTGTTCCGCGAGCCATCTAACATTTAACAAGCACCTTCAATTCCCTAGCCTCACTCGCGGGTCAAGCAGGGTGTAAAGCAGGTCAACGATGAAGTTCATGATTACTATGAGCACTGCATAGACAACGGTCACGCCCATGACCAGCGGGTAATCCCGGTTGGTCACAGCGGTGATAAAGTAGCGGCCCATTCCAGGCACGCTGAAGACCTTCTCCACGATAAAGGACCCTGTTATCAACATGGCGGTAAGAGGCCCGAGAACGGTAATCACCGGCCCGAGCGAGTTCTTGAGCGCATGCTTGAGGATAACGATGCGGCCGGAGAGACCCTTGGCCTCGGCTGTCCTGATGAATTCCTTGCCCAGGATTTCAAGCAGGCTCGAGCGCATAAGCCTTGCAAGGTATGCGGCCGGGGCCGCGCCCAGGGTGATCGCGGGCATGACCAGGTAACGCCAATCCTCAAAGAGCGCGGGTGGAAGGACCTTCAGAAGGTGCGAGAAAACCAGGATAAGTAAAGCCCCGATAACGAAGTTGGGAAGCGAGATGCCCAG
This sequence comes from uncultured bacterium, assembly GCA_964580655.1. Taxonomy (GTDB): domain Bacteria; phylum RBG-13-61-14; class RBG-13-61-14; order RBG-13-61-14; family CAZOMR01; genus CAZOMR01. Next base: position 1,546 of record CAZOMR010000306.1, read on the forward strand.
TGTGGCTATGAAGATGCTTGACCGGTCAAACAGGGTGTCGCGCCGGAGCGCTGATATGATCCCGGCCGCTATCCCTATTGCCGAGGCCAGAACCAGGGCCCACAACCCGAGCACCATGGAAACAGGGAAGGTGCTCTTCAGGATGTCTTCCACCTGCCGGTTACGGTATTTAAAGCTAGGCCCAAACCTGAGATGCACCAGGTCCTTCATGTAAAGGTAATACTGGACGCGGAGAGGCTTATCCAGACGATACTTAGCCTCAATGTTCCTCTTAATCTCAGGCGGGAAAACCTTCTCCTGGTCAAATGGTCCCCCGGGAACAAGTCGGAGCACAAAAAAGGTCAGCGTAGCAACGATGAACACGACCAGTGCGCCGCTTATGATTCTCCCCAATGTAAACCGGATCATGACTTAAACCAGATTTTGAATTTGAGAGTCCTCCAGACTTGTAGGGCAAAATAATTCTACCGCAAATCCTAAAGACCTGTAAAGGGACGCAAAGGGCGCAAAGAAGAAAGTATAGAGTTAAAGATTAAGGCATAGGTCTGTTGATACCCAAGCCTCAAGCCTAAACTCACCACAGAGACACAGAGAACACAGAGAAGAAAAATATTTGAACCACCAAGTCACCAAGGATTTTAAGTAGAATTGAACCCGCACACTCCGCTCTTGTAAATTTTTGTCTCTTTTCTGTCTCTAACTTTTATTCCCTTCTCTTCTTTGCGTTCTTTGCGTCTCTGCGGTGAACAAGGCCATTCTAACTATTTGAATTTTAAGGCATTTTCAGAAAATCGCGAAAAAAAATAAAAAAAACTTGACAAATAGCTCAGAATAGGGTAAAAAATTAGGGTTAAATGAGGTTCGGAAGTATAAGAGGAAGCAGGGAAATCTGTTGAAAGGAGTGGTTTAAGGGCTTTGGTTTACTTCCCTGAGCCGTTTCAGGATAAAGGCGAAATGTGGGCTGAGAGCTTCTTCCTGCTCTAAAAAGCCGGGGAAAAAAGGTTTATTCTAAACCAGGAAAAGAAAGAAAGGAGAATAACGCGATGAAAGAAATGAAAAGAACGATCAAAATCTTGAGTGTGATCCTGGCTCTGGGGGCCGCTACATTCTTCCTGATTTCGGTCTCGTGCGGAACAGCAGACAAGGGAGACGAGGCGGATAAATGCTATGACAACGATGGAGACCTGCACGGGAAAGACTGTAGAGCGGGTTCGGACATCAATGACGCTTTGGCTAATGTCTGGACCGATGACACTGGCTGCGTTGACAAGGACGGAGATGGGTGGGCCGTTGATTGTGATACTTCTGACCTGCCCGCGGACTGCGATGATGGTAATATCAACACCTGGAACACCTGCGCCACATGTCTTGACGGAGATAGCGACGGCTGGTTCGGAGAATGTAACCAATATATTGGCATAGATGGCCCGGACTGCGATGATGAGATCGCTAATGTCTGGAGCCTCTGCGATAGCTGTACTACTGATAATGATGGCGATCTTTGGGCTACTGGTACTTGTGACTTAGACGCGGACTGCGATGATACTCTCCCGGATGGCGTGAACAACTGGACCACCTATGGATGTTCCAATTGCCAGGACGGTGACACTGATGAATGGTATATCGCATGTGATGCATATATCACTATTGATGGCCCGGACTGCGATGACCAAGACCCAAATCATTGGTTAGAC
>CAZOMR010000307.1:0-3214 GCA_964580655.1 uncultured bacterium
CTAGAGATTATGGTGCGTTATGACAAGAATTACCTATTGCTTGCGGAATCGCTGATCTTTGCCTTTCTGGCCGAGCTTAAGATCGTGGTCAACCTCTGGCTTCGCCCGGGAAATGTGGCCGACCTGACCGGCCTCGATCAATTCCTCAGCGAGACTCTGGCCAAGATGCCCGCTTGCATCAAGATCAAGGCGGTCCGCGCTGACAGCGACTTCCACGCCCAGGGACGCATCCGAAAAAACCTGAAAATTTTACTAAATCGAATAGCTGAGATAGATCAAGCATCACTGCGATGCAGTTGGGCGGGGAAATAAAAAATGGCAACTGTATTATTTGGGACAAAAGCTTCAATTTTGTTGTATTCATTTGCAAAATTCAACAAAAATGTATTATTTTGATGGGGGGCAATCACCTGGTGAAATCCTCAACTTATTGGATTATTGGGGGTTTTAGCCATGGGACAATATTGGCACGGAAGTTGCTGAATTATATTTTAAATCATGGAGAAATGGTGTATATTGCCTTAAAACAAGTAGGGGAGATTGCGAGCTATGGCAAAGGGCAATTCGTGGCTGGAGAAAAAAGTTGAGGAGGCGAGACATGTCGAAAAGGGATGAGGAGTATGTTCTTAAGAGGGTGCGCGATGAAAAGATAAAGTTTATCAACTTATGGTTCACGGATGTTTTGGGTTTTCTGAAGAGCTTCTCGATAACGCCCAGGGAGCTGGAAGAGGCTCTGGACGAGGGCATGGGTTTCGATGGGTCTTCCATTGAGGGGTATGCGCGGATCGAGGAGAGCGATGTGATCGCAAAGCCTGACCCGGGCACTTTTGCAATTCTCCCGTGGTATCCGAATGAGGGAACTGGTGTGGCCAGGATGTTTTGTGACATCCTCCTCCCCGACGGCAGTCATTACGAGGGAGACCCTCGATGGGCGCTCAAGCGCAACCTTAAGAAGGCCGCGGACCTGGGTTACACATTTTATGTGGGACCGGAGCTGGAGTACTTCTACTTCAAGAACAATGAAGGCAAGCCGGAGCCCCTGGACGCCGGGGGCTATTTTGATATGACTACACGGGATTCTGCGAGCGACCTGCGTCGGGATACGATCCTTGCGCTTGAGAGTATGGGCATCAAGGTGGAATACTCGCACCACGAGGTTGCCCCGAGCCAGCATGAGATAGACCTGCGTTACATGGATGCGCTCTCAATGGCGGATGTGGCCATGACACACCGGCTGACGGTAAAACAAGTGGCCTTGAAGCACGGAGTGTATGCGACCTTCATGCCCAAGCCCATCTTCGGCGTGAACGGTAGCGGCATGCATGTGCACCAGTCGCTTTTCAAGGGGGATGAGAATATCTTCTTTGATCCGGATGATAAGTATAACTTATCAGGTATGGGCAAGGCATACATTGCCGGGCTTCTTAAGCACACGCTTGAGATATGCTTGGTCGTCGCACAGTGGGTTAACTCGTATAAGAGGCTTGTACCGGGCTACGAGGCCCCTGTTTATATCTCCTGGGCGCGGCGAAACCGCTCAGCACTGGTGCGCGTGCCGATGTACAAGCCTGGTAAAGCAAAGGCCACTAGAGCCGAGTTCCGGTGTCCCGACCCTGCTTGCAATCCCTATCTGGCATTTGCGGTCATGCTGGCCGCGGGCCTGAAGGGGGTCGAGGAAGGCTACGACCTGACTGATCCGATTGAGGAAGACATATACGAGATGTCCGTGGAGGCTCGCGAGCGTGAAGGCATAGTTTCCCTGCCAAGCAGTCTTGCAGAGGCCATTGCTGAGGCCGAGAAGAGCGCGCTGGTGAGGAACGCTCTCGGGGACCACATTTTCGAGAAATTCATCGCAAACAAGAAGATCGAGTGGGAGAGATACAGGGAGCATGTAAGCCAGTATGAGCTGGATAAATACCTTGCAATACTCTAGCCAGGCCTGCGGCCTCTCATTTTGCTTAAATCCGCGTATCTGATAACATAGGTGCGAATTCTATGTAGCGGAAGGCCTGAAGAATGGATGTAATTGATCTACGAAGCGATACGGTGACAATGCCCGGCCCCGGCATGCGCCGTGCCATGGCCGAGGCAGAGGTGGGCGATGACGGGTATCGTGACGACCCCACTGTGAATCGTCTCGAGGCCATGTCTGCCGAGTTCCTTGGAACCGAGGCCGCTATGTTCGTGGCCTCTGGCACAATGGCAAACCTTGTCGCAATCAAGGTTCACACGCATCACGGGGACAGTGTGCTTGCTGGTGAGAACGCCCATTCATGGCTGTATGAGGCTGGAGGACCTGCCGGGCTGGCTGGCGTGCAGTTGGTCATAGCAGGGAAGGGCGGAACATTCACAAAGGATGAAGCCGAGGCCGTATGTCTTGGCGGCAACATACATTTCGCATCAACCAGCTTGATCATGGTGGAAAATACACATAACCGGGGCGGAGGGATCATATTCCCGTTAAAGGATATTCAGGAAATCTCGCAGTTTGCAAGGGCATGGAAAATCAAGACTCACCTGGATGGAGCAAGGATATTCAATGCCTCCGTGGCGCTCGGTATTGATGCCCGCAAGATCACACCGCATTTTGACTCCATCAGCTTCTGCCTTTCAAAGGGACTGGGCGCACCAGTGGGGTCCATTGTCCTGGGCACCCGGGAATTCATTGAGCGGGCAAGGTATATCAGGCAGATGCTTGGAGGGGGAATGAGGCAGGCTGGAATTCTAGCCGCGGCCGGTATCTACGCCCTGAACAATAACATCCAGCGTCTGACAGAGGACCATGAGAACGCAAGGTATCTGGCTGAGAGGCTTGCAGAGCTTGATGGACTTTCATTTGATCCAACCATGGTTCAGACGAACATGATCTTCGTCAAGGTAACAAAGCCAGGACTCATAGCGCCGGACTATGCAGTGAGACTTAAAGACTTGGGCGTTCTTGTGAATTTCATCTCAAGGGACAAAATCAGGATAGTTACACATCTGGATGTTGACCGGAAAATGGTTAAGCAGGCCGCGGAAATCTTCGCAAAAACACTCCAAGACTAAAAATGTGCAAGTTGAGGCTCTGCCGAAACCTGGAAGGAGACTTTAGTCTCGATAAAAATCGCCGATCTGATCATAAGATTATTCAGAATAGCATTTTTGTCAAGCTAAATTGTTTATTAGTGAAAAGCGACAAGTTTATAAGTCGCGACTGAAGTCGCTCGCACAA
>CAZOMR010000308.1:0-3195 GCA_964580655.1 uncultured bacterium
ACAACTTTTGGAAATCCCAGGGCCACTTGACCACCATTTATGTCGCACACCCTAAACCTGAAAGATAAAGTTAAGATGTTATTCTAACCACGCGGGTCTTAAGGATTTGCGATAAAATTATTCAACCTCAATTGCAAAATCAGGGTTAGAACAGATATTTTATTCCCACAAAAAGTCCCGCAGATGTAATCTTGGAGATAATAAAAAGCGCATTCACATCCAGTGTCATGTCATCGTTAAGCTCGAATTCAAAGCCTCCGCCTATGGGAAAAAGGAATTCTGTTCTGGTTTTCCTGTCGTGGTCCAGGTCCAGATTGATAAAGCCGATTCCTACATGGCCGTAAGGCCGCACCACATCGTTCTCGGCCAGGCGCGCCGAGTATTTCGCCTGCCCTGAAAGGCCCCATATGTTATCCTCGCCATTCATGGCCGCAATAATCAAGGGACCTACCGCGACCTCATTGGTGACATAGTAATCCACGCCTAATTCGACTCCAACGAGATCAGGGTCAAAGGTAAGCCCGATCGCTCCACCCAGGTTCCAGTGTCCGCTCCTGCTTGAAAGACTTCCCGTGGCTTGAGCCCGGGCCGACTGCGAGATCAAGAAAACCATGATCAAAAAGGCTCCGATAAATGCCTTTCGCTTCATCTTCGTCCTCCTTTCGCTTGGCCAAGACCCGTCAGTTTATCTTAAAGCTCAACTCCAATCCAAGCATGATAAACCCGGCTGATTTCAGGTCTTCCCGCTCTCGATCCACATCTCCGGAACCTGAAAGATAGAACTCCTTCTCCAGGCGCTCATTAAACGGCGCATAAAAATAACGAGACCAGAGCTCCACCCTGACACGCGAGCTCAAGCGATACCCCCCTCCGGCCACCGCATAATAGGCAATGCCTGTGCCGCCTCGATCATCAAGCAGGTCACAGCGAAAAGTCCAGGATTGAATGCCAAGACCCAGTCCGAGAAAAGGCGTGAAGAAAATATCCCATTCCGGAAGATAACGGACTCCCCCCATGACAAACAAGGCGTCGTAGAAAAATTTTTCCTCGCTTGTCTCTTGACCATCCTCGTAGATCGGCAACTCCCGGCACGCACTGAGTTGATTCACAAATACATCAAGCGTGGATGTGTCATTCATCCAGTAATGAAACGCGGCCCCGTAGAATAATAGATCAGGGGAAAAATCTTTTACATCCAGTTGAGGAACATGATAACCAGCCTGCGCCCCAAACTCCCAGTCCTCGTCCGCGGCCATCCCTTGAATGGAAAGAAAGCCCGAAACTATAAGCACCATAGCAACCGCGGCTTTACGCATCCGATACCTCGTGAACTTTGACAAGCTCCGCCAATCCTGATATATTTTGCACCTTGGTTTATTTCAATGTAGTCAATTGCACCTGATTTGTCAAGGACGAGCCCTCAAAAGCCCGGGGGGCCTCGGAGAATGAAGATGAAGAAAGACCGAGCCAGACAATGGGAAGAAACCACGCTGAAGAAGGCGCTGGAGAAGAATCCGGAGCGCCGGGAGAATTTTGTAACCACCTCCGGGATAGAGGTGCAGAGGCTCTATGTGCCCGGGGAATTTGATTACGATGAACAATTGGGCTACCCAGGAGTGTATCCCTTTACCCGAGGGGTTCAGCCCACCATGTACCGTGGCCGACTGTGGACCATGCGCCAATATGCTGGCTTCGGCACTGCGGAGGAATCCAACAGTCGTTACCGCTACCTGCTTGAGCAGGGACAGACAGGGCTCAGCGTGGCATTTGATCTGCCCACCCAGATGGGATACGACTCGGACCAGCCCATGAGCCGCGGCGAGGTGGGAAGGGTAGGCGTGGCAATAGATTCACTGGCTGACATGGAGACCCTCTTTGCAGAGATTCCCCTTGATAAGGTGAGCACCTCCATGACAATCAATGCCACTGCCGCAATCCTCCTGGCATTTTACCTCGCACTGGCGGAAAAGCAGGGCGTGCCCTTCTCCAGACTGCGGGGCACTATTCAAAACGACATACTCAAGGAATATGTAGCCAGGGGAACCTATATATATCCTCCCGGGCCTTCCATGCGCATCATCACTGACATCTTCGCCTATTGCAGGGAGCATGTGCCTAACTGGAACACCATCAGCATTTCCGGCTATCACATGCGCGAGGCCGGGTGTTCCGCGGTCCAGGAGGTGGCATTCACCCTGGCACACGGGATAGCCTATGTCCAGGCCGCTATCCAGGCAGGTCTCAATGTGGATGAATTCGGCGGACGACTGAGCTTCTTCTTCTGCGTGCACAACAATTTCCTTGAAGAGGTTGCCAAGTTTCGTGCCGCGCGAAGGATGTGGGCCAGGATAATGAAAGAGCGCTTCGGGGCCAAGAACCCCCGTGCCATGATGCTCAGGTTCCATACCCAGACAGCGGGCTGTACCCTGACCGCCCAGCAACCACGGAACAACCTTGTCAGGGTAACTCTCCAGGCCCTGGCCGCAGTGCTTGGCGGCACACAGTCGCTTCACACAAACTCCTTTGACGAGGCCCTGGCCCTGCCCACCGAAGAGGCTGTGATGCTGGCCCTGCGCACCCAGCAGATCATTGGCGAGGAATCAGGTGTGGCGGAGACAATTGATCCGCTGGCCGGGTCATATATGATCGAGGAGCTCACAGACGGGATAGAGGATAAAGCATGGGAATACATCCGCAAGATTGACGAGATGGGAGGGTCGGCCAGGGCTATTGAACAGGGATTCACCCAGCGGGAGATACAGAATACTGCTTACACATATCAGGTTGAGGTGGAATCGGGTGAACGTATTGTGGTGGGTGTAAATAAGTATAGCATGGATGAGCCATCCTTTGCAGACATTTTGCGGATCAATCCTGAGATTGAGAAAAACCAGCTAGCCCGGCTTGAGCGGGTCCGCGAGGATCGCGATAAAGCCCGTGTCAAGACCGCACTCGAATCCCTTGACAAGGCCGCGCGCTCCGATGCTAACCTCATGCCCCCGATACTTGAGGCCGCAAGGGCCTACGCAACCCTCGGTGAGATAGCTGATACCCTCAGACAGGCCTTTGGCATCCATAAGGAGTTTGTTGTCATCTAGCCGCCTCCGGATGCCCTTACCCTCTTGAGAAACCCCGGGATAGGGCGCAGCGATTCCGCAAACCATCCCCTTGATGATGAATAAGGTGGCTGGCTGA
>CAZOMR010000309.1:0-3191 GCA_964580655.1 uncultured bacterium
TGCGATGCAGTTGGGCGGGGAAATAAAAAATGGCAACTGCATTATTTGGGATAAATGGCGGGCCGTGGGAGATTCGAACTCCCGGCCAACGGATTAAAAGTCCGCTGCTCTACCTGGCTGAGCTAACGGCCCGTAAGCGCCTGAGATTTAGGGATGTATTCTAGCACGAGGGTCAGCGCTTATCAATTTTTTTCTACTTGGGTTCGTGTTTTTGATCTAAAGGTAAAGACCTACGACACCATTTCCTCTATAATCTCTTTTACCGGCTTGATCTCCTTGATCAATGCGCTTACCTGTCCTCCTCCCGCGGGAAACAGATCGAAATCTCCATTCACCCAGGCTTTTTGTGCGTTGATCATATTATATTCCCTGCCAAGATCAGCCTCCGGATCAGCCATCTTCTCTTTAAGTCTGGGATTGATGATAACCCGCATGGTCATGTTGCCTAACGGGATCAGCGTGGTATTGCAATCGCCGCAATTGATGATGGCGTCTTTCCATCCATCAGGGGCAGGGCTTTCCTCTGTGGCTATCAAGCGTGTCCCTATCTGGACTCCCTGTGCTCCCAGAGCCAGGGCCGCACGATAGCCCCGCGAATCGGCAATCCCGCCTGCGGCAACCACTGGAACTTTCACATTGTCAACCACCAGAGGCACAAGCACCATTGTCGAAGATTCAGGATTGACCGACCGAAGACCTCCTGACTCAAGTCCCGAGACAACAACGCCGTCCACACTTGCACTCTCCGCCTTTACTGCATGAGGCATGGAAAGCAGGACATGCAACCCTTTTATGCCCATTGAATGAATTTGAGGATAGATCCTTGACGGAGACCCTGCCGATGTGGTGATCACCTTGACCCCCGCATCCGCCAGAATTTCAAGGATCTTTTCATTCGTCGGATTCATGATCATGAGGTTAGCGCCAAATGGCTTGTCGGTCAGTTTTCTGATCTCGTTCACGAGTCGCTTCAGATCTTCGGGGTCGCTTATAAACCCTGTGGCCAGCATTCCGAAGGCCCCTGCCTCGCAGACAGCGGCTACCAGTCTTGGACTGTTCATCGCGCCGATAGGGCCTTGAATTATGGGGTGACGACATCCGAGCATATCAAGTAATTCAGACATAAATCAATCCTCCTTTGTTATATCCATATCTTAATAGATGTTTCTTGCCTTCCATGCCTTTTGCCGGCCTGGATGTCAAAGGATGTTAGAATAATTGATGAGAGCATGTGAGACCCTTCCACCTTGTTCCGGTAAACCCCGCGGGTTTTCTTTGATGATCTAAGCGGTCTTGCGTCTCTGCCGGTCTGCCATGATCATATCAATGTTTTTCTTTTATCGCCATTTTTAGTTTGCGGTCATACAGCCTAGGTACTTTTTACCCGGATGAACCAAAGTTAAAAGGGCTTGCAGAGGATTTCTCTGACCTTGATGTCAAAGAATCTGTTCGAGGAGTTTGCGCGGATGATGACGGCTGTATCAGCGCCGGATTCCGTGCCAGCCACGCAGATCACATCGGAAAAAGGGATAAGCCCGGCATCGCAAGCCATTGCGGCCATTTCAACGCAGACCTTTATGCCTTGAGAGAACATCCTCAAGGTGGCACTTACAAGTTCGGTCTCGGAATAGCCTCCCAGGTTTTGAGATATGGCCTTACTCAGGTTCCTTGAAACCATTGTGCCGGTATGAACTATATGGCCTGCATTTTCAATCTTTTTCCTTGTCTTTGGGTCAAACTTATCTTCTCCCTCTTTAGCGAATCCCACATTATGTGTAACCACTATCAATTTCAATTTAGTGCCGGAGATGGCCTTCAGGGTTTTTTTCGCAGTGGCGCCTGTGGTGGATGCCACGACAAGATGCGAGATGCCCCTTTGTTCGGCCTCAGAAATTGCTATCTCCAGGGTCTTGTCCGTATTCTCTGAACCGGGTTTGTCAAAATACATCCTCTCATCTCTCCATTATTTTTCTTGAATTCTCAAAGGATGCTTCGCCTCGCTCGCAGGGTCTAAAGGCAATTCCAATCAAGGAAGAGAATTCTTTTTTACGATGATTAAGGGTATCTCGCACCCGGAGATTGTCATCCCGGGTACAGGTCCCCGATGCGCCTGTTTCCGGCCGCGATCAGCTCTTGATCAATCTTTTCTCCCTGTCCAGGTATCCATTGATGCGTGCATGCCCAGTACTCCGCCGGCCCAGTCCAGGATCGGGGTGTAGGTCATCCCCTTCAGGAACGGGACCAGCTTGACCGCAAACGGTTCACGAACATAATACTTGTCTTTCCTCAGTCCAGCATATATCTTGTCCGCCATCTGGTCTGTGGTCAGCCAGGGGTTAAGGAAGGGCGGCTTGACCCCATCGAACATGCCGGTCTGGACAAAGCTCGGACAAACGATGGTGATCCTGATTCCCTTGATCTTCATTTTCTTCAATTCCAGGCGCAGGGTATCGCTGAAGCCTATCACCGCGTGCTTGCTTGCACAGTATGCAGTAAGTCCGGGCACACCGAGCAGTCCCGCCGCACTGGCTATCTGGACGAGATGGCCTGAGCTTTTCTTGATCATATCCGGCAGGAAAGCCTTTGTGCACCACATGATGGCGTTGAGATTGACATCTATGGTCTTGAAGAGCTTTTCATCAGGGACTTCCCAGAAGAGCCCTCCGGAAACCACTCCCGCGTTGTTGACCACGATGTCAACCACGCCCACATCCTGCTTCACTTTGGCCGCAGTCTCATAAACCTTGGCCCTGTCAGTAACATCAAGGACATAGGTGTGAACATCGGCACCGGTCTTCTTCATCTCATCCTTCGTGCTCTTCAGTGTATCCTCGTTCAAATCCCACAGCACCACCTTTGCACCATCCCTTGCCAGCCGTTCGGCCACAGCCCGGCCCATGCCCATGGCCCCGCCGGTGACTAAAGCCACCTTCCCATTTACTTCACTCATTTGCCCCTCCTTACATTAAAATAATTCGAGAACAACCCATGTCATTCGCCATATCTAAATAATAAAGTTTTTTCCTTATGTCAATCAAAAAAGGGTGTGCGACATAAATGGTGACTTTTTTCATTCTCGGCCGTAGAGGCGCTGCTTGCTGCGCCCTTTGAGGGCAGGGCAAGCCCTGCCCCTACGTTGGCTGTGCCTTTTGTGTTATTGCCCCCCTCCCGTCCCCCCAAAGGGGGGATGC
>CAZOMR010000310.1:0-3181 GCA_964580655.1 uncultured bacterium
CGGATGGAGGAATTCTGGGAGCAAAAAGCCGCCAACGGCTAAAACCCCCCCTTTTATGTCGCAGGCCCAATCCACGATCTGGCCCTTTTCTATGCTCAACCCGCCAGGCTTATTTCAAAGTCGTGTTTTCTGAAGATTTCCTTTGCTATGTTGAGGATTTGTATCTCATCGGTTCCGCCCCCGAGTCCGATAAGCTTTGCGTCTCGCATGAGCATCTCGACATGGTATTCATTCATGTATCCGTATCCGCCCATAAGCTGTATGGCCTCCAGTCCCACCTGGACTGAGGCATTCGCGCAGTAGTATTTTGCCGCACAGTATTCCTCCAGACTGCCTTTCCGGTTCTTTATCATCCATGCCTGCTTGAATGCCAGGTTCTTCACATTCTCAAGCGTAATGAACATCTTGGCGATCTTCTCCTGGATGAGCTGGAATTCTGCTATGGACTTGCCGAACTGCTTGCGCTCAATCGCATACTTGATGCAGTCATCCAGGCACCGCTCTATTATCCCCCATGCCATGAACGGCGCACCAGTTCTCTCACTCGCCAGAACCTCCTTGGCCTGATCACGGCTGGTCCTCTCCACGCCCCCTAGAAGGTCCTCCTTCCTCACCCTGACATCTTCCATGAATATCTCGCCGGTGGGAGACCCGCGCATGCCCATCTTTTTCAAAGGCGGACCGGTGGAGAGTCCTTCCATCCCGCGTTCCAGGACGAATGGAAATATCTGGCGCTTGTCTTTCTTGGACTCCTCCCCCCGGTCAATGCGGGCATAAACCACGAACACATCAGCATACGGCGAGTTTGTCGCGAACATCTTCTGGCCGTTGATGACATACCCGTCGCCATCAGGCCTTGCGATTGTGCGGAGGGCAAATGCATCAGAGCCTGATTCCGGCTCGGTAAGCGCCCAGCACCCTATCTTCTCAAGCGTGAGTACCGGGATGCCGTATTTGAGCTTTTGCTCCTTTGTGCCGCGGGCCATGATCGCCTGGCCGCACAGAGCCACGGTGGCCGCAAAGGCCAGCGCCAGAGAAGGCGACACCCGGCAGAGCTCCTTTCCGACCACGGCCATGATTAAAGGGTCATCTATCCCGCCAGCCATATCGGACAACAGCCCGCGTTTCTTCTTTTTGCCACCCTCTTGCTTTTCCTCTTCCTGCTTCTCAACCATCTTGACGAGCGCGTCCCTGGCAACCTTTTCCAGGCCAAAGGCCTTCATCATCTTGCGCATCAGGTCATAAGGCAACATCTCCCCGGAGTCTATGGCCTGGACATGAGGAGCTATCTCCTTCTCACAGAATGTCCGGAGCATCTTCTCCATGATCCGATGCCCCTCCTGTAACTCAAACATGGCTACCTCCTTAAATAGCAAATTTCCTTGATTTTATCCTACCAGAGTACGAAGGCTTTCGCAAAAGGATCAGGGGCCAGGGGTGAGTTCAAGGAACTGCTCTTCAAGATACGGCTCGAACCCTGGCCCGTAGAGCTCCTAATATGTCTGAACATGGCTTTCAGTCCGGAAAGATCTTGCCCGGATTCATGATCCCCTTTGGATCAAGTGCATCCTTTATCCTCTTTTGCATCCCCAAGTCCGCTTCCGAGAATAAGAGCCTCATGGCCTTTTTCTTTTCCGTGCCTATTCCGTGCTCTCCGGAGATGGTCCCGCCTGCGGCCACGCACAGCTTGAGTATCTCCATTCCAGCCTCAAGCACCTTCTCCTTCATACCATCCTCGCTTGCGTCAAACAGGATAGACGGATGAAGGTTGCCGTCCCCCGCGTGAAACACATTGCCTATAAGGAGATCATATCTCTTTCCCAATTCCATTACCTGGCGCAGAACCTCTGGCAGTTTATCGCGAGGCACTGTGCCGTCGTTGAGCAGGCAGTGCGGCTTGATCCGGGTAAGCGCCCCGAATGCGCCTCTCCGACCCGCCCAGATGCGATCCCGCTCAGCCTCGTCTCTTGCCACCCGCACTTCCCGGACATTGTTTTGCTCAAGTAGCTCCCTGACCTTATCCGCCTGTACTCCAGATTCTTCGGAATTCTCCATTCCGTATTCCGGGCCCTCCATCTCGATTATCAGGATAGCGGCCGCATCCTCCGGAAGGCCCGCATCCATACTGGCCTGGACAGCCTGTATGATTGGCCTGTCCATCATCTCAAGAGTTGCCGGGATTATCCCGTGCGCGATTATGCCTGAAACAGCGCGGCTTGCGTCATCCAGGTCGTCAAACACCGCAAGCATGGTCTCCACCTTCTCCGGCAAAGGCAGTATACGCACCGTGAGCTCAGTGATGATCCCGAGAGTTCCTTCCGAGCCCACTATGAGTCCGAGCAGATCATACCCGGGAGGGTCCGGGGCCTTGCCACCCAGCTTGACCAGCCTGCCGTCAGCAAGAACCGCCTTCATACCCAGGACATGGTTGGTGGTAACACCGTATACCACGCCGTGCGGGCCGCCTGCGTTCTCTGCCGCATTGCCGCCGATGGTAGATGCCTCCTGGCTCGCAGGGTCCGGCGCGAAGAAATAGCCGTGCTCTTTCAGCGCGTCCTGGAGATCGAGGTTGAACACACCCGGCTCGACCACGGCGCACCTGTTTGCCGGATCAATCTCCAGAATCCTGTTCATCAGGGTGGTGACGATCACCACGCCGCGCTCAATGGCCAGCGAACCGCCACTGAGGTTTGTCCCGGCGCCTCGCGCGAGAAATGGAATGTCATTCGCCGAGCATAAACGCACGATGGCCTGCACCTCGGAAGTGGTGATAGGATAGGTCACTACCTGAGGCCGGGCACGATCAAGCGACGCATCATACGAATAGGCAAACAGGTTAAGCGGCTCAGATGATACCCGCTCATCATCCAGCATCTCGACCAGTCTGTCCCTTAAATCTCGATCCCTTATCCGCATACAAAATCCCAGCATTAGAATAGCCGAGCAAAGCAGAGCGTGTCAATACCGCTAAAGCAAGAAATCCGCAGATTACACAGATCGAAGATCCGGAGGATTACGCAGATTGAAAGATTTTCTCACCACAGAGACACAGAGAACGCAGAGAATTATTTAAAAGTAGCCAGTATCCAGTAGCCAGGAAAATAAATGTGCAAGTTGAGGCTGTGCCGAAACCTGGAGGAAGAATTTAGTCTCGACTCACCATGAACTCTGAACTCAGAAC
>CAZOMR010000311.1:0-3179 GCA_964580655.1 uncultured bacterium
GTCGCAGGCCCTTTTTGGGGAATGTCCAGTCATATATATGCTTGACTTGCGTCTTAAGAGCGCTGACCGCTCCGCGCGAGTATTCTCATCAAGCGTGATATGCCTTGAGATTTTCTCTGCCAACTCCTTTGCCTCTTCAAAAAGCTCATCCCAGTCCGGATGAGAAGGCCCGGGCTTATAGAGTTTAAAATCAAGCCCGCCCTTTTTCTCTAAGGTCTGCAATCAAGTCCCCTTTAGCACAATTCTTTCAAGATACGATTCAGGGCGGTCAAGATTGAAATACCTGCTTCGGGCTGGTTGTAAGCATGACAATCCCGATAACAATTACCGCTACTCCAGAATACTGGGTAAGATTAAGCAATGTGCCGAATGTAGAATATTCCACCATCAGGGGAGTCAATATGATAAAGGAATTGATAGTAGGAACAACAAGCACAGCAGTGCCCTTGAAAAAAGCCACCTGGGTAATGGCCAGGGCAGAGAGCGCGCTTATCATGGCAAAGTAAATATAAGGGTTTAAAAACTGAGAGATAAGATTTCCTCCACTCTTCACAAGGGCCATATCCGCCAGGATCATTGCAAGCCCGATCAAGCTACCTGCAATCAGGCCAAACGTGAATCCGTGGAATTTGGGTGATCTTGCTCCTGCAAAAGCAAGCACGGCAAAAATGGCAACCAGGGACAGGCTCGCATAAAGGAAATTTCCCAGGTTGTAATTCTGGGCCTCGGATAAAGGCTGGTCAAAATAACTTATCATCCCGGTTCCGATGATGATCAAGCCCGAGCTGAAAATCTCACGAAGGCCGATTGATTCCTTCAAAACCAGGCCCGCAAAAATCAGAAGCCCGACCAGCCCGATCCCGCTCATGGCCGCAATGATCGAGGCCTTGTCTGTGAATTTCAAGGACGCGGAATAGAAAGCCGCCGCGGCAACGGTCATTAACACTCCAATAACCCATATTATGAAATCACGACGATACGCTGGCCTGAACATGTCCCTGCCCTTCTTGAGCACCTCAACCTTCTGCTTCTGAACTCCCTTTCCAACATTCATGAGTATCGAGGCCAAAATCCCTAATGCAAGCCCAATAGCAAGACCTTTGTCCATTATATCTTCACCTCATGAAAACTTTTTGTATATGGATAGATTATGCGACTGGGCAAAAAGGACCGCACGCTCAACAAGGCCCGGAGAGAAACGATTAGCGAGCCAGCCCAGCTTGCCGATCGGGGTCATTACCAGATGCCTCTTACGCTTCTCAATCAGCTTCAGAATAGCGTTTGCCGCAGATGCCTGGGTGTTATGTGCAGGCCGGTCCGGTGGAACAAGAGTGCCATCTGAAAGTAGAATGCGCTTCTCAGGGTCGTGCTCGGTAAAACCAAGATACACTATCCCTATGTGAACCCCCTCCAGAGACAGCTCCAGGCGAAGTGATTCGCACAAGCCCTTTAAGCCGCCCTTGCTTGCACAATAAATTGAAGCTCCCGGCAAACCGAACAGGCCAGCAATGCTTGAGATAAAAACCAGGTGACCTCTTGATTCCCTTAAAAACGGAATCCCGGCTCTGGAAAGATATATGCTCCCCATCAGATTCGTCTCGGCAACCTCAGTGCAAACCTCTGGCGAAAGCTCTGCGAACTTTCCCCGCATAGAAACACCTGCATTGTTAACCAGGATGTCCAGCCTCCCGAAACTATCAATCGCGGCCTGAACCATGCCCTCGGCATCTTTCCATTTACCGACATCTCCCGTAACCGAAACCACGGACCCGCCTATCTCAACCATCTTTGCTTCTGAATCAAGAAGCCGCTTTGCGCCTCTCGCGCTGATCACAACCCTTGCCCCTCTTTCAACAAGCTTCCGGGCTGTGGCAAAGCCAACACCACGACTCGCTCCGCTGATCAGAGCTACCTTGCCTTCAAAATAATCTTTTTTCATCTATTTAATTTTTATCTGAATATATACTGGAAAAATATTCATGAAACCACCTTAGAAATTCTCAGCCGAACTCCTTCAGGATTAATGATAACAAGATTTCCTTTTATTCTTTCTTCATTGATTTTCTCAAAGAACTCACTGAATATCCTCGCTGTCTCTTCCACGCTCCTCCTATATATCTTTATCAGGATAATTCCGCCGCAATTGTATGGAGGAAACCTGTGAATACGCATGAAATCCTTGTCCATGGTCACAATGGCAAGTCCTTCTGAAACCGCCTTCTGGTAAACCTCATCATCCGTAGAGCCGGAAAGCTCCGGGCTCCGGCAACTTATCACTTCATGCCCTTTGTTTCTTAAATATTCGATGATGGGCTCAAAAACATTCTCATTCGCAAGTATCTTCATGGCATGACCCCGGACTCCTCCTCGGCCAGAGACGCGGCATACCTGATGCATGCAAGAATGTCATCCCTCTTGATGTTGGGATAGGCCTTCTGAATTCCCTCATAACCTTCATCCGCGGCAAGCAGGTCAAGAACTATATGAACCGGAATTCGCGTCCCCCTGACGCAGGGCTTGCCACTGCACACCGCGGGATCAACTGTTATCCTTTGCATAAAGTCATCCATTGCTCTTCCTCCTGTCACCTTTCCCGGGAAAAATCACACCCGGCCCAATCATCATTATCTTACTGGAAAACCCCTGTTTTATCCACCAGAGCACGATCACAAGCGCTACCCTGTCCCTGAAATATCCCTTCTTCATCCTACCAGATATTCCCTGCCTGCTAATCTGTGCGAGGGACTTGCCTACTCCGCCATAGTGCCTACTTCGCCGTAGCGGCTGCGAAGGCTGAAAGCCTATGGCTACGAAGGCTGGATAGTCGCGATACAACCAGCAAATTCTGCCCCCCATTACCCCGAGATCAATCTTTCCAGCAATATTCATCCAATATTTCCATGAAATCATTAAATTCATCTTCTGTTAATTGATGCAAATACTTTTTAGCAAACGGACCGCTTCCCAATAATTCAGGATTAAGCTCAAATCCTAGCTTGTTTAGTTTGTCTAAATATCTATTTCTTTCTTTAGTATTCCCCTCGAAATTTTTTTCTAAATTATAATAGCATGCTTTGCCTCCATCTCCATATATTGTATATAATAGTTGTCCTCTTTTGTCATAAAGATAAAAGGATATATTCACATTTTTTGCTTCTCCTAAGGCATTTCTATCTTTT
>CAZOMR010000312.1:0-3167 GCA_964580655.1 uncultured bacterium
TGGTGAACCCGGGCATGCCATCCTCCACCACTATCAGGGACATGCCCTTGTAAGCGCGCTCAGCCTTTGTGTCCGTCTTGACCGCCAGGATGCAAAGGTCGCAAAGAAGGCCGTTTGTGACAAAGGTCTTGGCTCCGTTTATGATGTAATTATCGCCGTCCTTGATCGCGGTCGTGCGGATGGCCTGGAGATCAGACCCGGCCTCCGGCTCGGTCATGGCCACTGCCGTGATCAAATCCCCGCTAACACAACCCGGCAACCACCGCTCCTTCTGCTCATCAGTGCCGTAGCTCACCAGGTAAGGCACGCAGATGTCATTGTGAAGACTGATCGCCCACCCGGACGCCATGACCCTCGCTACCTCCTCCATTATCACCACCGAGTAAAGATAGTCCGCCTCGGAACCTCCATACCTCTCCTCAACCCACGGGCAACAAAATCCCTGATCGCCGGCCTTCCTGTAAAGCTCCCGCGGAACCTTCCCATCCTTCTCCCAACCCTCGTGATACGGCACAACCTCCTTGTCCAGAAACTTCCGGAAAGCATCCCGGAAAATATCGTGCTCCTCCTTAAAAATGTTCCTCTCCATGCTCACCCTCCTTCAAACAATAAAAAATGATTCCTTAAAATAGCCAGGTTTTGCCATGCATGTCAAATATTTCTTTGAACAACACACGCCACCTGATACTTGAAGCAGTGTCAACGGTTGACCGAGAAGGTTGTTAATATGTTACCTGGAGAAAGGAGGGGGGTAATGTTTGAGAGGCTTGGGATATACGGGATGGAGGGGGTAGAGAGTGCTGTGCTGGCCGGGCTTGTTACCGGGGACCCGGTGCTATTGGTCGGGAGTCATGGGACGGGCAAGACCTTGCTCTGTTCCAGGATAGCCTGCGCTCTGGGCGCGGAGTTCTGGGCCTATGATGCTTCCAAGGCGCTTTTCGAGGATGTGCTCGGGTTCCCCAATCCCGAAAGCCTTTCCTCCGGCCAGGTGGAGTATGTTCCCACTCCCATCTCTATCTGGGGCAAGGAGTTCGTGCTCATTGACGAGCTCTCCCGTGCGAACCCTTCCATGCAGAATAAGTGGCTTGAAATTATCCGCTCGCGAAGGATCATGGGAAAGGGCCTCCCTGACCTCAAGTATGTATTCTCAGCCATGAACCCGCCCTCCTACCTCGGGGCACACCCCCTTGATGCAGCCCTTGCAGGGCGATTCGCAGTGGTCGTGCCGGTTCCGGATGTCACGGGGATGCCGGAGGAAGCGGTGTCCCTGATAGTTTGCCAGGTCTCAGAGGATGACGCCCCTATGCTAAAGAGGCAGAGGCAAAATCCCCAAGGCACAGACCTTGCGGGGTTCATAAAGGATTGTCGCAACCGCATGAATAAATTTTCCCCAACATTGAGAAAGAAGCTATCAGCCTATGTCATGGCGATCAATCAATTTCTCGCGTGCCGGAATATCCAGTTGGACGGCCGGCGTCTGGGCATGGTCTGGCGCACGCTTCAGGCATATCTTGCGGTTGAGATGGAGAAAGGATGCGCTGAAGAAATAAACCTTGAGGAGCAAGATCACATTCTCTGCACCTGCCTTTCTTTCACCATGCCCTTCATCGCTCTGGGTGAGGACCTTGCCGAGGCCGCGCTCCGGGGCGCGCATTATCATGCCCTTGCATCACTCAATGGCGGAAGCCCCCGGAAGATAATTGCTCTGCCCGACAATCCGCTCAAGGCAGTGGATGTCTTCATTCACGGTGCCGGGGAAATGCTTCCTGAAGAGGCCAAGGCCGGCCTGACCCGCTTCATCTCCCGGGCCAAGTCCCTGGAAGACCCGGAGCAAAGGGCCCCGGCGCTAGTTGCGATGTTAAAGCTGGCCTCCGCAGTCTGCGACGGCTCGCTCGACCTTGAGCCGGACGACCAGTACCGGATACTAAGCTTCTTCCAGCAGGCAACGACCTGTGAAGGAATTAAAGTTGAAGAAGCCTTTAACCTCCTGGAGGATATCACGGGAAGTGGTCTGGGCCTTGATTTTTGTAAGCCGGCTGGATTCCTTGCCTTCCGGCTGGGTTTCTATTCACGGCCTGAGCGCCGCTCCCCACATCACTATCAAAGTAATAATGTAGGCACGATTGTAAAGACAGCCGAAGCAGTCCTGGATATCCTGGATATGAAGGGAGATGTGTCATGAAGATAGGCGTACTACGAGAAATTTATTCAAACAAGGGCATCTACGTGCTGGAAAGCTGTTGGGCGGATTTCCCTCTGGATAAAATTGTCAATCGCGGGTGGTTGAGTTTTCGCACACTTAAGTTTCCAGGAATCCAATGGGGGAATAGATATCAAGAGCAAAACGATTACTGGTTAAGCGAGCATGTACCTGGGCAGATCGGATTCCTTCATCCAGACGGCAGGCGGCTGGAGTTTGAGGGGTTGATCTTTTATACCTCTTTAACCGAAATGGTGTACTTTATCAGCAAAAGGATAGACCCGGATCATGACGGGCCACTCTCGGTGCTGGTCCGCCAGGCGCGTGACAGGAGAGGACGGGTTAATAGGGCACTGATAGAGAGAAAACTTGTAGACGAGAACGATGAGGGCCAGCATCAGCATCCCCGTTTTATACATGAGCGACAGGTTTCCTTGCCTGTTGTCATGAAGGGCATGGAAGATTACAGAGTTACGCCGGTGGGAAAAGGTGATGAAATTTTATGGGTGAAGGAGTGGAGGCCCAGGGTAGATAAAGCGATTTTCGCGGCGGAAAGTTACCGGAGCGTGGATGGCTACTTGATCCCATATCTACAGTTCATCAGAAGGGTTAATGGACTTGGAACTCCTGGATACAATGAAATGGATGATGCGAATTTCATGCTATTTGACGGAACAAAACATTCCTGGTGCAGGTCCCTGGATGATGTTTCACCAGCCCTGTTGGATAGAATGGATATGCAGGGTTTCATGTATTATGAGCCCGATTTCGACATCATGCCCATGGATCATCTTGAGAGTTGTGCCGTTTTCCGTGTCCCGCCTCGCTCGGAGCTTGCGGAGCTTGTGCCAAAGATGGCAAAAACCATTGAGGAGGGCAGTCCGCGTGATCCGCTTCTTAATTACCCTGCGCTTGTTTTCGATTCACACTATCCTTTTGTGATTAATTCAAAAACACAGATAATTGA
>CAZOMR010000313.1:0-3159 GCA_964580655.1 uncultured bacterium
ATGGTGAGTCGAGACTAAATTCTTCCTCCAGGTTTCGGCACAGCCTCAACTTGCATATTTATTTTCCTGGCTACTGGCTACCGGATAGTGGATACTTTTAAATTCTTCTCTGCGTTCTTTGCGTCTGCTCCGCATCTGTAGGATCTGCGGTGAAAATAGGCAGGGATTATCTGGTTTCAAGTATCAGTAGGCCTTTGTCAATACGGATGGCAGTGAGGTATTCGGGTACCTTGAGCGCCTGGCGCAGGTCCTCGCGCTCCAGTTGAGCTTTTTTCAAGGCATCAGCCACCATGTGCGCAGGAAGTGGCAGGCTACCGAGCATGACCTTGCTTGCGTTGAAATCAAAATAACCCAGGTTGTTGATGAATGGAGTTCCCTGAATGCTGAGCTGGATGTCCCTGCCGTATATGGAATAAAATGCCATGATGAGCATCTCGTGCTTGATGATCCGGAACTGAATGTCTCGAACAGTCAGGTTCTCCTCTGTACTCGCGCTTACCTCTTTCTCCAGGAACCCGAATCCGCGGCCTATGAGCGAGTTCAACTCATGCTCGGAGAAAAGCGCGTTTGGCTTTTTCGGACCAGGCTTTTTGCTCGATGCCATCAATGATTCAAGCTTCTGCTCAGCCCTGTCCGCAAGCTGGGCCGAGCGGCTGATAGGCTGATACTCTGGCAGGGAGGGCTTCTTGAGGATCAATACGATAACCGTGATGAGCGCGGCCCAGAAAAATAATTGAAAGAGCCTGAAAAAGGAAATCCTTTTTTTACCGGACACTTCTCCAGGCACCTCGACATACCGATAAAAATAGCCTGTGGCCTGAGTGGCAGGCTTATCTTGAGGATCATGTTCCTCAACCTCAAGCGAATAAGAGCCGACCGGGTCCTCAAGGGGATTCGGCGCATAAGGATCAAATCGTGCGGGCTCAAACGGGTCTGAGGGTTTCAGTGGGTCTCTTTTGGCAGAGCCCTTGATTGGCTTATCCTCCGGGCCATGCGGGGATGAGGATTCCTGGGTTTGAGAATTTGAAAGGTCTTGCTCTGCCCGGCTGGCTTGCGCTTGTTTATACTTCTCGAAGATTATCCCGCATTTCTGGCACTCGAGGGAGTCTTCCTGCTCATGGCCGCATTTAGGACATTTCATTTTTAGTGCTCCTTCAGGCTCCTTGTGGTAAAATATCAATTGATGTCCAAAAACTCAAGGGCTCTGTCTGGCCGGAAGATCGAGCGCGTGATGCTGATCTATCCTCCGGTTACCTTTTCGCCGCAGAGCATGAAGCAGTCGCACCTTCCTCTGGGACTGGCATACCTGGCCGCGGTATTACGGGATGTCTGCGAGATACGGGTTCTGGATGCGGCAGTGGAAGGGTATCATCATGAGGAAAGGGCAGGGGAGGGCCTTCTTCGATACGGCCTGCCTTTTTCCGAGCCCGAAGTAGGGACTGGAGGAATCGAGGAGCGGATTGCGGAATTCGGACCGGACCTGGTCGGGGTTTCGTGTATCTTCTCAAGCCAGTTTCGCAATGTCATAGAGGTCTGCAGAGCGGCCAGGAGGGTAAGCCCTGAGATCATCACAGTGACTGGCGGAACTCATCCGACCTTTCTGACTGAGAGATGCCTTGCGGATGAGAGCCTGGACATGGTGGTGAGAGGTGAGGGGGAGTTCACTCTGCGCGATCTGGTGCTGAGAAGCGGAGATGGCGAAAGAAGTCCTGGCGGGATTCCGGGCCTTGCCTGGAAGGATGAGGCTGGCAAGATCAGGATAAATCCTGCAAGGGAACCCTTTCCTTATCTGGATGAAATTCCGTTTCCGGCCTGGGATATGTTTCCCCTGGAAAAATACCACAAGATATGTCTTCCAATGGGAATAGTGTATAAGCAAAGACCCTTCATGAACCTTATAACCTCCAGGGGCTGTCCCTACCGGTGCACGTTTTGCTCGTCCACCAATTTCTGGGGGAACCGCTATCGCACCCGCTCGCCTGAGAATGTGCTTGAGGAGATGGAGATTCTGGTCCGGGATTACGGGATCAGGGAGTTCAAGTTCTTCGATGATAACCTTACAGTGAACAAGGACCGGGCCAAGAAGATTTTTAAGGGCATGGTCGAGAGAGACTTCAATGTGACCTGGAACACGCCTAACGGCATCCATGTTGTAAGCCTTGACGAGGATATGCTTGATCTGATGAAGCAAAGCGGCTGTTATGAACTGACCCTGGCGGTAGAGAGCGGAGACCCGTATGTATTGAAGAACATTATAAAAAAGCCGACGGACCTGAAGCAGGTGGAAGATGCCGCAAAAAGGATTCGCAAAAAGCGCATCGGAAGTTATGGCTTCTTTATCATCGGCTTTCCCGGGGAGACAAAAGAACAGATACAGAATACCCTGGATTTCTCCAGGAAAATTAAACTCGACCGTATCTCGACCTTTATAGCAAACCCCCTGCCAGGAACCAAGCTCTACGAGACAGCCCTGGAGAAAGGTTATATTTCAGATAG
Organism: uncultured bacterium; assembly: GCA_964580655.1. Taxonomy (GTDB): domain Bacteria; phylum RBG-13-61-14; class RBG-13-61-14; order RBG-13-61-14; family CAZOMR01; genus CAZOMR01. The sequence goes on from CAZOMR010000313.1 coordinate 2,497, forward strand.
TTATTCCTTTGACGACATTGACTACTTTGAAGGCAGGTTTGACACGGAGGACTGGACCAGAGAGGATATTCACAGGCTCCGCGGAAACTGGTTCTGGAGGTATAACCTGGGTCTTCTGGCCCGTCATCCTCTGGGCTTTTTCAGCCGGTATTGGCCAATGATCATGCGGCCCCGGCTTCTATTTGAGATATTGCTCCGGAGAATCCGCTCTTGATTGACTGGCAAAAAGCTGTTCCGCAGGAATTGCTCCATCTGGTCCGGCCTGAAACCAGGAGTAAATATTTTCCCCAGAACCCGGTTCGGCACTATCTGCTCACCCGGTTCTTTAATCAGGTCCCTTGAACCTGGTCCGTAAATCCGGCACAGAGATCATCCTTGATGCAGGGAGTGGGGAAGGGCTGGTGGATTAATTCCTCTTAAAAGAGAACCCGCGGCTTTGCATCTGGGGCGGAGATGCAGACCCCCGATGTTTTGAGCCTTGCTCGGAAAATGAATCCCTCCGGAGTTTACCTCCCCCTGGATGTCAGGGCCTTGCCTTTTCAGTCAGGGAATTTTGACCTGGTAATGGGGAGAGCATCCGGATCATGTGGTGCAATTCTCTGCCAAGCTATTAAACCCAAATAATGCAGTTGCCATTTTTTATTTCCCCGCCCAACTGCATCG
>CAZOMR010000314.1:0-3151 GCA_964580655.1 uncultured bacterium
GAGAACAATCAAGATAAACTTAAAGCGGATGCCCCCCATTTCTGAAGAATTAATTTGGTTTTTCATTTTGATTTTATTTCTCCTTCCGAGCCACAAAACTCAGGTATTTTTTCTATCAATTACCCCGCTGCATTTCAACCCTATGCTACACCGTACATTACCCCACGAACAAGGCGCCTCGGTAAGACCGCGGGAACAGTAGAAATCACCCAAGATTCGGGGGGAGATCATTCAACGACCGGGCCGGGAAGAAAGCCGACCTCACAGACCTTGGATTTACATCTCTATGCTCTAGCATGCATACCACCTGAGTAAATCGACAAAGGGCGCCATGGACCTACATCTCCCACTATCATGCATCCTTACAGTACTTCATTCATGGATTTCAAGCCATACGTTTTTCGGGGCGAATGGTTCGACAAGGATCGTGTTGGTTCCTTTTGTCAGACTTTCTGTTACGTCAAGCCGAAGCGGCTTTTCAATAAAGCCTCCTGCGTAGACCCCGTTGACCGTAACTCGCGCCGCTGCTTCCGGCTCGATCTCGTCACATACCAGGTAGACACGATGGCTGTCGAAATCGACTTCATCTCCGATTTCAAAATGCCCGGTATATGGATTGGCGGTTACGGGACTTTCGGTAATTCCATCCTTTTTTGATAACGCATATATTATGCCTCCTACGGATATTCCCCTGAGGGGGCTCAGCGCCGAGGTGTGAAAAAATTTGGAAAGCTTTGCTTTCCATAAATTTCGGGCGGGTTGTTTTCCCGCGGACTCGCCTCGCACCTTTATCGTCTTCATGGCGGTCGTGTCCGGCGGCAGTCTTTTCGGCAACGGTCGGTCCTCTGAGTTGAATACCAGAAGTACACTCTCATATGGCTCAAGATAAATTGAGGTCTCCACCTGGTCGACACTGAGCCTTTTGTAATCCGGCCGGGTGATCTCAGCTCTCATCGCGTCCCAGCACTCCGGCTCGCCCCGGGCGGTCACTCTGAATTTAAAATGCTTTGCGGGTCCGGTCAGGTTCTGGTTGGTGATGAAGAAGACGTCCCGGCCGGACTTGACCCGGTGCAGAACGTGAACCCAGTCTTTGGTTTTTCCTTTCACCACTTCAAGGGTCGGGTGAATGCCGGCATCTTTCGTGAGCACGGCCTGGATGTCTTTTGAGCTCGTCGTCAGGGGCAGGAAATATGAACGCCCTCCAGCGGGGCTGACCTTCCTGGCCTTGAGCCTTGGCATTGGAGAAACTCCCCAGATCTTTCGGCGTAGAGATTTTATGTCCCTGCTGGTCTTACCCAAAGTCGCGGACTTATCCGGCAGGAATCCATAGCCCACAACCACGCCGCCCGCTTCGAAGAACTCTTTTGCCTTTTTCAGAGCGCCATATGGAATAACCTTTACCGGCGGGACAACCAGCACTTTGTAACTTTCGCCGTGGAGTTTGATCTCGTCGCCTTCCAGTCTCGTGTCATTTTCAAAAACGTCATAGGGCATCCAGTCGCTGTCGAAGAGCGCGTCCTGCAAGGCGCTGGTCATGCGCTCGGGCGGCACGGCCGGCCCCGCGTGTTTACTGTTGCCCAGGTAGAGAAACGCGACGGGGGCCACGTGCCGGCCGCCGCTCAGCATGAAGCTCAGGCGGGTGGTATAGTCGGCCCACACCCGATAGAGAGGATATCGGGGCTCCTGGCCGCCGTTGTAAAAATAGGGCGGACAGTCTTCATCAAAAGGAGCACGGGGGTTAAAGGAGTGAGGTATGAAAAAGTTCACTCCTCTCACCTGCATGTGGTCGGTTTGCCACTTCATCTCTGAATAAGGCAGGTCCTGGCCTCGCGCTCCGAAGATTTCCACCATGGCCAAATCGTCACGCTTGCCGTAAACGTGGGAAATCGAGCTTGCCAGTTTCGGTGCCTGGTATATGCCCATCGGACGCGATCCAGGATTGAGTTGATCGAATACAAGGTCGATCCCTCCCATGTCAGAGTATTTTTGCAATTGAAACATGTTTCCCGCGCAGTATCTCTGCCACAGGTACTGGTGGTTCTGCTCGAGGAAATGGCCTATCGAGGCCACATTCCTCTCCCGGCACCATCGGGATATCCCTCCATAAAGGGTTTTCCCCCAGGCTTCGGCCTTGGCGTCCTGGTACTGATATAAAGCCGCGGTCTGCTCTTCGCCCGAAAGCCCGAAGTTATATGCAACCAGTGCTTTCTTCCAATCCACGTTTCTTGACTTGAGCATGGGGATGACTTCGGTCCCCCAATCTCCAAGGGTCTCGGGCTCGTCAAAAAAGAAGCCCTGGATCGTTTTTCCGAAGTCGTCCTTGAACCGGTCGTAGTGGGGCTGGTAAACCGTATCCAGATACCAGTCCACCGCGTCCTGGCTGGCGCCGTCCACCAGATAATTGCCGCGCCTTTTTGGAGCGAGTTCCCAGGTGAATACCATCACCTTCCAGCTGCCAGCGGGCGCGTCCCAGGTCAGCAGGCCGTTTTTTACTTCTTGAGAAAGATCAACAAGGCTTTTACCGTCAACTCCTCCTATCTCATTCTTCCCGGCTATCACTGCCACTAGATTATTCTCGGACACCTTGATCTCGATTCTTCCAGGCCCCCTCACACTCTCTGCTTTTCCGACCAATTCCTTGCTCGCGTATTCGGGAGGGACACGACCGCCCACCTCGCCGCTTGGCCACCACTCCTCGTCGAAGATCCACATGGTCATGCCGTTCTTTTTGGCGAAGTCGAGGCATATGGCAAGATCGCGGTACCATCCTTCCCCCAGCCAGTCATTGTGGGGACGGCTCTCCGCGGTGAACGTGCCGTTGCCGCCTTCCAGCACTTTTTCGAGAACGCCTTCTATCTGATCTTTACTTTCGTCGCCGTGCAGCCAGAAAAGCGGCCCTGTCAAGTGGCGAGTGTGGATGGGCAGTTCCCTGAATTCACGCTCCAGGTCGGTTAAGTCGGACTGTGCGAATGTGGATGTGGTCACTCCGGAGAACGACGCAATAAATAGCAACATACAAATCATGAATTTTTTCATCATCAGCTTCCTTCTCTTGCCGGGTTCCGTGGAATAAGACGGTGCATTGAATGGTGTTGAAGAAAATAGGGACGTTTACCTTTTTTAAAGATATTTTCCATGCAACCATATCCAG
>CAZOMR010000315.1:0-3114 GCA_964580655.1 uncultured bacterium
AACATGAAAAAAATCAGCAAGTTTGATAAAATACATTTTTTACGAAAGCATCAACTGTGAATTTTTAATGTGTAACACGCCATCTTGACCGCCCTAGCCTTGGCGGCGGCGGTTGAGGAAGCAAGGGTGGGATCACCGCATTTATCATTCCTGCGAAGCAGGGCATTGTGCCTATGCAGGAATTGCTGTCCGTTCGGAAATGTCCTTCCGCAGTTTCTCAGGGACGGAATCGGACGGATCAACCAGCTTGACCCTGGGCACGGCTCCCCACAAGTGATAGGCCCTGTTGAGAGTCGGCTCGTCCCAGACAGAGCTTATCTCCCGGGCGTTGATTTTTTGCATCTTTGCGGCCTGCCTCACACCTCCAAGTAGCATGACCACTCCGCGACCTACCACCGCTCTGGTCCTCGGATAGGGGTCTTTGGTACCCTTTTTCTCGGATTCCGGGGTGAGTTCGCGGTTAATGAGCAACCATGCCAGGCTTGCCATGTCGTGCGCCACAATGGACTCGGAGGCTATGACCAGACCTGTGTCCGGCTCGCTCACATAGCCCTTGTCCGGCCCGTATGTTGTGAGCACCTTGTCCGCAACTGTAAGCGTCAGTCGTAGTTTATTCTTGAGCGAGGGCACGGAGTTTATCTCCGCTGTCTTTTCAAAGAAGGTTCCCGCGTCCCGATGGTATTCAAGCCGAGAATCAGTGCGTATGTATCCCACAGCGGCCTTCATGCCAAGTGATGTTCCCGCAAGAAGGTGCCGGCCCGTGCGCGGCAGAAGCACCACATGATCCATCTCCTTGAGGATAGAGGGGATCATAATGCCAGCCTTCCAGTGCGAGCCTGCTTGCGGAGCCTCTTCAAAGAAGGCCTCCCAGCCATGCTCCTCAGGAAGATAAAGCTCTGCTCCGCCAGCCTCTGTGGCCTGTGCCAGGCCATTGCCTTGCATCAGTTCCCGGGTGCTTCCCCGAAGCCCCTTCTGCGAGAGCTTCACATGCTCGACCCCGGACATCTCGCATACAACCACCCTTCCGGCTCCCTTTTCCTTGAGAATTTTCGCCATGGCCTTGATACCGGTCGGACTGGTCGTGGCTGGATAATTATTCCCGGAGTTGACAGCCGGCTTGATAAAAACAGAGTCGCCCCTGGAGAGCCACGAGAAATCCGTGGCCCCCTCTGCCGCCCTTCGCACAGCAGAGGCAAGCGCATCATCCGACGAGCCCTTTGGCACGCCCTCCAGGACCACCCTGGCATCCGGCCCGGGCCCGGGAAGCCGGAGCGCCGCACTCGCGCCGCGAAAAGGCAGGGCCACTGCCGCCGTGCCCATTGCTGTGATCATGCCGAATTCACGGCGGGTCATTACATTGCGACCATGCCTTGATTCATTGCCATTCATCTCAGTTATTTCCCCTGGCTTCGAGCTTTTTCTTGATAGATTCCACCCATACCCGGTGCTCCTTGTCCAGGCCTTCCTGTGTGAAAAACTTCGCAAACAGGCCTGATCCCGCGCCGCTGATTTTCTCATAGCTTTCTACTGTGCATACCCCATCCTTCTGCTCCAGCGTGAACCCGAACACTATGTTCATGCCCAATACTTTTGCCGTGTACTCGAGCTTCTCAGTCCTCTTACTCTTCTCCACGGTCAGCTTGATAGGCATGGGCGCCTTCTTGTCCCCGATAATCGGCACAAACTTTACCTTGCTTCCAACAGCCTCGCCGTTTCCTTCTATCAGTTTGGAGCTTTTCACTGCCGCGTTCCAGTCCGCCCAGTGATCCGCGTCAACCAGCAGAGCCCATACATTTGATGCCGGCGCATTAACCTCAGCCGACTTTGATGTAGAGAGCTCCTTTGCGTGCAAGGCCACCGCAAAGAATGCGATGCCAACCGCGATTGTAAAAAACAAGCGCCTCATGTCTTCCCATCCTCCCTTTATTTATTCCGGTATTCCCTGCGAGCAGGGGGTATTTGTCGAGCAAAGGCCGCAACCGTAAATGTTGATATTGTTGTGGATGACATGGTGAGGCCAGCTAGACACCACGTTCTTGCCACACTTATTCTTGTCATGACCTGCTTCGGAGATTGCTCCTACCGGACATCGCTCGGCGCACATAAGACACCCGCCGGTTTGATAGTGCAGGCAATTATACCGATAATGCGGATGCCTCTTCCGATCAGGTTCCAGCGGCACAGCCACTACCAGGCTTCCGCACCGATGTGCGGTTCCCTTTTCAGAGATGAACATGTCGTTCATGCCGAAGCTACCGAGCCCTGCCGCAAAAGCAATATGGCGAATAGACCAGGTTGATGCCCAGCCCACACTTTCATATTTCTTTGTTCGGAAGTCAGGCATCATGACCGGCGACACAGCTAAAATGCCGCGTTTGGCCATTTCCTCTATCATCGCCTGCTCGATTTTCTGTCTGAAAAGCCCGCCCACAAGTCGCGCCTGGGCCCAGCGAGCAGAGCACCAGCGATCCTCGGCCGCATTGGTCTCAACTATCGGATCAGTAAAGGGAAGGATAAAGGAGACCACCCCGACCTTTTTGATAGAAGGAACTTTTATATTCTGCTGATACGCGGCCCATGTTATCGCTTCCTCCGGGGTATGGTGAAACGGGCCGATGATTTTCTTGAACTCCATAAACAAGGGATCATTCCCGCTCACAAAACCCACCAGTGGGTCCTTGTAAATTTTCTCACCCGCAAATTCCTTCCTCTCCATAGAGTTTGCGGGGTTATTCCTTACAAAATCAGTGATGAAGTTTTTAAACCAGCTTTCGTCAATACCCCTGTCGTCTTTCGGCCCAAGCGGCGGCAGAGGCTGTGCGGAGAACCTCCCGTTAAGCTCGCCGAAACTGGCCTTATATCCACGAGTATCCAGCACCGAGCATCCGCTCAGTGCCGCGCCTGCCAGCCCGGCCGCGCTTGCGGTCATGAACTTGCGCCGATCGAATTTATTACTGCTCATCATTGACTCCTCTCATAAACTCCATGCAGGTGCGCGTCCAGGTCACCTGGTATTAGAATAGCACATGCTAGTTTCTTAAAGTCCACTTTTCAGACCTGATACCGCTTCTTTGTGGGAAAGAATTTCCTGACCTCTTTTGCCATGTCCTCGTA
>CAZOMR010000316.1:0-3020 GCA_964580655.1 uncultured bacterium
TCAAGAGGAGCCGTATATTTCACGGATAGTCACCATTTATGTCGCACACCCATCACTGGAGTTTTCAAAGCCCCGGACACGATTGACAACAGGCCTTCCGCTTGATAAATGAATAATCTGTAAGAGAAAGGAGAGCGTGTTGGAAGGGCTGGAGTTGGACAAAAGGGAGGGGGGGATCATTCTCAGGGGCAAGGTCCTGGAGTTCAATCTGGACACGGACCAGAGGTGCTTTTACATCAGGCGGAGGGATGATCGCATCCGGTTCGGGCCTTTGATCATGCACTGCCGGCTTGAGCGGTCTGGCAAAAGGCCTCTTGAGATACTTCCCCCTATTCTCAAGATGAGCGAGCCTGAGTTCAATGACCGGGTTGAAACGCCGCTTGGTCCGGCCGGGCTTTTGAGCATGGAGGTTCTTGGGGACCTGCCATTTCGCATGATCCAGGAGTTCGCTTTTTTCCCGGAGAATGAATTCATCCTCGCACGGCTCAAGATTCAGAACCTTGATTCAGGGCCTGTGCGTGTGTTCGAGCTGGTCCCTCTTGCCTACCGCGGAGCGGGAGACGGCTCCGAAGGATCCGTAGGACTTGAGATGGGCACTGGTTACGGCAGTTGGTCTTTTTACCGCACAGGGTATCAGTCCTGGAGTGTGGCCGGAACGAAGAAGATCCTGGACCATGATTACGCTCCCCGGTTCTTTTTCCCCCGTGTGGTCGGGGCCAATCCTCGCACCAGCTACAGCTCTAGGCCCGGGATCAAGGCCACGGACTGGATGGCGCAGGTGGTCGAGCCTTACCTCAATCTCTCATTATTGCTCGGATTTGTCACCTCGGCACGGATGCTCGGCCGGGTGGAGTTAGAGGTCAAATACGACCGGTTCCGCAGGCTCGAAGCCATCTCGGACGGCGATGGAATAAGGCTTGATCCTGGAAAGGATCTGTCATCGGAATGGGCACTCATCTCACTATCCCTTGATCCGCTCTCTGCGCAGAAGACTTTTTATCGCCTCTGGGGCCAGGCCATGAATGCGCGCAAGGGCAGACCCCTCAAGGGCTGGTGCTCATGGTATTACTATTACGGGAACATTACCGAGCAGAAATTCAAGGACAACCTCAAGGAATGCGAGGCCAAACTGAAGGGCGAACTTGATCTTTTCCAGCTTGACGACGGGTATGAAAAACGGCCCGGAGAATGGCTGGACTGGAACAAGAAATTTCCCTCCGCTCCCGATCAGATCGTGGATAAGATTCATCAGGCAGGCTTCAAGGCCGGTGTATGGATGGCGCCTTTTGTTATGTCGCGCACTGCGCCGCTTGCGCGCTCCCACCCTGAATGGATTCTCCGCAAAGAAAGCGGCCGGCCGGTCTTCGCGTTCTTTCATCCCCGGTGGCGTGGCCGGATCATGTATGCGCTTGACTGCACGCATCCGGGGGTCAAGGACTGGCTCAAGCATACAGTGGATACAGTTGTCCATCAATACGGCTTTGATTTCCTTAAACTTGATTTCATCTATGCGGCCGCACTTCCGGGCAAAAGATACGATCCTTACTCAACAGGCGCCATGGCTTTTCGCCAGGGACTCGAGGCTATCCGGGAAGCCGCGGGCAATGATGTGGAAATCCTGGGATGTGGCGCTCCGCTAGGACCCAGCATCGGCCTGGTGGATGCGATGCGAACAAGCCCGGATGTGGATATACACTGGCGCTACCCCGGCATGGACATGCTCATGGGATGGCCCCTTACGCCTTCTGCAAAAAACTGCTTTCGCAACAACCTTGCCCGAAGCCTTATGCACGGAAACCTCTGGTGCAATGACCCGGACTGCCTGGTCTTGAGAGATGTCAAGCGCGGCATGAATATCCGCGAGATACAAAGCGAGGTCACACTCTTTTACCTGCTTGGAGGATACCTGCTTCTCTCTGAAGACCTGAGATTGCTTCCGCGGGATAAGCTCGACCTTCTATTTAAGATGATCCCGCTCTCGGAGGGAACTGCGGAGCCCCTGGACATGTTCCTCGCGGATTTCCCGGAGGTCTTTTTTCAAAAAGGGGCCCCGAGGTCCCTCCTTGCGCTCTTCAACTGGTCTGATAAGGCCAGGCTCATGAAGCTGGAATTGAAAAAGCTCGGATTTTCAGGCCCGCATCATGTGTTTGAGTTCTGGTCCAGAAGATACCTCGGACAGACACAAGGGACAATGGACCTTGGCATGGTCCCGCCCCATTCATGTAAGTACCTTGCCCTGACACGCGCCAGCGCTGAAAAACAGCCGCAAATGCTGGGCCTGGATTTTCACCTCGGAATGGGAACACCAGGGCTGGAGAGATTCGAGGTCCGAGCAGGCAAGGAGATTGACCTGGCATTGAATCTGCCCGGTAAAAGGAAGGGCTCGCTATGGGTATCAAAACCGGAGGGCCCAGGCGTGCAGGAGGTAAAAGTGGAATTCGAGAATTCCCTTGAGATGCGGATTAAACTTTGAAAATATCTATTCACCGCAGAGACGCAAAGATCGCAAAGAAGAAAAATATTTATCCACAGATTACGTAGATCGAAGTTCCGGAGGATTACACAGATAATTTCCAGGCCGACTCAAAGAGCTGTAGGCCAACGGGAGGCCAACGTTGCCCCACCACAAGGTGGTGAACTTTGAACTAATATTTGAGATTCCTGCGAAGTCCGAAGAACCTGGAGGACAGGACATGGCCTCAAGCCTATTATCACCTTAAGCAACTTCAGAATCCTTAAGTGTCAAGTGACGCTTTGCCCCCTTTGTCACTGGATGAAAGAAGATATTGACTGAAAACATGCTATTTTCAGTAATGTTATGATAGAATAGCGGCGGAAGAGAAAAATATGGAGGATTAGCCGATGAGTACAGATGATCTATATCGAGATGTTGCCACGACTATCAACAGAGCGGGAGGGACCCCGTTTCCCCTGACCGACACGCTTGTCCGGATTATCAAGATGCTGGTCGATGAAGATGAAGTCGATTTTATTCTGGCTTTCAAGGAGAAGAAGTCCCA
>CAZOMR010000317.1:0-2964 GCA_964580655.1 uncultured bacterium
CTGGAGGCTAATCTTGAAAGGCTTGAGAATTTTGGCTTCGAGATCGAGCCCTTCGGCCAGAATGCTTTTATCCTCAAGGCCGTGCCGAGCTTGCTTGCCGACGCAGACCTTCATGAGCTGATTCTCGACCTGATAGAGGAGTTGGGATCTCTTGGCAGGACAGTGCCGCTGGAAGAAAAGCTGGACGACATCTTCGCTCTGATGAGCTGTCATGCGGTTATCCGGGGCATTCGCCCTCTTTCATCCGAAGAAACGCAGGCACTGCTACGATCCCTTGATGCCATCGAGTTCCCGGCACACTGCCCTCACGGCCGACCTGTCATCAACCGCATCCCATTCAAGGAACTGGATAAAATGTTCGGAAGATTATAAAACAGGGACGGTTACCTGTTTTTGATTCCCTGCACTGATTCCCTGTACCATTGAGCAAAGATATCCGGGATATTTCTTCTTTAGTCTTGCCCTTGCCCTGCCAGCATTTTTCAGGTCTTCAAAAATTCCGATCACGGTCGGACCGGACCCGCTCATCAGTGCGGCGTGAGCCCCGAGCTGAATTAATTCCCGCTTCAACCTCGACACCACCGGATGAGTAGAAAACACGACTTTCTCCAAGTCATTTCTGAAGAACTCCTGACCCGGTTTTCCGGACATGAGCTTTTTCAAGAGCTGTGCCTTTGATGGCCTGCGTCTGTCTTTATCAAGTTGAAAGTGTTTGAACACCCATGCGGTCTTGATCTGAAAATCCGGTGTGAGAAGGATATATACCCATGAAGGGAATTTATTAATCGGCTCGATTTTTTCTCCGATGCCTGTAACGAAAGCGGGCTGACCTGCGATGAAAAACGGAACATCCGCGCCGAGTTTCAGGGCGATTCTAGAAAGGTCTTTCTGGGAAATCTTGATGTTTGTGGCCCTGCACATGCCGATGAGCACTGCCGCGGCATCACTCGATCCTCCGGCCAGGCCTGCGGCCACCGGGATTCTTTTCCGGAGCCTGATGCTCACGCCCATGCCCCTGTCTCCGGCCTTTTGGAGAATAGCCTCGGCCGCGCGATATGCAAGGTTTTGCCTTCCAGTGGGAAGGAGTTGATCCGTGGATGATACCTCTATCTTGCCCGACCGGTTCAATTCCAGACGGACATTATCGTAAAGCCGGACCGGGGTATTGATCATGCGCAGGATGTGGTATGAATCAGGCCTTTTATCAAGCACCTCGAGACGGAGGTTTATCTTTGCCGGCGCCTTCAGCCTGATCAATTCAGCCCCCAATGGGCAGGGCAAGCCCTGCCCCTGCATCCGACATTTATCTCTTGAATAGCACTAGTCGAATCGGACAAGGTGGTAAGTCTTCTTGCCAGTGCGGAGCACAAGGATATGTTCGCTTGCCAGGTTCTTAAGCCGGATCACCATGTCGGTCTTCGAGACCCTGACATTATTGACATAGGCCCCGCCACCCTGGATCAGTCGCCTGGCCTCGCTCTTTGATTTGCAAAGTCCTGTTTCCAAAAGCGCATCCACCAACGCCATTCCTTGCTCAAGCCTGCCACGGGGGAATCGAGAGGAGGGAACCTCCTTGAAGATCATCTCCAGGTCCTCGTCACTGAGATTCTCTATTTTCTCGCCAAAAAGAACCCCGGATGCCTGCACAGCCTTTCCTGCCGCGTCCGTGCCATGCACAAGCGCAGTCACCTCGGATGCCAGGGCGTGCTGTGCAACCCGGTTTTCCGGATGCTCCTCCAGTTCCTTTTTCAGGGACTCGATCTCCTGTTTTTCCATGAAGGTGAAGTAATTCAGATATTGAATGACATCCCGGTCATCTGTCTGGATCCAGTACTGGTAGAACTGGTACGGGGATGTCATAGAAGGGGCCAGCCAGACTGTTCCGGCCTCGGTTTTTCCGAACTTGACTCCCGTGCTCGTGGTGATAAGCGTGGACACAAGGCCATACGCTGTCTTGGCCCGGAGCCTCCGGATCAGGTCCATTCCGGCTGTGATGTTTCCCCACTGGTCAGAGCCCCCGATCTGCAATCTGCAATTGTAATGATCAAACAGATAGAGAAAATCATAAGCCTGAAGTGCCTGGTAGCAGAACTCGGTGAAGCTCATGCCCTCCTCGCTCGCAAGGCGCATCTTCACGGACTCGCGCGCAAGCATCTCTCCAAGGCGGAAGAATTTTCCCACCTCGCGCAGGAACTCTATGAACCTGAACCTGGTGAGCCATTCCGCGTTGTTGAGCATGATGGCCGCATTATCTTCCTGTCCGAATTCGAGGAATCTCTCAAGCTGGCCGCGAATGCCTTTCAGGTTGAATTCAATCTCATCCTCGCTCAAGAGCGGCCTCTCAGAGCTCTTGCCGGAGGGATCGCCGATCATGCCTGTGCCGCCGCCTACCAGGGCGATCGGCCGGTGCCCGTGCCGCTGGAACTGTGCCATGCACATGATAACAAGAAGGTTGCCCACATGCAGGCTCGGGGCTGTGGGATCAAAGCCTGCATAAAGGGTTAGCTGGTCCTGGTCCAGCACCCTTGCCAGCCCCGGGTCCGTCACCTGGCCGATAAAACCCCGCTCTTCCAGAAGCTCGAAAAGACCGCGCTCCGGCAAAACATCCTCCCTGAAAAATGCCCGCTATTCCTTATGCAATAAAACGCGGGCGTGTTGAAAGTATAAGAAATAATCCCGGAAAAGGCAAGGGATTATAATTGCAATATAGATTACATGTATTCTGCCTTGCAGGAATCTCAAATCTCATCTATGAAAGCGGTCTGTCAAGTTAGCACTGCACCTGTCTCCTGTTCCTCCATTTTTCTGTTCCGCAGGCGACAAAAAGGAAGCTAAGCACAGGTTCAGGATCAACAGATTCAGGATCAACACCAAAAGAGCAAGGGCGCTCCACTGGAGCGGAACGCCCTGTGCCCCTTAACCACCAGGGTAGTAGTCCGACTCCCTGGCAATGCCAAAGATAGC
>CAZOMR010000318.1:0-2961 GCA_964580655.1 uncultured bacterium
ACATCGGCACCACATCCAGCAGGAGTATTCCGGTTTCACCGCGTGTGATTATGTCGGCCATGATCGCGGCGCCTGTGGCGACCACCTCATCCGGATGCACCCCCTTTGAAGGACTGCGGCCGAAGAATTGCTTGATCTTCTCCCAGACCAGGGGCATGCGGGTCTGGCCTCCGACCAGCACCACATCATCAATATCCTGGACAGAGAGCTTTGCCTGATCCAGCGCCACCTGGCATATCTGGATAGTGCGGTTGACCAATGGCTCAACCAGCCTCTCAAGGCTCTTGCGCTTCAGCTTGTAACTCAGGTTCACCGGGCCCTCATCTCCCGTGGCTATAAAGGGCAAATTGATCTCGGCTTCATCCCTCAGGCTCACCTCCTTCTTGGCGTCCTCCGCGGCCACCTTGAGCCGCTGGAGCGCAACCCGGTCGCCCATCAGGTCAAGCCCTGTCTGCTTTTCAAACAGCTCCACTACATTTTCGACTATCCGGTTGTCAAAGTCCACGCCACCGAGGAATGTATCGCCATAAGTTGACAGCACCTTATAAACCCCTTCTCCTGAATCCATGATCGAGACATCAAAGGTACCGCCGCCCAGGTCATAGATGGCCAGCTTTCGTTCCATGCCCTTGCGGTACCCGTATGCCAGGGCCGCGGCAGTAGGCTCGTTTATGATCCGGGCCACTTCCAGGTCCGCCATGCGGCCGGCTTCCTTGACCGCGCTCCGCTGTCGCTCGGTGTAATATGCCGGAACCGTGATAACCGCCTTGATATCCTCGTCTTTCAAGTACTCCTGTGCAACCATCCGTATCTGTCGGAGGATCAGGCACGATACCTCCGGGACTGTGAAGGGGCGGCTGTTTCCGAGCACCTCTACATCTCCGGTCGGGCCCTCGACTATCTCGTAGTGAAATATCCTCTTGATGTCCTGTACAATGCGTGATGTGTATTTGCGACCGAGCAGGCGCTTGGAGCCGTAGATGGTGTTCTCCAGGTTGGTCAGAACCTGTCGCATGGCCTCGTGGCCGACTAAGAGGTCATTTGTCGGGGTGAAGGCCACGACAGAGGGAATGGTCAGGTAGCCCTTTGGTGAAGGAATGATCTTCGGATGCCCGGCCTCGATGATCGAGGCGCAGGTATTGGTCGTGCCCAGGTCAATTCCGATAATTCGCGCCATTGAATCCAGGTATTCGCGAGAAAAACAGTTATTCTGAAACTCCTACCGGATATTCCACCGCCAGAAATTGGTCAACCGCCTTCCGCTTTTCCTCGTCCATATTGATGAACTTGATGGCCATGCCGGACACACTCTTCGGTTGTTTTGGATCGTGCCGGCTGACCCGGACAACCTCTCCCTCCAGATCAAGCTCATCGTTGCTCTCCGGATGCACCAGTGTGACAATCAAGGCCTCTCCAAGCCGCTTAGGTGATTCCGTCTGGATGAATATTCCTCCCCGGCTGATGTCGTATGCGAAGTCCTCCAGCAGGGTATGCAGGTCAGGAAATTTTACCCGCAATCGCATCGGCACACGCACATGCCTGCGCCTGTCAGGACTCTTGATTTGAGGGTCCGATAAATACTTCTTGCTGATGTAATTCTCGATCGCCTGCTTTGCGGTTTCCTCGTAATCCACGAAATGCACGCCCACCCCGGGTTCCACGCCTTTGGCCCTGGCGTCCTTCTCATCAATAACATGCACCACCTCGCCCACCAGTAAAATATGTTCCGGCTCGTCAGGCAGGATCAGGTGGATTTCCAGAACACTCTGCGGCGCAAGCGGCTCACTTGTCCTTATAAAAAGACCGCCCTGGGAGATATTCTTTGTATATTCCTGGCTAAACTGCTCAAAGTTCTTGAATTCAACCTCGACCTTCGCATCTATCCTCAGTAGTTGACGCCTTCCCATCTGGTTACCTTCTACAACTTATACTAGTATTTTCTATCAACAATGTCAAAGTCTAATGGACTTTTTCCGAAATTCTGGATTTTCCGGTTTATTAGATTTCCCCTCACTGGATGGGATAGGATACTGAGTCAAAATTTGCGTCCAGCCCGTAATCTCATTATTTCCGGTTTTCCCCTCGTTCCATTTTCAAAAACTAAAAACAGCTTGACTTGATTGAACTTACATAAATCCAGAGCTAATTTTGGGGAATGTCCACACCGAGGTATTGAAGGCTCGCGGATACCACACTGCGGCTTTTATCGCGGCATTTCCTTTACTTGCCCGCTTTGGCGTCAACCAGGGATTCGAGCTCTTTGACGACCATATAGAAACAGGGCGCGAGAACCGCTCACTCGGGTTTCAGGAACGCCGCGCAAAGGATATGACAGACCTCTTTCTCAAGTGGCTTCAAAACCGGCCAAAGGGAAAATTCTTTGCATGGGTACATTACTATGCCCCCCACTCATCCTATGATCCACCCTCGCCTTTCAAAGAGAAGTACTTCCTTCATCTTTATGACGGTGAGATAGCCTACATGGATTCCCAGCTTGGCCGGCTGTTTGAAGGCTTGGAAAAAGCAGGTCTGGATGAAAATACTCTTGTGGTGATGGTTGGTGATCACGGAGAGAGCCTTGGCAAGCATGATGAGGAGACCCATGCAATCCTCATCTACAGAGCGACCACTCATGTTCCACTGATCCTCCGTCTCCCAGGAGTCATTCCCGCGGGCAAGGCGGTAAAAGGGGTTGCTCGCGTTATGGACATTATGCCTACAGCGCTTGATTATATGGACATTACGCCGCCGTCTGCGCTCCAGAGCACGAGCTTGAGACCCCTGATCCATGGACAGGTGGATAGCCTGAGACTTACATGCTACACCGAGTGCCTCACTCCCTTCCAGAATTTTCACTGGTTGCCGCTTGAGGGGGTTCTCACTGCGAAATACTCGCTTATCATGGAGTTTTATCATCTCTCTAAATCAATAAAATGTTCAATGCACACCCTTCCTATCAGT
>CAZOMR010000319.1:0-2921 GCA_964580655.1 uncultured bacterium
GCCTGGTTTTTGATAGTATTATATGAAGGGTTCCAAAGAGGGAGACGAGAAAATTATCCGGGATTAAAAGGGAGCATTGATGAGTAAAAAGGAGCGGCTTGCCACCATTGAGGATGCACTTGAGGATATTCAAGCGGGCAAACCCATCATTCTTGTGGACGATGAGGATCGTGAGAATGAGGGTGACCTGACAGTTGCCGCGGAGAAGATAACCCCGGAGAAAGTCAACTTCATGGCGCGCTACGGCAGGGGCCTGATCTGCCTGACCTTGACCGAGGACAGGGCGGATTATCTCAACCTGCCATTGATGGTTTCGGACAATCAATCACGGTATCAAACCGCTTTTACGGTTTCTATTGAAGCCCGGCACGGTGTAACTACCGGGATCTCCGCCTATGATCGCGCTCATACCATCTTGACCGTGATTGCGGATGAGACCCGGCCAGAGGACCTGGTCAGGCCGGGCCATGTTTTTCCGATCCGGGCACGGCGCGGCGGTGTTCTGGTCAGGACCGGACAGACCGAGGGCTCGGTGGACCTGGCCCGGCTCGCTGGAATGAAGCCTGCCGGGGTGATTTGCGAGGTGATGAAGGATGACGGGACAATGGCCCGGCTTCCGTATTTGATAAAGCTGGCAGAGGAGCACGACCTGCATATAGTCACTATCGCGGACCTGATCAAGTATCGCATGAGGACTGAGCGGCTGGTGCATCGGGCCGCCCAGACAGTTATCCCGAGCGCCTTGGGAGGCGAATTTCGCGCGATCGCCTATACCAACGAGGTTAACCAGGATGTGCACCTTGCCCTGATCAAGGGAGAGATCGGGCCGGATGATAATGTGCTGGTCCGGGTGCATTCCGAATGTCTTACCGGGGATGTCTTCGGGTCCGAGCGCTGTGATTGCGGTGCTCAGCTTTATCGAGCCATAGAGATGATTGCGGAAGAGGGCAAGGGGGTCATCGTTTACATGCGCCAGGAGGGTAGAGGCATCGGTCTTTTAAACAAGATGAAGGCCTATGCGCTCCAGGATAAAGGGCTGGATACCGTGGAAGCCAACAGTGCCTTAGGCTTCAAGGCCGACCTCAGGGATTACGGGCTCGGTGCACAGATATTGGCGGACATAGGGGTGCACAAGATGCGCGAGATGACAAATAACCCCAAGAAAATCGTGGGCCTTGAAGGATACGGTCTCGTTGTGACCGAGCGGGTGCCGATCGAGATCGAGCCGACCAAGACAAACCTGAAGTACTTGCGGACCAAAAAGGAAAAGATGGGGCACTTGCTCAGAATCAAGGATTGAAAAAGAGGAGGATGGGATGGCCAGGATCATCGAGGGAGAGTTAAATGCCAGGGGCTTGAATTTTGCGGTTGTGGTCAGCCGGTTTAACGAGTTCATCAGCCAGCGACTGCTTGAGGGTTGTCTGGACGCCTTGCATCGGCACGGGGCCGAAGATAACTCAATAGTGGTTGTCTGGGTGCCGGGCGCATTCGAGATTCCCCTGACTGCAAGCCGCCTGGCAGAATCCGGAAAATACGATGCGGTGATCTGTCTTGGAACTTTGATTAGAGGCTCTACCCCTCATTTCGAATACCTCAGCTCACAGGTGGCTAAAGGGATTGCCCAGGCCGCGCTTACAAGCAAGCTCCCTGTTATCTTCGGGGTCATCACTGCGGATAATCTTGAACAGGCAATCGAACGCGCAGGGAGCAAGTCCGGGAACAAGGGCTCTGACGCCGCGCTGGCGGCCATGGAGATGGCGCAAGTACTTAAGCAACTCTAGTCAAAGCTCTATGGTTTTTTAAATTATGGGAAAACGCCGAAAGGCCAGAGAGACCGCCCTCCAGGCGTTGTTTCAGGCCGACTTTCACGGCTCAGATTATCAGGAATCCCTCCGACTTTTCTGGGAAGAGCAATCGCTGGACCCGGAAGTGCTTGAATTTGCCCATCAACTTGTGGAAGGAGTCATCCCTCGTGTGGCCGAGCTTGACAACCTGATAGAGGAGCATTCAGATCACTGGAAAGTAAATCGGATGAGCCGGGTGGATCGGAATATCCTGCGCCTTGCCGCATACGAATTGCTTGAGCTTGCCGAAATTCCTTTCAAGGTCACTATTGATGAGGCTATTGAGATGGCGAAAAAATATGGATCTTCCGAATCAGGGGCATTCATTAACGGGATTCTGGATCATATCTCCCGGGATATGTTGAATAAAGTCCGAAGGATCTGAAGGAAAAGTAACCCTTGCAGGTTCTGGTCTCAAAGTTGCCCGTGGACCGGTTCTTTCACGAGCCAGTGGGAATCCCGGTGTTTGCGGATCAACTACCCCTTCGCCGAACGGCCGGCCGGGTGGACTGGAGGCTCAGGGGAATTCTCTCCAGAATGTTGCTGGAAGAGATCCTTTGCCCGGGACAGCCCTTCTTGCTGGCTAGAAGTCCGAAGAGCGCCTTTCCCGCAGTCATGGTGTTCTGGGCAGGAGAGTTTCAAAGTCTATCCTTGAAAGGGATAGCAGAGTGGACAGAATGGGCCACCTGCACCATGGCGCAAGCCGGTGCAAAATTCTTTACCCTGGCCGCGTGGGACCTGTTTGACGAAAGCAGGCCTATCTCCGAATTCGCATCCAGGGTGCTGGAGGGACTTTATCTTGGCCTGACTGGTCCGGAACAAAGCATGGCAAGAGGAGTGCGTCTGGTCTGGGAACCAAAAAGCGCAGAGCCTTTTTTGCAGGAACTGCGTCGAGCGAGGTACCTCTATTCCGCGCTGTCTGAATGGAAAATAGCCATGGGAGAGCAGGACATTCCCCGAAAATAACCCTGATTCTTCTGTAAATCAAATGGGTGTAAGAATTTTTTGATTTCAACAAGTGTAAGAGCCGAAAAGCTTGTGCCGGCGAGCGATCCATAAAGGGTCATGAAAAATCAA
>CAZOMR010000320.1:0-2921 GCA_964580655.1 uncultured bacterium
CAAGCAGAGCCTCTACGGCCGAGAATGAAAAAAATCACCATTTATGTCGCACACCTGCTGAAAAGATTCAAGTTGACATCTCGCAGTCGAGTATTCTATAAAAAGAAGCAAAAAGGAGGATGGTTCTGATGAGGTTGCATAATAGAGAAAAGTTTTTAGCCTTGAATCTGCTCTTGGTTCTGGGCTTGATTCTCAGCGGGTGTGCCAGGGTAGTGGCACTGGGCCTGGGCGTGGACCCTGGCCACGAAGCGATTGTTTTAGAGCGGAATGTGATGGTGCCGATGCAGGACGGAGTAAGGCTTGCCACGGACATCTATCGGCCGAAAGCCGAGGGGGAATATCCTGCGATCATGACGCGCCTACCATACGGGACAGATGTCCTGATGATAGAGACCCTGGGTAAATTTTTTGCCAAAAGGGGTTATGTTTTCCTTGCCCAGGACACACGGGGGACATTTGACTCGGAGGGCCAGTATTTTCCCATGATCTTTGAGTATGAAGATGGACACGACGCCACGGCCTGGGTCACGGAACAGCCCTGGTTTGACGGCAACCTCGGTATGTGGGGCGGAAGCTATTTCGGCTATACCCAATGGGAGGCCGCACCTGACAATCCTGCGCTTACCTGCCTCAACCCGCTTTATACAAGCGGCTCGATGAAGGAGATAGTGTTCCGGGGGGGCGCGCTGGAGCACCTTACGATAAAGCCCTGGAATGCGGGCATGGAGCAGGCCCGGCTTGAGAAGGAGGGCAAAGAGGGAAGGGTAGAGGCAGACCTTACACAGGGCTGGTACAACGAGCCCTTGCGCGATGCAATTCCCATTGATGTGGATTCCGAGCTGGCCGAGCCGGGCACAATTGAGAAAGGCATGGAACCCTGGCTCAAGCACCCCGGTGACATAGAGGATGTTCCCCAGCTCAACTTCGACCAGTTTTACTCCAGGGTGAGCGTTCCTTCTTTACTTATCGCGGGCTGGTATGACCTTTTTCTTGGAGCACAGATCGAGGACTTTGTCAGAATTCAAGAGGAAGGGCAGGGGAATGCGAGGAAGACACGGATCATCATCGGCCCCTGGACTCACGGTATTCCAAGCTCGAAGATGGAAAAAGATCGACTCGGGGGAATTCAGAATTTCGGAAGGGAGTTCATCGGATGGTTTGATTACTGGCTCAAGGGTGTTGATAACGGAGCAGGAGAAGACGCGCCTGTAAAAATTTTCGTGATGGGAGAGAATATCTGGCGGGATGAATACGAGTGGCCCCTTGCTCGAACCATATACACGAACTATTACCTCCACAGCCAGGGCCATGCAAACTCCGTCTCCGGGGACGGACGGCTCTCCACTGAGCCCCCGGGAAACGAGCCGCCTGACAAATATGACTATGACCCGCGTGATCCCGTGCCCACCCTTGGGGGATATTTTCTCGCAAGCAAGCATTTCAAGCCCGGACCAGCTGACCAGTCCAGGGTCGAAAAGCGCGAGGATGTTCTCGTTTATGTCACGCCGCCTCTCTCCGAGAGCATTGAATTGACCGGGCCGATCCAGATGATACTCTATGCATCATCCAGCGCAAAGGATACCGACTTTACAGCCAAGCTGGTTGACATTTCACCGAATGGGTATTCCCGTAACATCCAGAACAGCATCATCCGTGCACGCTACCGCGACGGATACCAGAACCCGTCTCTGATCCAACCGGGAAAGGTCTACGAGTATGTGATTGACCTGTGGGCCACGAGCAATCTCTTCCTGGAAGGACACAGCATCGCAGTAGAAATTTCATCCAGCAACTTCCCGCAATACGATCGGAACACCAACGCAGGAGGGGAGGAGGGTCTGGATAATATCATCGTGGCGAACCAGACCATCTATCACGACAAGACTTATCCATCGCACATCATTTTGCCGGTTATCCCGCGTTAAGTGGGGCAAGGACTCGTGTCCGGAAAACAAAAGCTCGCAATCGTGAGCGGGCCGACCGCTTCGGGGAAATCGCGTCTTGCGATCCAGGCCGCGAACGCGCTTTCTGCTCACGGCATGAAGCCCGAGATCATCAGCGCTGACTCGGCACAGGTGTATCGGGGGATGGACATAGGCACGGCCAAGCTCCCGGAAAAGGATTGGCACGGCATCGCACATCATCTCATTGATGTGGTTAACCCGGATCAGGATTTCAGCGCCGCGGAATTCCGCCAGCAGGCCGCAGGAATAATCTCCCGGTTAGATAAATCCGGGAAAATGGCGCTGGTCGTGGGAGGGACAGGATTTTATCTCCGTGCATTGCTTCAGGGACTTTTTCCCGGCCCGGCAAAAGACGCCGCACTGCGCGAGAGGCTGAGAAAGGATGCGGATCAAAACGGGCCTGGGGTACTGCATGAGAGAATTCGGCAGATAGACCCTGAATCTGCCAACCGGATTCACCCGCATGATACCAAGAGACTCATCCGCGCTCTGGAGGTGTATGAGCTTACGGGAAGAACTCTCTCGGAGCACTTCAGCGAGCATGAGAAGACCTGCCCCTATCAGGTGCTCATGATAGGGCTTGACCTTGAAAGGAATGAGCTTTACCATCGGATCAATGCGCGAGTTGATGATATGATGAAGGGGGGGTTTCTTGATGAATTGATAGGCTTGCGCGACCAGGGCTACGGCCCGGAACTTAAATCCCAGAAGATTCTCGGATACCGCCAGTTGCACCTTTATCTGGATGGAAAGCTCGACCTGGATCAGGCAGTATTCGACACAAAACAAAAGACCCGCCATTATGCCCGCCGACAGTTGACCTGGATGCGCGCGCAAGGGGAAACAAAGTGGCTTCATCCTGACAGGGATAGTGGAAAAATAATCCGTGAGATACTGAACTTTTTTGGTTCTTCCGGTTTAACAGTACCTGAGGCTTGAAAAGATGGACATCAAAAG
>CAZOMR010000321.1:0-2913 GCA_964580655.1 uncultured bacterium
GGCCGCCCTGCGGGCGCCACCGAAGGTGGTCTGCGAGCCTTGACAAAATGCCTGGCCATGTGCTTTTTGACAATTACTTTGGTCGTTGATTTTTCGTTATTCACCACTCGTTCGCTTCCCTCGCTCTGGATTGCCGTCAATTCTTAATACCCCTCGGGACCGCACTGATCTTCTCTCTCCTCAGACAACCTTGTTTGGAACTCAAAATTTTGGGGAATGTCCTGCCCGCCTTGCTGTTGACAAATCGAGAGGCTTCCCCTAATATTGAAGAGATTTTTCTTGAGAAGATGGGCAGATGCTAAAAACGCGTGTATGCGATGTTTTCGGCATTGAGTATCCGATTCTTCAGGGTGCGATGGCGTGGGTGAGCTTTGCGCCGCTGGTGGCCGCGGTAAGCAACGCAGGCGGGCTGGGGATAATCGGCGGCACTATTTTTACTCCCCAGCGAATGCGCGATGAGATAAGGGCGCTCAAGGGTCTGACTGACAAGCCGTTCGGCGTGAACATCATCTCCCTGCACCCGATGATCAAGGATATTCTCGAGGTGCTGATAGATGAAAAGGTTCTCGTCGCCACATACGGCACGGGCAACCCGCGCAAGATTATTGAGGTCCTGAAGCCGGGTGGTGTGATGAGCTTTCCTGTGGTGCCCACGGTCAAGGCGGCTTTGCGCGCCGAGGAGGACGGGGCGGACGGGGTTATCGTTTCGGGCTTGGAGGGGGGCGGTCATGTGGGCACGCATACCACCATGATCCTGATCCCCCAGACGCGGGAGGTTGTCAAGATTCCGCTTGTAGCCGCAGGAGGAATTGCGGATGGAAGCGGCATGGCCGCGGCATTCGCGCTGGGTGCGGAGGGGATCCAGATGGGAACCCGGTTTGTCGTGACAAAGGAATCTCCGGCGCATGAGAATGCCAAGAAGAAAATTCTCGGCGCGAAGTGCGAGGATACGGTGGTTACCGGAAACATCACGGGCCTGCCAGTGCGTGTGATCAAAAACCGCATGGCCGAGGAGTTCCTGCACATGGAAGACACTGGCCGCTCCAAAATGGAGATGGCACTTTTCGGTTCTGGCAAGATGAATCTCGCCTTTGTCCAGGGTGATGCGGAGAACGGCTCGGTCATGGCCGGGCAGATCTCCGGCCTGATCCAGGATGAACCAACATGCGATGAACTGATCCAGAGGATCCTCAAGGAATTCGAAGATACAGTCCGCGCGTTGAAAAGAATCACGGAGGTTTAGGAGGGAGCAAATGTCCGATAGACTTTTAGGAAAGGCGGGATCAATCATAATATTAATTTTCGTCGGATTCGGGATTCTGGGGCTTTCGGTGTGGAGGGAAGGCTCATCCGGGGAACTCCCGCTTATACCCTATCCTGTGCAGGTTGAGCGCGGGTCCGGGAGTTTCGCGCTGAGACAGGAGATGTTAATGGTGGTCTCTCCGGATGCTCCGGCGGATGTGCTTTCCACGGGCAGAATCATCTGCGACAAAATCAGGGCTCGCACCGGCATTGAACTAAAGATTGTTCAATTACATGAGTTCGCGCCAGGGCAGATCGCGCTGAAGATAGATACCACGGACCCGGAGCTTATAATACACGGGCCGGAGGCCTACCGGCTGGAGGTAAGCTGGTCCGAAGAATCTGGAGGAGAGGTTGTGCTTGTTGCATCGTGTGCGCATGGGTTCTTCAATGCGGGCATGACATTGCTCCAGCTTCTGCGCAAAGATGGCGAGTGCTGGGTCATCCCTTCGGTCGTCATATTAGACTATCCGAGGTTTATTCACCGCGGACTTCACCTTGACCCTGCGCGGAATTTTCTTTCCATGGAGTTTGTCAAACGGTATGTTGACCTGATCTCCCATCTCAAGCTCAATGTTCTTCACTTTCACCTGGTAGACGACCAGGGCTGGCGGCTTGAGGTCAAGGGGTTCCCGCGGCTCCACGAGGTCGGCGGTGCAGGCGGGTATTACACACAAGTAGAGATCAAGGACCTTATCGCATACGCGGATTCGCGCCATGTAACAGTGATCCCTGAGATAGAGATGCCGGGGCACTGCACCGCGATGCTTGCGGGGTATCCTGAGCTTTCCTGTTCCGGGGAGGAGGTCGAGGTCAGCAAGATATGGGGTATTCATCGAAACGCCATGTGCCCCTGCAGGGAGGACACCTACCAGTTTATTGATGAGTTGATCCGCGAGGTTGTATTGCTTTTTCCCTCAGGGTATATCCATATAGGGAGCGACGAGGTCATGCCCAAAGACTGGCTGGATGACCCTCGTTGCAAGGCCCTGGCCGAGGAAAAGGGGTTGGAGGGTAATCGCGGGCTTCAGTCCTACTTTGTCGGCAGGGTGGCAAAGATACTTGCGAATTACGATCGGCGGATGATCGGCTGGGACGAGATAGTGGACTATGCGCCGGAGGGCGCGGTGGTGCAGGCCTGGCACAACCTTGAGAAGGCAAGAGAGGCCGCGCTTGCAGGCCGCGGGGTTATCGTGTCCCCTGTGAATCCCTGGTATTTTGATTATCCCGAGTGGATGTGGAGCATGAAGAAAGGGTATCTTTTTGATCCGGTCCCTGAAGGCCTTAGCCCGGATCAGGAGAAATGGATTCTGGGCGGCGAGGCATGCATGTGGGGGGAGCGTGCTCCGCAGGATAAGATTGACTACAAGCTCTTTCCCCGGACTCTCGCGCTCTCCGAGGTTCTCTGGTCGCCAAAGGATAACCGTGAATTCAAGGGATTCAAGGCCAGGGTCCGGGCATATAGGCCGGTGCTCAAGGACCAGGGAGTCAAATTCAAGCCGTGGCCTCAAGCCGGCATCTATCCTGTGATCACGCCTTGAATTTTCTTGCGTGAAGGTGAAGTTCCCCCAATAATTAGCCACTAATTTGAGATTCCTTTTTTATTTCAAT
>CAZOMR010000322.1:0-2899 GCA_964580655.1 uncultured bacterium
GCCCTGCCCTCAAAGGGCGAAGCAAGCAGCGCCTCTACGGCCGAGAATGAAAAAAGTCACCATTTATGTCGCACACCCCCTCAATTTTGAATTTATCCGGTTTTGTTTTATAATTCCCATGTGTCTTCGGTGGATAGATTGGCAGTGAATCATCGGTGGCCGGCTCTTTTAGGGCTGGGCCTTATCATCTGTTTCCCGTGGCTGGGTGCCGGAGCCTCTTCCGATGAGATTTCTCTCAAGCCTGCGATCCCGGTCCACGGCCTTGCCTCCAAGTCATTGCCCCTGGAGGATGTTCTTGATGAGCTCGGCACAGAGGATTCTATATATCTAGAGCGCTCGCTCGACTTTCAATTTGACTTCCCGCTTTCCTACCATCCGAGGATCAACTTTTACCTGGACTACTTCACGCATCATGGCCGGCCGGTAATGGAGCGGTGGCTTGCGAGGTCCGGCCGATACGAGGATATGATTCGGGGTCGGCTCCGGGACGAGGGCCTGCCAGAGGATTTCTTTTACCTGGCTTTGATAGAAAGCGGGTTCAACCCCTATGCCCGTAGCCGGGCAGGGGCAGGCGGCATCTGGCAGTTCATGCCGTATACCGGACGGAGGTATGGGCTTGAGATCAACTACTGGGTGGATGAGCGCCGCGACCCGGTCAAGAGCACTGATTCCGCCATCAGCTACCTCCAGGACCTTTATGCCCGCTTCGGGGACTGGACTCTTGCCGCGGCCAGCTACAATGCGGGTGAGGGCAAGATTCAGCGGGCTATCAAGTATTCAGAGACCGAGGACTACTGGGAGATGATTGAGAACTCCTACCTCAAGCTCGAGACCCGCGATTACATTCCCCGCATGATCGCCGCGGCAATCATCGCCAAGAACCCGGAGGCCTTCGGGTTTAATAATATCAAGAAGGAAAAACCTCTGCGCACTGAGGCCGTGGTTGTGCCGGACGCCACGGACCTGCGTGTCATCGCACGGCTTTGCGGGTGCACCTACCATGAGCTGAAAATTCTTAACCCGGCATTGCTCCGCTGGTGCACTCCTCCCGGGGAGAGATGCGAGGTCAATGTCCCGGCTGGCAAGGCCGAGACATTCCGCGTGGCATACGAGAGCCTTCCTGCGAGAGAGAGGGTTACATTCCGCCGGCACATTGTGCATGAAGGCGAGACGCTGTCCGTGATAGCGGGGAAATACCGGACAAGCATATATCCTATCATGCAGATGAACGGCATCAGAAACCGGCATCGGATCGTGGCCGGAAAGAGCATTATCATCCCGGTGCCCCTGGACAGGGCGCCGCCGGTGGTTCGTCCCACATACGCGAGGGCTCGCCCCAAAAGGCCTGCCGCGAAGGCTCAGCCTTCGTCCGCAGAGCTAAAGGCCAGGGGCCTTGTAGCCACGAGCTATGTTATTCGGGAGGGAGACACCTTGTGGGACATCTCGCAGAGGGCAGGGGTCTCAACCACCCAGATAAAAGGGTGGAACCACATACGGTATCACCGGAGCCTGAAGCCCGGAGATAAAATAGCACTCTACCTTCCTCAGGATAATGAGCGGAAGCTTTTGACAAGGCTCAATCAAACCGGGACCATCCTTTATGGGCCGCCTTCACCGGGCCGCGAGATAACCTACACGGTCCGAAGGGGCGACAACCTCTGGGCCATCGCTCGAAGATTCAGGCTCCGGGCAACCGACATCATGAGCTGGAACCAGCTTGAATCGGACGCCGTGATACATCCAGGTGATGAACTCCGAATACTCCTGCCTAAAGAGTGACCGATTGAGGCATGGCTTTTAGAGTTCAGAGGCTCGTTGTCGGCGTTTTTCAGGCCAACTGCTACATACTTTTTTGCGAGGATAGCAGAGACGCAGTGGTGATTGATCCCGGAGGGTCTGGAAGGAGAATTCTCAGACATCTAAAGGAACTCGGGGCCAGGCCCCGCTACATCATCCTCACTCACGGCCACATTGACCATATCTCGGCCAGCCCTTTTCTCCAGAGAAAGACCGGGGCAGAGGTGCTTGCACATCCCGCTGATGTCCGCCGGAGGAGTATTCTCGGCCTGATCTGGATGAGGCTTGAGATCAGGGAGATCACGGAGTGCGATGAGATACCCTTTTGCGGAAGCGCTTTGCGGGTTATTCATACCCCGGGGCATTCTCCCGGTAGCATCTCGCTCCTGATTGATGATGTCCTTTTCAGCGGAGACCTGCTTTTTGCAGGCGGCGTGGGCCGATGGGACCTTCCGCGAGGGAATTTCAAAGAACTGAGCCTTAGCCTGCGTGAGCGACTGAAAAACCTCCCGGACTCCCTCCGCGTCCTTCCAGGACACGGCCCTGAAACAACACTCGGCCAGGAACGAAAAACAAACCCCATTTTCAACCCTCAATTCAGCGGCACCTATTGACAAAAGTTCATACTTCAAAGTCAAAATTTCTGTGAACTATGAACTCTGAACTATCTGATGTGAACTATGAAAAATTTCCACTTGACAACCCCCGCCTCATTGCCTATGCTGACCTGTAAAAAGAGACACAAGCGAAAACCAATGAAGGAAAAAATCCCAGGGTTTGCCCTCCGTAACAGAAGCTTTGCTGTTGCAAAGCCTCGTGTTTGGCCCTTTTAATATAGGCTGAGCGGGGCCTCCTTTTCAAATTTTCCTTTATCCTGTCGCATATAGGACGGCGGAGGGGAGGTGGGGATTTAATTTCCGGGGGTTCTGGGCAACGGCCGGGGTTTCCCTGAAGCCCCTGAAATTATCCTGTGCGATTCTCTGCCCATCCGTATCATTTAATTCTTTCGCATTTTCCTTTCCCCAAAACCCTTCATAACCTATGGCCTTGCCCCACAGCTCGGCGCGGAGCTGGGCGATGAGGTCCTGGGTGGAGAGCCTTG
>CAZOMR010000323.1:0-2879 GCA_964580655.1 uncultured bacterium
CCGTTCCCAATTTGCCCAGGGCAAAAACCTTTGTTACAATAAAAACGCTCAATTTGGGTTAAAGTTATCAAAGTTGGATAGCTTCTATTTTTCTATTATCTCCTGGAAAGTTGCCACTTGTTCTCTTTTATTTTCCAGTTGAGTAATATGCCTCAAGGAGCGTTCAGATATATCAGGCCTGTTTGCAGTTTTAGGCAGGTTGAGGATATGGTTCTGGATTTCTGGGGCCAGATTAAGGAGGCTCATGATTTGTGTGACCCTGATGAAGACTGATTGCAGGCAGGAAAAAGCCCTGCATATTTAACAGCACTCCACTATTTATCTCCCTGTTTCCCTTTTGGCTGACGATCGAGAACTGCCTTTCTGCTCAGACTGACCTTTCCATCCGGGTCCACGCCGATGCACTTGACAACAACCTCATCTCCTTCCCGGAGCACGTCCGAGACCCTTCCAACCCTGTGGTTCTCAAGCTGTGAAATATGGACAAGGCCATCCGTGCCGGGAAAGATTTCCACAAACGCGCCGAAATCCATGATCTTTTTGACCCTGCCATTATACACAGCGCCAACCTCGGCCTCCTGTGTGATCTCGCGGATTATCCGGATGACCTCATCATTCGCCTCACCATTGATCGAGGCGATGCGAATCTTCCCGTCATCATCTACATTAATAGTGGCCCCGGTGCGCTCGATAATTCCCTTGATAATCTTTCCTCCCGGACCGATGACATCCTTGATCTTCTCAATGGGAATTTGCATGGTGATAACCCGCGGGGCATAGGGAGAAAGCTCGGGCCTGGGCGCGGACAAAGTCTGGTTCATCACCTCCAGAATATGTAGCCGGCCCTGGTGCGCCTTCTGCAGTGCCTTGCGCATGATCTCCTTGGTCACGCCGCTGATCTTGATGTCCATTTGAACCGCGGTGATCCCTTCCGCTGTGCCGGCCACCTTCAGGTCCATATCTCCGCAATGGTCTTCATCGCCGATGATGTCGGAAAGGATATGAAACTTGCCCTCAGCCTCCTTTATAAGACCCATGGCTATACCCGCCACGGGAGCCTGGAGCGGCACGCCTGCATCCATCAGGCTCAAACTGGCGCCGCACACAGTAGCCATGGAGCTTGAACCGTTTGATTCAAGGATGTCCGAGACCACGCGGATGGTATAAGGGAAATCCTCATGTGAGGGAAGCACGCGTGCGAGGGCCTTCTCGGCCAGGGCTCCGTGCCCTATCTCGCGGCGGCCAGGGCCTAGCCGGAAGCTGGTCTCGCCGACTGAGAAAGGCGGGAAATTGTAATGCAGATAGAATGTCTTGAAATACTCCTCGTCCAGGTGCTCTATAAGCTTTTCATCCTCCCTGGTGCCGAGTGTTGTTACCACAATGGCCTGTGTATCTCCCCTGGTGAACAGGGCAGAGCCGTGGCATCGCGGAAGCAGGCTCACCTCGCAGGTGACAGGCCTCACTTCGTCGAATCCCCGGTGGTCAATGCGCTCGCCAGCCTCTATCAGGCGCTGGCGCACCAGGTTCCGCTCCATCTCATTGAGTATGGCCTTGGCCTCATTCGTCCTTCCGGCAAGAGCCTCGTCAGCCTCAATCTCTGCCTTGATCCCTGTCCACAGTTCGTGAATCCTGCCGTGTCGCTCAACCTTTTGTGGACAATTGAGAGCCTCTTCCATCACAGGCTGGGCTCTGGAGGTTATCCTTTGTCTGAGTTCCTCATGCATCTCGGCCGGCTGAAATTCCCGTTTGGAGACTCCCATCTGCTCGCGGAGTTTATCCTGTATCTCCAGGATGGGCTTCATCTCTTCAAGGGCAAAAAACACTGCATCAAGAATGTCCTCTTCCAAAGCCATCCGGGAGCCTCCCTCGACCATGATCACGCCTTCAGAGTTTCCAGCCACTACGAGGTCAATGTCGCTCTGCTCAAGTTGAGAGCGCGATGGATTAATGATGAACTGGCCGTCCACGCGTCCCACTGCCACCGCGGCTATTGGTCCCATGAACGGGATGTCCGAGATCTCCAGCGCCGCGCTTGCGCCGATTAGCGCCAGCACTCCTGTATTTGCCTCCTGGTCCGCGCTCAACACTGTGGGCATAATCTGGGTCTCGAAATTCCAGCCTTTGGGGAAAAGCGGCCTCAATGGCCTGTCAATCAGGCGGCAGTTCAATGTCTCGGCCTCTGTAGGCCGGCCTTCGCGCTTGAAAAATCCGCCCGGTATCTTACCGGATGCATAGAATTTATCCTGGTAATTGACTGTGAGTGGAATAAAATCAACTCCCTCACGCTTTTCCGATGACGCAACCGCAGTGACCAGCACCTTGTTGTCGCTGTAGCTCACAAGAACCGATCCATGAGCCTGCCGCGCCACCTTTCCCACCTCCAGTGCAAGCTCACGTCCGGCAAAGTTGATACTTACCCTTTTGTACATTCCGCTTTCCTTCTTTCTGTCCTGAATTCTGCCCCAGAATGAACAGGTTTATCCTTCGGTTCCAAAGCCTCCCCGGCAGACCCTTAGCGCCGCAGACCCAGTCCCTCGATAATCTGCCGATAGCGCTGTATGTCCTTGCGCTTCAGGTATTCGAGTAGCTTGCGCCGCTGTCCCACAAGCTTGAGCAGGCCTCGGCGGGAATGGTGATCCTTGGGATGGTTCTTGATGTGTTCAGTCAGGTAGTCAATCCGACCGCTTAGCAGGGCGACCTGGACCTCCGGGGACCCGGTGTCCCGATCATGTTTCTGATAGGTCTTTATCAATTCCGCTTTATCATCTTTTGCCAGCACCAAATCTACCACCTCCTTTTTGCCGGCCCCCGGGAATACACCCGGAGCGTGTGGTTATACTATCACCTCTGGCAGTGAAAGTAAAGTGGCTGTACAGGTT
>CAZOMR010000324.1:0-2848 GCA_964580655.1 uncultured bacterium
AAAAAAGTCACCATTTATGTCGCACACCCTCCCTCTTTTCTTGCCTTTCTCATCGGTTCTTGTTAATAAAAGGGGCAGGATTTCGAGGGGGGTAGAATTCATGCGAAAGTATTTGATACTGGCATTCCTTTCAGGAGTAGTTGCCATGCCGATTATCAGTGGACTTAGTAAAAATCCGGTTTCATTCCGGGACAAAAGGGACATCCGCAACCAGCCTTCAAGCACGATCCAGACATTGATTTTCAACGCGATATTCAAGGCCGTCCTGAAGACGCAGGAGCGAAGAATGGTGGACCCTGGTATTGATGAAGATACCGGGCCCTTCTCATACTTTTCCAGGCCGTCCTATCAGATGGGGTTACCGGGGGAAAGGTATGCGACCCAGATAACACCTGAAGGACACCTCTTCACCGGATCGGCTGAACTTGAATTCTTCGCAGGCCAGAACCTGGAGGCAATCTCTAAGCGCATCTGGACCCTTTACCGCGGTTACCTTCCCTGCATCAACTATCAGTTTGAAAAACAAGGAATTCTCTATGAGGTCCAGGCGTTTCAATACTGGCTTGCGGAGAATTTCGAGTCTATTCCCGTCAACTTCATTCGGATAACCGCCCGGAACCCCGGAGAAAGTCCAAAGAGGGCTGAATTCGCTGTGGGCTTTGAGTTCGGCGGCTCTGACCATCGCCAGCCAGGCATGCGCAAGAACATCCGGTTCAACCCGAATTGGAAATACGAGATGACCCATGAATACGCAACCCGGGACCAGAAGATCATTTACCTCTGGGACAAGGCTCCTTCAAGAAAATGGGCCGAGGTCGGCAAGGCATATCATCAGCCCTTCAAGTGCACGAAGAGACAAAAGCCGGTGTGCCTGGCATCATACTCTATCGAGCTTGGCCCTGGCCGGTCCGAGAGCTTCACCTTCAAGATGCCCTTCCGTCCAATGTCCGCCTCGGATCAAAGCTCGATCACGGAGCTCAAGGGAGCTGACTTTGAAGGCTATCTTGAAAAAATGGAATCCTTCTGGGACTCAATTCTCGCGCCCGGCATGGACATCATCGTTCCGGAGAACAAGGTAACTTTCGCGAGCAAGGCCTACCGGGTCCACAACTTCATGTGCCAGAACATCATCTCCGAGAATGAAATCCAGCATGTTGTCAACCGGTTTCAGTATAATCGCTTCTGGCTCCGGGACGGATTCTTTTTCGCCCGCATGTATGACTTTTGGAATTTCCCTGAAACAGCAGAAAAAGTGCTTCGGCATTTTCTCAAATACCAGGATGAAGACGGGAACTTTCTATCTCAACCGGGCCAGTTGGATGGCTTCGGCCAGAGTCTCTTCGCCTTCGGCGAGCATGTCCGGCTGACGCATGATGCCGCGTTCGCCTGCGAGGTTTTTCCCGCAGTGGAAAAAGCCGTGGGCTGGCTCCAGGACAAACTGGACAAAGACCCCTTCGGGCTTATGCCTCCCACAAACGCCATGGACAACGAGCAGATCATAGGCCGCTACACCGGTCACAACTTCTGGGCATTGATGGGCCTTGACGGCGCGGTCAGGGTGGCGCACGCGGCAGGCGAGCACGAGGCCGCGGAGGGCTTTCAGAATTTTCGCGATGAATACTACGACCACTTCATGGCCCAGCTACGCAAAGTAAGCGCGAAAAACAACGGCATCATCCCTCCCGGCATGGATGCGCCTGACGGAATAGACTGGGGAAACCTGCTTGCGGTCTATCCCGGGCATCTTCTCGATCCATTCGATCCGCTCGTCACAGCCACTTTCAAGCACTATCGCGAGAATCACATGGCCGAGGGTATTGCGACCTACCGGAACTCCATGCACCACTACCTCACCGAACGCGTGGCCCAGACAGCTCTTATCCGGGGCGAGCAGGAGCTGGCGATAAAGGAATTCTACGCCATGCTACTCCATACCGGCTCCTGCCACGAGGGATTTGAATTCAGCGTGTTCCCGTGGTCCAACCGCGACTACTGCATGGGTGTGCCCGGAATTCAGATATGCAACTTCACGCCGCACGGCTGGTATGCCGCAGTCATGAATACCCTGCTCCGGATGATGTTCATCCGTGAACAAGGCCGGACACTGCATCTTCTCTCCGCCATATCGCCTGAGTGGGTCAAGCCCGGAGATTCCTTCTCCGTGAAACGCGCTGTGACCTGTTTCGGAACGGTAAACCTCAGGGCAAAAGCGAGAGAGGGAGGGATCAACATTGAATTCGAGCCATCATGGAAGGAGCCCCCGGAACCCGTGATCCTCCATATTCCCTTCTTCGCAAAAGTGAAAGGTATTACCGTAAACGGCTCGCAGGTTTCACCGGAAGGAGATGCGGTAAAAATTCCAGCATGTAAATGCGAGGTAAATATCTCCTGGCAGGTTGATCCCTCAATCAAATACTCCTATGCCAGGGCAGTCGCAGACTACAAGGCGGAATACAAGCGCAGATACCAGGAAAAACACTGACTCCAGGATTCAACCCAAATAATGCAGTTGCCTCTTTCCGATTTAGAATAGGGATGTTATCTAAAATCAAACCTTATTCTTATCGAGGCCTGGCGCTTTTACAACAAAAGGGCTGACTGCGAGAACCGCATCAAGAATCTCAAGGAAGACTTTGGCGCGGAAAAACCATTCGACATCAAGTGCTGGTATGAGGCGCCCAAATGGGCTCAAGAGCACGCAAGAAAAAACTCAGAATCTCCGCCCAGGGACGCCTCCGAAAAAACCTGAAAATTCTACTAAATCGAATAGCTGAGATCAATCAAGCCTCACCGCGAGGGTGTGCGACATAAATGGTGGTCAAGTGGCCCTGGGATTTCCAAAAGTTGT
>CAZOMR010000325.1:0-2765 GCA_964580655.1 uncultured bacterium
ATTAATTATGACTTTTACAGCTTATGTAGAATGGGATCTTGAGACCAGCCTGTATGTAGGCATTGTGCCCGGTATTCCGGGCGCGCATACGCAGGGAGCCACGCTGGATGAACTTCAGAAAAACCTCGTGGAAGTCCTGGAACTATGCCTCCAAGAATATAAGTAAGACCTATTTGCCTCTGGCCATAAATATCTTACAGCCATACTTGGCCGAGGCTGTGCCTATGATAAGCCTTCCGTCGTATACAGCCATTGTCCGGACTCCGTAATACCACGGATTTCCGAACGCAGAGTCATCTTCAACGATCCAGTTCTTTCCATCCGCGCTTGAGAGGAGGGCGAACCTGCCAGTGGGCAGAACCGTGGCCTTGTGATGGTAGGTGCCTGCGTAAAGCCTTCCGTTATATTCCTCCATCTGCCACAGGTAGGCATAGTGCTTATTGGTGAATCCCTTTTGAAGAACCCTTTGGAAATTCACGCCGTCTTCGCTCGCATACAGGTCGAAGCCTTTCAAAAAGTCCATTGTTGATATATAGAGCCTGTCGTTAAACACGATGAGCTTCATACCTGCCGTGTTCGTTATTTTATCAAGCCCGCTGTCAAAGATTTTTTCCAGGTTCACGCCGTCCCGGGTGCGGTATGCCTGCATACCCCGGATATTGAGCGTGCCCATGTAGAGTGCGCCCTTGAACTCGGCAAAGTCGGAAAGCCAGAAGTTGCCGGAATCACTGACGCCCTTATCCGCCACCTTCTCCCATTCGAGCCCGTCCGCGCTCCTCCATAGCTGGGCCCCGTTTTTTCTGTTCTCGACGCCGACATAAATATAGCCCTTGAAAGAACCGAGTCCCCGGCCCGAGGTGTTCATGCTGTCCCCGAAGCCGCGGTCGGCCACAATCTCCCAGTCATCCCCGTCGCAGGTGCGCCAGACCTCCATACCGTCATCGTGGTTCGCTGTCACCCCGTAAAGGCAGTCCCCGGCCGCAAACATCTTCCTCACTCCAAAGTTATTGTAGTTACCCAGCCCGGCTTTCACTACCTGCGTCCATGTCCCGTCGCCATCATAACGCCAGATCTCCGCGCCCTCGGTGGCTCTGGTCGCACTGGTGGCGGAGAAAAATCGCGCCATCCCCGGCATCCTCTTGATATTGAGTGTTCCGACATAAAGAGAGTCCTTGTACACGGCAATTGAAAAGGCATACTTGTTGGCCGGAGTTCCGAATCCATCATCGTTGATCTGGGTTATGTTCGAGAGCGTCTCGGTTTCAGCCGCGAGACCACCGGTCGCCGCAACCCCGAGCCCTACCAGAATGATAAAGATATACATTTTCATATCCCGCATGTTTCCCTCCTTTATTTCCCGTCTAATGAATTTACTTGTGCCTTCTTTAATGAGGCCTCTCTCGCGTCAGGGAATCCATTTCCCCGGGCAATGATTCCAGGTGCAGACTCTGAGTGGGGAAAGCGAAATTCAGGCCCAGGTCGTGTATTCCGCTCATTATATTCAGCAGGAACTCCTGCTTTGCGTTCAAGAACTCGGTCCAGTCCGTGGTTACGGTAAAGCAATAAATGAAGATGTCCAGGCTGTAAGCACCGAAGCTGTCAAAGTTCACGAGATAAAAGTCGTCGCGGATATTGGGATCACTTTTTATAAGCTCTCGTATCATCTTCACAGCCTCTGCCATTTTCTCCGGCCCCGTATCATAGGTAAGCCCGATGGTGGTTTTAATTCTCCGTTTCTTCATGCGAGACCAGTTATTGATCGCGGTGGTGGTCAGAGAGGCATTGGGCAGGGTGATAACGCTGTTGGCAAAGGTGCGAATGCGCGTGGTTCGAAGACCCACTTCCTCCACTGTGCCCTCAATATCGCCGACCTCTATCCAGTCGCCGATGTGGAAAGGCCTATCCATGAAGATAACCAATGACCCGAAAAGATTGGACAGGGTGTCCTTGGAGGCCAGGGCTATGGCCGCGCCCCCGAGACCCACACCGGCAAGCAGGCTCGTCACGGAGTAACCGAGGTTCTGAAGAAACAGCACTACCCCGATGATCACAAAAAACACCTTTGAGCTTGACCGGACGATGGGGATAAACTGTTCATCAAGCCTGGTCTCCGTGACCTTGGCCTTTTCCATCCACATATCAGTCAACTGGTTAATAAGCCGGATGCCGAACCAGACAAAAAGCACTGCCAGCGCAGAGCGCACCAGCGCGTTTACAAAGTAGCGCACATCCACCGGGTCATCCGGCAGGGGCAAAGCCAGGGTCGCAAGGTAGAGTCCCCCGATCAAAAACGCCCATCCCAGAGGAGGGGCAATCGAGTTTACGAGAACATCGCCGATCTTGAAGCGGCTCTCCCGGGTTATCTTGCAAAGCCGATCCGTTATCCAGGAAGATATCTGCTTGAGCACAAACCCTGCGAGAACAGCCAGGAA
The DNA here is from genome assembly GCA_964580655.1 of uncultured bacterium. Taxonomy (GTDB): domain Bacteria; phylum RBG-13-61-14; class RBG-13-61-14; order RBG-13-61-14; family CAZOMR01; genus CAZOMR01. Next base: position 2,433 of record CAZOMR010000325.1, read on the forward strand.
TGCCAGTAGATACTGGTAGAGAGCTATGTGCATTATCTCGAGAGATAGATACTGCTTAAGTTCCTCCATAAAAATTACCCTCCTTGATCAAGTCAGTTGCTGTGCCATGGATAAGATTAACAAGTATAACACAGGTATTCAGAACTCTTCAAGAGATCCGGGCTCTGCGCAGCGATTCCGAAAACCATCCCCTTGATGATGAATAAGGTGGCTGGCTGAAAGGAATTTTTCTTAAGGTTGATGCATAATCAACATCGCGGAGACATTTTTAAGGGGCGGAGATTTAATTTTAGCTTGTGGGAGCACCCAGGAGAGAGATTTCCCCTTGGCGCA
>CAZOMR010000326.1:0-2714 GCA_964580655.1 uncultured bacterium
CCGGAAACCTGCTCAAAAACCTCCGAAAGTGGCGGAAGAAGTTTTCTCCGAGGTTGGTTGTCGCACCCTGTGCCGCCATTCTTCCGGGAACTGGAAGAAGTTAAATATAAGTTCTTTGCGACTCAGGAGGGCCTTGACCATTTCCGGCCTTTTCCCTTTCTACGCTGGAAGCCTATATAGCGATAAACGCAAGCTTTTTGCTCAGGTACCAATAAACCGGATGATCCAAAATTTTTCCTGTCAATTACCAGGATGCAGGCAAACCCGATGAAGGACATCAGCCCGGCGATGCTGGTCCATAGTCCTATGCGGAAGGATGCTGGCTGATAGGAAAATTCCAGTTCGTGTCTTCCGCGCTCCAGCCGGACCGCGCGGAAGGCGTGGTCCGCCCGCTCGATCCGGGCGGGAACTCCGTCCACCCAGACCTGCCAGCCCGGATACCAGCTTTCGCTTAAGAAGAGATAACCATCTTGCTCAAGCCGTGCTGTGGCGAAAAGCTGGTCCGGAATAGGTCGCTTCAGAATTGCGATTTCCTCTCGTGCGCCTTCAGGAAAAACCATCTCGGCCCGGCTTTGATCATGGTTCGGGCCTCTGACAAGCAGAACCTCGCTATCCATGTCAAACATCCCCTGTTCCATTTCCAGACGCAGGCTTTCGGAATCCGGGAACCACCGACAGCGGTGAAGGATGAATGCCCGAGGCAGGGAGTCCTGGTTCTCATAGATATTAAGCAAAGTACTGGACAGTTCGCGCAGACGGATTTTATCAAACCGCGGACTCCACTGATAAGGCGAGATGAACCAGCGCACATTGAGCAGGGAAAAAAGCGGAATCCCCTCAGCACGGATAGCGTTTTGAGACCGGATAGCCATTTGATCATAGAAGACCACTCTTCCATCCTTGCGCTGAAAAATACCCGGCAGGATCATTGCCAGAACCTCGGTCTGGTATCTCGGGGGACTGCGGACCCAGGAATCAATTGTATCAGCTTCAAGGCGCATTCCCAGATGAAACGGCAGTTCCGGGTCAAGAATTCCTTTTATGGCAAGAATGAAGTAACGATCATGCAACCCGGTTCGCCTGACCAGGGACTCAAGTTCCGGATGAGGCCTTAATTGCTCTTGACCTGTCCTGGGTATATGGCTCCAGGCCATTGCATAAACATCCACAAGGAAAAACAGGATCAGGGCAACGGGAATCGCAATTCTCTTTTTCCACAAAGGCCAGGAAAGCAGTATGCCGGCCAGAGCCAGACGGGGTATCAGGGCTTGTTTAAACTCGAAAGAAGCCGCGATCACAATCACACCGTATGCGAGAAAATACAATAGCAGACCCCTCTGACTGCGGGGATGGCCAGAAGGTCTTGAGAAAAATCTCTCAAGCCCGAGGGCCGCGATATAAAAGAAATATATCTCGAGGACTGGCATTGCGCGTGGAGGGACTATCAGGTTTCTCAGTATCGGGATTCTGGATGCCAGGTCATGAAATGGCGGGGCGAACATGAAGATCAGGTAAGCCAGAAACAAGATAAAAAATACGGACAGCCGCCGCGCCAGTCCTCCGGATCCTTCGGACCGGCCTTGGCCTTTTGAGAGAGCGAGTATAAAAAAAGGAAAAAAGATAAAGCCTAGATACCAGGGGTCCAGACCCTGATTGGGCGGAAAGGAAAATGCCGGTTGAGGGATAGGATAAAAGATGAAAGCAAAGGGAGCCAGGAGTGTCCACCAATGTGCAGGAACTGATAGTTGAGGAAAGAACCCCTTTCCCCGGATAGAAAAGTGGTTGAGCTCGACTAAAGGAAGAAACTGTACGAGGGCCAGGAATATCCCTGTGCTAATGGCTAAAGAAGCTATGAGAAAGGCCCTGGGCATTGACCGGGGAGAGCCCGAAGGGTCTGGAGAACCCGGGCTTGCGAGCACGAGCGCATAATAAAGAGTTCCCATCAGGGCATAGATCAGGGTTTCGGCATCTCCGCCAAGCAGGCAGAGAAAAGTAGCCAGGGCTGTGAGGATAAATCCTGAGCCTTTTTTATCCCGAATCAGTAAATGAATTCCCAGGAACAAAAGAGGAAGCCAGGATGCAGTGGCCAGTGATGGAAGGAAATTGATATTAGCGAAAGTGAATCCGGAAAAGGTATAGGCCGCGGCTCCCAGAAATGCAATGGCCGGTCCGAAGTATCCGGAGGCCTGTCGGGGCCGATGGCGCAAAAAGATATACATGGAAAAGGCCGCAACGAGAAGGTGGAAGAAGATATATGCGCTCGTGGCATCAGGAATGGAGCCAAGGGCATAGATCAGGAGCCCGGGAGGATATAGACTGCCGGTATGTGAAAAAGCCAGGAAAGGCATTCCGCACAGATCATGAGGGTCCCACAGGGGAAACGATCCCTCATGGAAGGCCTTTGCTATAAATGCCTTGAAGGGGACCCATTGATTGATAATGTCCAGGGCCTCCGGCCGGTCCAGCGCGGAGAGCCCTTGAATTAAATGAGGAATAAAAAGACCGCTTACCAGCAGAAACAGCAAGATCAGCCAGAACCAGTCTCGATGGTGAACAGGGGTTGCACTCCTGGTGCTGGACATTATTTCACCCGACTTTTCTTTGCCATCTCCTCTTTATGCTAACATAAAACATTATGGCAGGGCAAAAGCAAAATAGCCGGAGGGCCTGCGACATTAAAGAGGGTTTTGGATTTGACCCTCTTTTTTGGCCAT
>CAZOMR010000327.1:0-2710 GCA_964580655.1 uncultured bacterium
TTCTCAAGAGGAGCCGTATATTTCATGGATAGTCACCATTTATGTCGCACACCCAAAACCTTGGTCCGCCGATCAATTGGCCCTAAGATTCATATAGAATGAAATCTTTTTGCAAGAGGCTCAATATAATAGCAGAAATTTCCTCAAAAATTGCGAAAAAGAGGCCCTGATCTATTAAAATGCAATAGAATCAGGATGTTGGCTCAGCCCACAGTGGGAGGTCTGGTTATCAAGGGGAAGACAATGCTTGTGATGAAAGAGTTTATGCGGCGCAGGTTTGTAAGCATGTCAAGGTGAATGGAGCTTGTTTCTATGGACTCTTGCAGGCCCTTTTGCAGGCGCAGGATGTGGTTCTCATAGTAGGTCTGGGCTATTCCCCTTAGATTGGCCTTATGGCGCACGACTTTTTGCGCAATGCTTAGATCACGGGATGCAAAGGCGCTGAGTGCCAGCTCAAGATTTTCCACTACCTTTGCATGGAAATCCTGGATCTCATCCCATCCTTGTTTGGAAAACTCGACATTCTTCTTAACCTTTTTCTTGGCGAGCTCCATCAGGTTTTTGTCTATCACATCCCCGATGCTTTCCAGGTTGGAGACAACAGTGAGTATTTCCATCTGGCGGTATGCATCATCTTCGTTCATGACAGAGCGGGTGAGCTGTGTGAGATAAAGGCGGATGCTGGAATCAAGCAGGTCCACCTTGTCGTCCGTGCTCTCGATCTTCTCGATCAGTGCGAGGTCATTCTCGGTGAAGGCCCTCTGGCTCAAGCAGAGCATATCCTGGACGATCTCGGACATGCGGATTGTCTCCCTCGTGGCTTGTGCAAGCGCAAGCCCGGGCTCTTTGAGCATATCCGGATTCAGGTATTTAGGCCTGAACTTCTCCTCTCCCTCCGGCTCCGGCTCGGCAGGCGTGAGAAGGCGCACTATCCTTTCCAGTGGCCCGGTAAATGGCAGAAACAGGATGCCTACTCCAAGATTGAAGAATGTGTGGGCATTGGCTATCTGTCGGGGAAGGGTCTCGGCGGATAGCTCCACCAGATTAGTGAAGGGTTTTATCAGGGGGATCATTATCAAGACCCCTATGACCTTGAACAGTATATGCGCTGTCGCCACCTGCTTGGCCTCGCGCTGACTCCTTATGCTCCCGATGATGGCTGTCGCGCAGGTGCCGATGTTGGCTCCGAGGATCACGACAACGGCGCCCTCAAGGCTTATAAGTTGCTGTAAAGAAAGCGTGAGCGCGATGCCTATGGTGGCCGCACTGCTCTGGATCAGCGCGGTAAAAACGGCGGAAACGATGATTCCGAGAAGGGGGCTTTTACCAAGCCCGAGCAGAATTTCCTTGAACAGCCTATTATCACGAAGGGGCGAAAGTGCATCGGACATCAGGCCTATTGAAAGGAATATCAGTCCGAATCCGAGTATGCCGCGGCCGAGGCTTTTTCTCTCCGGCCGACTGCCCACGAACATGAGCAGAATCCCCAGTCCAACGATGAAGAGCGCCCAGTCATAGACCTTGAAGGAGATGAGCTGAACCGTGAGTGTGGTTCCTATGTCCGCACCAAGTATGATACCCAGTGTCTGGCTCAGCGTCATCAGCCCGGACTCCACAAAACTGACAAGCATTACCGTGGTTGCGGACGAGGACTGGAGAAGAAAGGTGACGATGACCCCAACTAAAAGCGCGGTCAGGCGATTCCTGGTCAGGGTCCTGAGAGCACTCTGAATCTGCCTCTCTCCGGCCCCCTTGAGCCCTTCACCCGCGAGATTGACGCCGTAGAGTAAAAGCAGAACGCCCCCGAAAAGGCTCAATAGCATAATGTTGGTCATGAATCCCCTTAGAAAAGAATGTGGCTTTTATCAGGGACCTTCATTGCATATCATTACGAGGTTTCTGGCAAACGAAGAGCATCTGGGAACACAGTAATAACGGCCTGAACTTGATCTTGTGCAGGTTGAATTTAATATCCAGATGTTCACTGAGGATGCTTTCTACATACAACCGAATATTTTCAAACCCGATGTTGGCCAATTCATTCCGAATATTTTTCGGCGAATACAGATAATAATAATTGCCATATTTCCTGCCATCAATATGTCTGTAGTATGTGATCTCTCTCAAGTCCAGCTTCTCTCTATTAAAAATCACCTCCAATATTCTTCTCAACTGCGAGGTATAAAATCTTCTATATCTATTCGGCACAGAGCCAATAAAATAACCACCCGGTTTTATTGAATCATATATCTTCCTCAGTATCCCTTCCCTTTTTTCAGCCGGATTAAAATGAGAGATCGTGCCAAACATACATAGAACCACATCAATGTTGCTTCTTTTCATTTCAATGTCCTCAATATCATCGCTGATTAAATCTACCTTGGCAGAATTCAGCTTTTCTACCGCAAGATGATCCCTTAGTTCGTTTATCATCTCTTCCGATATGTCTATCCCTATAATGCTTTTATGGTTATCTGTTAGTAAAGGTATAACGTAACGACCATTTCCGCAACCTATGTCACAAATCAAGTCATCCTCTTTAACTATGCTTTTTATAATGCCATATGAATACAAATTAGGAGTGGGATACCTCTTAGCGTAGGCCCGTGTCCTGGAATATAAATCAAAAAAGCCCTTATTAATATCTCCTGTCATTCCTATCCTCCATTAATGGTTTATCTTGCAAGCATTCCTCCTTCATAGGTTAATT
>CAZOMR010000328.1:0-2698 GCA_964580655.1 uncultured bacterium
CACCTTGCCCTCTATGCTTACCTCCTTGCCGCAAAAATAACACACGGGCATCCGGTCAAGTCCCTCATTTTCTCGCCTCAACATAGCTTACTCTCTAACTTTTTTCAATAAATTTTTTCTGCACCATCATCAAAAACTTGACAACGAAATATCTCCCGATAAAATTATCATGTCTCTTGCATGAATATAGAAAGAAACCATATTTTATTGATCCTGCTTATCATTCTATCCTGTTGCTTTCTTCCCTCTTTGACGCGGGCGGAGATAAGAACCGAATCTGAGCTGAGTTTCTGGTGGATCATCCATGAGGAGATGGAAACCGGCGCGCTTCAGGCAGGCACTCAGGATAAAGCCGCACAAGAGGCTTCGGGGTTCAGCCTCAATAAGGCCAGGCTCAGCTTTTACTACCTGATCCCGGAGCATCATATTCTTTCCAAGGTCAAGCTGAGGATGGAAGAGAATTTCATCCTTTATGATGCCTATCTTTCATATCAACCCTCAAGTCTGTTTCAAGTATATTTAGGGCAGATGAAAATTCCATCCACCTACGAAGTCCTTACCGAGGATGCCAAGCTTGATTTCATCACTCGCACAAGCCTTTCCTCCAATATCGTGAATTACTCTTTATCCAAAACCCCTTACATATCCGCTTTGCAGGGCGTCAATTGCTATATGCGCGATATGGGAGTGGGAATCAAGGGGTCCTGGAATGCTGGCCAGGATCACGATCTGTTCCGGTATTTTGTGATGGTCGGAAACGGCTTGGGCGCAAACCTTTATGTGGGGGGCCGAGAGAAAAAGAATTTTATCATGAGCAATGAATTCGGAGAGTATTTCTACGGAATTCGCGCGGAGATGTCCCCGGAGGAAAGCGTAAAGCTCGGTGCGCATTACAACCGTAACATTCACCACGACATGCTCTTCAAGGATGAAAAGACAGTGTATGACCTGGACCGCACAAGCTATTCTGTTGACCTTCATCTTTCCATCGCCCCCGACTTTCGCATAACCGGTCTTTATGGAGAGGGCGTGGTGGATGATGACTGGTTCCGCGACGGCAAAAAGAACTATGAGTTCTCCGGCTGGGAATTCCGAATTCTCAAGGGCTTCCTTAACAACAAGCTGGAACTGGGCCTGCGTTACGACACCTACGAGTTTGAATACAATGAAAGCGGAGATGTCACCCGCGAGAACCACTGGACATACGGGATAAGCTACAATCCTTATCCTGCGCTCCGCTTACAGCTCAACTACATCACAAAGAATACGGTAAGCGATTGCGAGGCTGACCTGGACGATGACATCATTCTCTTGAATGTAGCGTTGCTCTTCAAGGCTGGAATAAAGTAGCCTATTTCATGGCGCGCAGGCCCCGCTCCAGGTCCGCGATAATATCCTGCGGGTGCTCGATGCCCACGGAGAGGCGCAGGAGGTTATCTATTATCCCGAGTGCATATCTCTCCTTGCGGCTGATCTGGTAGTAGCTCATGCTTGCAGGGTGCATGATAAGGCTCTCGACACCGCCGAAGCTGGGCGCGATATAGATCATCTGGAGGCGATCCAGAAAGCGGTTGACCTGGCCAAGGGTTCCATCCAATTCAAAGCTGATTACCCCTCCGAATCCCTTCATCTGCTCTCTGGCTATATCATGATGCTGATGGCTTGGGAGTCCGGGGTAGTAAACCCTGCGGACACGCGGGTGATCCTCAAGCCATTCAGCCACGATCTGCCCGCTCTCGTTATGCTTCTCCATACGGATGGCAAAGGTCTTCAGGCCGCGCAAAAGCAGGTAACAGCAATGCGGATCAATAATCCCTCCCTTGGCGAACTGATACTCCTTGACCTTGTCTACCATCTTCTTTTTGCCGAGAAGCACACCCGCGAGAATGTCATTGTGGCCTCCGAGGTACTTGGTCGCCGAGTGCATCACCAGGTCAACACCGAATTCAAGCGGCTTCTGGTTATAAGGCGTGGCGAAAGTCGAATCAATGATCAGGGCCACGCCGTACTTTTTCTTCAGCTTGCGCAGTTTATCCAGATTCGCGATGTTCAGATACGGATTGGTCGGAGACTCGGAGAAGATGACCCGTGTGTTATCCTTGATAGCCTCTTCCATCTCTTCGTAGTCGCCCATCCTGGTCACGGAATATTCTATGCCGAAGCGTGGCAAAAACTTGGTGCAGAAGTTGAGCGTCTGCTTGTAGGAATCATCGGTCAGGATGATGTGCTGGCCCGAGGATAGCAGTGCGAGAAAGGTCGTGGTGAGTGCGCTCATCCCGGAATCAAATAGCAGGCAGGTCTCCGCGCCCTCAAGATGAGCAAGCTTCTCCTCCGCGGCCTCCTCTGTAGGATTGCCGTAGCGGCCGTATTCATACCTCAGTCTCCTGCGACTGGTGAATTCCTTGATCTCTCCTGTCTTCTGAAAAATATAGCTCGATGTCTGCACGATGGGCACGGTAATGGAATCAGCATACTTGCGCCGCTTCTCGCCGGTGTGCACCACCTGCGTGAACATGGACTGATCGGCATTTTTCTTCCGTGTTTTCTTCTTAGACATTTATATGCTCCCTTGCCGCTTCCGTGTGAGATTAGATGATAAATAATAACAGAAAGTTCCCTCCAGATCAAGAAGCCGGCATGCTGGGGGTGTGCGACATAAATGGTGACTATCCATGAAATATACGGCTCCTCTTGAGAA
>CAZOMR010000329.1:0-2677 GCA_964580655.1 uncultured bacterium
CCCAGACGCCAGAATTTAACATAATGTTTCATGACAAGTTATGAAACCATCTATACGGCGGAGCAGGCTTGACGCACCCTCAACCATCATTGGCCACCGGAGTTATGCCTTAAAAATCCATGCCTCAGGGGGCTGGCACTCTGGAAGGTACTCTTTAGCCGGATGAACCTCATTCTTTAGTTACCGCTTTTGTTAGATCATATCAAGCTTTTGATCACTCTGTAAACTCCGCTTTACGCCTCCGCGCTCCCGCTTTTACGGACAAATCAGATGGCAGACTGGAACGCGGCTTGAATTTTAGCTGTGCTTGTGGTTTAAAAGGTGAAAATGAGGCAGAGTCTTTCATACATTGTTTTTGCTTTTGTTCTGTTGTGTATGCTCGTGCTGTGTCTCGGGTCTCACCTTGGTTCCGGCCACAGTCTCTATCTGTTGCAGATAGAAGACCCTGGACCGAGGTTCAGCTTTTATCCGTGGCTGGTTTATTCTGCGCGGAGCTTTCGGGATGGATGGTTTCCGCTCTGGAATCATCTTTCCGGAACAGGGTTTCCGCATCTTGCCAATTACCAGAGCACGCCTCTAAACCCCCTGCAATGGGGCTATTACCTCTATCCTTGTCTGCGTATGCTGGATGCGATGGTGATCCTGCGTCTCGCCCTGATGGGGCTTTTTACCTTCATGTTCCTGCGGAGGCTCAAGCTTGCTCCGCTTGCGGCCGCGGCTGGCGCATTGGCATTTACCTTTTCAGGCTATGTGATGAAGCATCAGAACCAGGTCAACATCAACACGGAAATGTGGATTCCGCTGAGCCTTTACCTTGTGCACGGGCAACTAAAGGACCGGCCTGGACTCTGGCGGTTCGTCTTGTCAGGGCTGACCTCGGCACTGGCCTTTCTTGGGGGAAACCCTGAGGCCGCTTTTTATTTTGTAATCATCACTGTGCTTTACGGCCTGTTCCTGCTGGAATTCTCGGCCGGCCGCGCCAAGAAGCAGGCGCTTTGTCTCTTCATGCCGCTTCTTCTCGGGGGAATTCTGGCCTCGGGCCAGCTTCTGCCTTTTATAGAGTATCTAGCTCAGGGCTGGCACATTCACACCGGAAAACTCCACCTTCTCGCCGCGCATTCTCCCAGATACTTCTATAGCCTGATCCTGCCGTGGCTCGGCGGCGAGTATCGCAGTTTTGAATTACAGTTCTTCACCCTGCCTTACATCGGTATGGCCACCGCGCTTTTTGCCCTGATAGCCTTTCTGCATGCAGGCAGGGGCTCGCGGCCCCTCTTGTTCTGCTTGACATACATAATCGTGTTCCTGGCCGTGATCTACAGGATTCCTCCATTGGGCTGGATAAACTACATTCCCGTATTCCGCCAGAGCGGCAATGTAAAATTCGCCATGGCAGGGGTGAGCTTTTGCTTCGCAGTGGCCTCTGGAATGGGTCTTGACCTGGTCATTAATGCGCGCCTGGCAAGAAAAAGGCTGGCCGTGGTGCTCGGAGTGATGACCGCTCTTGTGTTTATCTCGATCGGTGTAGCTATCCTTGATACCCGAGTGCCGGGGCTCTTCCGTCCGGGGTGGTTATATCCATTGCTATGTCTGCTTGCCTGCGGCTTCATCCTTATCATAAGCCAAAGAAGGAAGAATACATCCCTCGGCCTTTCCGCGGCCCTTGTCGGGGTCATGGCAATTGAGCTTATCCTTCTATTTCAGGGTTTTCGGCCTATGAGCAGGATAGATCATTCCCGATGGCGGTTCAATGACCCGGTTCCGCCTCATTACATTGAGGGGTTTGCACAAAAGCCTGTCCCGGAGAGATTCCTCGCAGAGGGAGATGCTATTCATCACAGCATGAACCTCCTTTACGGGCTTAATGACCTTCGTGCATTTGAGGCCATGTATCCTGAGGACTATGTTGCGGCCGTTGGCAGGATCGAGGGCTTTTCCATGGCCCAAAGCGTGGAGGCATTCTTCGATCATGGCTGGGCCTTTGATGTTAGGCCGGAAAATATCGGGCATCCACTCATTGACCTTCTTGGAATCCGGTATGCCTTTCTTTCCCGCCCGATTCAGACCAGAGGCTGGATCCTGAGGCAGGAGGGCCGGATCAAGACCTATGAGAATACCGAGGCCTTGCCCAGGATATTCCTTGCCAGGGAGCTCTCCGGGCCGCTTGCTCCAGTTGCGGGAAGCGCGGTGAATTTATTGAGCTACCATGCCCAGCGGGTAGCGGTCAGAATTGATTCCCCGGTGTCTGGCTACCTTGTGCTTACGGATACATACTTTCCAGGATGGCAGGCAAGGCTTGATGATAGGCCGGTTAAGATCAACAAGGTAGAAGAACTGGTGCGGGCTATTCCCCTGTCTGCAGGCGAGCATCTTGTCACGATGCGCTATTGCGCCTGGGGATTCCGGCTCGGACTATGGATAACCCTTGCATCATTGTGCTTTGTCCTGATCCTGCCTGTTTATAAGATCGTTTCAGGCCGACCATATCCACACAAAACCATGCGCTGAAATTCTCACTAATCGGCACTTTGCCTTTATCTTTCTTTTTACTGAGTCTGATCTCTTCCCTCACGCCTCACGCCTTGATAATTGCACTCCTTTGATCAAGGCGATTATCAGGAGGGCCGCGCCGAGAGTTACAGTCACGGTAGCTCCGGTTGGCAGGTCAAGATTAAAA
>CAZOMR010000330.1:0-2657 GCA_964580655.1 uncultured bacterium
CTCAAGAGGAGCCGTATATTTCACGGATAGTCACCATTTATGTCGCACACCCGTCCGGGGAAAGCGAGTTGAAGGAATGTTGTTATTATGCTATTTTAATTTATAGTGATGGGTTCGACTGGAAGGATAAAGCTCTTTTTCAGCTACTGGATTCTCGCGGCTTTTTTTTCGCTTTTGTTTCTCTTTTGCACAAGACCGGAGGAATTCACAGGCGATAAGTTCAGGGTCATGGTTTCCATCCTGCCTTATGCGGATTTTGTGAAGAAGGTTGGCAGGGATCGGGTGGATGTGATGGTGATGATCCCCCCGGGAGCCAGCCCAGCGACTTATGAGCCCACGGCCCGTCAGATGGCCGCGCTTGAGAGCGCTCGGCTTTACATCAAGGTGGGCTCGGGCCTGCCTTTTGAGGAAGCATGGCTTGATAAGATCATATCTTCGGCCCGGGACATGGTTCTGGTAGATGCCTCAGGTGGGATAACTATTCATGGCAGGGACCCGCATATCTGGCTTTCTCCCCGGTTGGCCAAACAGCAGGTAAGGAACATCTGCCGGGGCTTGATCCGCATAGACCCTGATGGCAGGGGATTTTACGAGGGAAACCGTGATGCCTTTCTCTCTGAGCTTGAATCCCTGGACAGGGAGATACGGAAGGAGTTTTCCGGGCTTGCTGATGCGCAGTTCATGATTTTTCATCCCTCGTTCGGGTATTTTGCCGAGGATTACGGTTTGAGGCAGGTTCCGATCGAGATTGAGGGAAAGGAGCCTGGTCCGAGGAATCTGGTGCGCTTGATTGATGAAGCGAAGGCCAAAGATGTGAAAGTGATCTTCGTGGCGCCGCAGTTCAGCACCAAGCAAGCGGAGGTGATCGCGAGGGGCATCGGGGGAAGGGTGGAATTTGTGGACCCCCTTGCCCGGGACTATGTCGCAAACCTGCGTAATGTGACAAAAAGTCTGAAGGAGGGGCTTGAGGGGAAATGAGCGAGGAATTATTCATTAAACTCAACAATATCTGGTTTCAATATAACAGTCTGGTCGTACTTGAGGACATAAACCTGACTATACACGAGAATGATTTTGTGGGGATAATCGGCCCGAACGGCGGAGGCAAGAGCACCTTGTTGAAGATAATCCTCGGCCTGCTCAGCCCGGCATCCGGCGAGGTCAAGGTCTTCGGGTCCAGCCCCCGGCACAAGCGTCACCTGATCGGTTATGTTCCGCAACAGGCAGAGTTTGACCATGACTTTCCCGTCACGGTTCGGGAAGTGGTGCTCATGGGCCGGCTGAGCCATCGTGGCCGGCTTCGGGGTTTCGGGCCGGATGACCGCCGTGTTGCGGAGGGCGCGATGAGCCGTGTGGAGATAACGGACCTGGCGGATCGGCAGATCGGAAGGCTCTCCGGGGGCCAGCGCCAGCGAGTGTTCCTGGCGAGAGCACTCGCTTCAGAGCCAAGGGTTTTAATTCTGGATGAGCCCACGGCAAGTGTGGACACAAGAGCGGAGCTGGACTTCTTTGATGTTCTGCGCAAGTTGAATGAGACGATGACCATCGTGATGGTCTCGCACGATGTGGGCATGATCTCGGCTTATGTCAAGACCATAGCCTGCTTGAACCGCCGACTGATCTATCACCACACAAAGGAGATTACAAAGGATATGCTTGATGCCGCGTATCAATGTCCGGTGGACATTATCGCGCACGGCTTGCCGCACAGGGTTTTAGAACATCACGGCCCGGAGTGATAGATGCTTGAGCTTCTTCAGCACGAGTTTATGCGTAACGCCCTTATAGCGGGAGTGCTTGCAAGCATTGCATGCGGCATTGTGGGGAGTTATGTGGTGGCAAAGCGGATCGTGTTCATCAGCGGCGGGATTTCACATACAGCCTTCGGAGGCATCGGCCTGGGTTATTTTCTCGGGTTCAACCCTATCTGGGGCGCGACCCTGTTCAGCATACTCGCGGCGCTTGTGATGGGTGTGGTAAGCCTGACCACGCGTCAGCGTGAGGACACGATTATCGGTATTCTCTGGGCCATGGGCATGGCCATCGGCATAATATTTATCGGCCTAACCCCGGGATATGCACCAGACCTGATGAGCTATCTCTTCGGAAACATCCTGACTGTTCCATTCTCCGACATCATACTTGTCCTGATTCTCGATCTCGTGATCATCGCGGTTGTGGAGATCTTCTTCAAGGAGTTTCTCGCCATTACCTTTGATGAGGAATTCGCCGCGATTAGCGGTCTCAATGTTACGCTTTTCTACCTGCTTCTCCTCGGTCTCATCGCGCTGACAGTGGTTATCCTGATTCCTGTTGTGGGGATCATCCTGGTCATCGCCCTGCTCACCATTCCTGCGGCCATCTCAAGTCAGTTCACTGTCCGACTACATACCATGATGCTCCTCTCAAGCATCCTGGGCATAGTCTTTATCACAGCAGGGCTCTTTCTCTCCTATGTCCTTGATCTCGCATCCGGAGCGACCATTATCCTTTCAGCCGGAACCACATTCCTCGCTGTCTCAGCAGGCAAGGCCATCCGGGCAAAATTCTTCAAGCCAGCGCTTATGAAGAGGAATTCAGGTGTAAAAGGGAAAACTTTTTAGACCGGGTGTGCGACATAAATGGTGACTATCCATGAAATATACGGCTCCTCTTGA
>CAZOMR010000331.1:0-2640 GCA_964580655.1 uncultured bacterium
CAAGCAGAGCCCCTACGGCCGAGAATGAAAAAAGTCACCATTTATGTCGCACACCTGGCCGAGGGTGTTCCTTGAAGAATAAAATATCCCCATGCTATAATTTCAAAAAGGGCTATTTCATTGAATCAGCGCGTTTCACTAACCTCTAAGCTGTTAATCCGGAAGGATGCATCTCCCCGGGAGGCACTGGGCCAGGTGGCCCTGCTTTTCGGCATCAGCCTGCTCGCCCTGTTTTTCGAGATCGTCATGATCCGTTGCATACCGGCGTGCGTGAAGATCATATCCTTTTACACAAACCTGGTGCTCATCTCGTGTTTCCTGGGTCTGGGCCTGGGTTGCGTGATTGCCGGGGCTGACCGCACACCGCGAGTCCTTCGATCCTTTCCTTTCCTTTTGCTGATTGAGTTGGTGGTGCTCGCGATCATAAAGATTATCGGGACCACGGCTGTTGAGGATGAAGCATGGGGAGAGTGGCTGTGGGACTGGGGCTGGGACAAGCTGAACTTAATCCCGGCCATGCTGGCCCCGCTCATTGTCTTTGTTCTCAACACTGTCGCGTTTGTTCCACTGGGAAGAATCCTGGGGACCTTGATGGAGAGATTCCGCCCACTTCCCGGATACTCCATCAATATAATCGGCAGTACGCTGGGAGTGAGCCTTTTAGCCTTTTTCAACTTATTCGGGCTCGGTCCGCTGGTATGGCTGGTCGTGGGGTTTGGCCTGCTGATGTTGCTTTACTGGTTCATGGGTCGAGGGATGCCCTGGTTGATCCGGGCAGTGATTCTCCTTATCTTGAGCCTTGCAGTAATAGCTTATTCCATGCGAGATACCATCTGGTCCCCTTATTACCAGATCAAATTGAACAAGATGGCAGAGAAACTTATTCCAGAGAAAATCCTTGAGGCGGAGGATGCCCGGGATATTGGCTTAACCTTTATGATGGTTAACGATGGATACTTTCAATTCGCCATGAACCTGGACCCCATAGTCATCCAGCAAGTCAGCCGAAATGCCACCCTCCGAGAGCTCTTGTCCGCAATTCACGATGTCCTTGCTCTGCCCTATCTACTCCACCCTCCCGGGAGCACCCTGATACTGGGGAGCGGATTGGGCAATGATGTGGCCGCGGCAGTCCGTGAGGGCATGGTCCATGTGGATGCAGTGGAGATAGACCCTGTCATAGCGGAGCTCGGACGCGAGCTCCATCCCGAGAACCCCTATGGTCGCCCTGATGTTGACCTGCACATTACTGATGCGAGGAGGTTTCTCAGGATGACCGACAACACCTATGACCTGATCGTTTACGGCCTGCTCGATTCCCATGCCCTCTTTTCCAGCCTCTCCAGTTTGCGGCTTGACAACTTCGTATACACCCGGGAGGGGTTTGCCCAGGCCAAAAGGCACCTGAACCAGGACGGCATTATAGTGGTCATGTTCTCCACCACCAGCAACTTCGTGGGACAGCGCCTGTTCCACCTGCTCGATGACACCTTTCCGGAAAAAACCTATGCCTGGGCATGGGAGTCGCCCGTCTTCGGCTATGGGTTTAACGGGTTCGTAGCCGGGCCCCGATTAGATAAATTCATGTTGCCCCCGAACACGGCCATAAAGGACATCACCGAAGAATACAGGGGAACTCCCAGGCTTGATCTTCCAACCGATGACTGGCCATTCCTCTATCTCAGGAGCAAGTCCATATCCACCGACTACGCCAAGGTTCTTCTCATCCTGCTTCTTGCTTCCATCGTCTTCACCAGGCGCCTGATCCCCCAGGCCCGAACCATCAAGCTCCATTTCTTTCTCCTCGGTGCGGGATTCCTGCTCCTTGAAACCAAGAGCATCACCGAGATATCTCTGCTCTTCGGCTCTACCTGGATCGTCAACTCCGTGGTCATAGGGGCTTTTCTGCTCATGAACTTCATCGCCACACTGTATATCATGATCGGTCGGGCCATCCTGAAAATCCAATGGCTTTACGCCATGCTCGCGGCCCTGCTGATCATCAATTACTTTATCCCGGTAAGCCACCTTCTCCTTGAAAGCTCTACCGCAACACTCTTCCTTGGAGCTATTTTCGTGTCCGCACCGGTATTTTTCTCCGGGGCCATCTTCGCCATGTCATTCAGAGAGACCGACAATGTGCCCGCGGCCCTGGGCTCAAACCTGCTCGGAGCAGTGGTGGGCGGCTTCAGCGAGTACCTCTGTCTCTTTGCCGGCTTCAAGGCTCTATACCTCCTTGCCATAGCCTTCTATGCGCTCTCACTCATCTTCCGTAAAAAATAGTCAGAAAAAAGCGAGCTAACCCTGATTATTCATGAATTTCTTAAAAGATTATCTGACCAACTAAAACTAAAGCAAATTCCAAAACCCTCTCATAAACACCCTGCATTTTGTATGTTTTAACATTTCTTTTTACTTTTAATCCCCTGTGCCCTCCCCTACTCCGCCGAAGTGGCTACGAAGGCTGGATAGTATCGCTACAATTTAAATTCTGAACCATCTTTCTCGCACATCAAAAAATTTCAACGCGCTTTCAACTCCACTCAATACCTTTAAAATGTCGGGGCGACTCCACGAGTCGCCCATACAAAGGGCATTAGGGCACATCATTTAATGCAACAAATCTACAAGGGTGAAGGG
>CAZOMR010000332.1:0-2625 GCA_964580655.1 uncultured bacterium
GGGTTAAAAAAATGATTCACCAAATATGTCGCACACCCCCCAAATTGAGGGCTCTTGTATAGAGAGCCTGGCTGTGTTATTAAGAGCGAGCGGGAGAAGGTATAATGCGGTTGGGATTGATGGCCTGCCGAGACCGCTCACAAGATATTATAAATATTCGTGCGAGCGACTTTAACGGTTAATCCTTTTCCGGCTTTTCCTCAGAGAGGGCCTGGTGAATGTGGTACGGAAGACGACCCAGACTCTTCTCCTTGGGAAAATGCCTGCCAAACCACCTGACAGCACTAAGAACCTCCTCACGCGTGTAGCCGTCCTCTAAAAGAGAGGTGACCTCAGAGGTCGCCTCGTCATTATCCTCCGTCGTCGGCTTCATATTAACCTCGCGGAAAAACACCTTAACTATGTCACCAACAGAGATCGAAGGACCCTTTGAACCAGAAACACCTGCAAACCTCTCCTCGTTGAGCGGCGACTCAAGGGGCCGAGACCTGGGCTTCGACCTCTGTGAAGCGGCCTTTTGCCTTGAGGGCTTTCCACCCGGAGCACGGGCGGCTTGTTGACTCGGGGGCTTCCGTGTTTTAGGGGCATCTACATAATATGTAGCTTCCTCTAATTCTGGACTTCTCCTGGAGACCCTCGATGTCTTCGCGGTGATGGGCTTTGCGCCCGCGCCTCCCTCCGCCCCCGCCTGCGCTGACAAGGCCGGACTCTCTCCAGGCAGGAATATGCGGTAGAGGGTCCCGAAGTTGTTGCGGTGCAGGGCCTTGATCTTCTCTTTCCTCACCAGTCCGTCAAGCGCCACAAGAAGGCGCCGCTCCGATATGCCGGTGCGCGCGATCAGCTCCCTCTTGCCCACCCGGCAGAAGTTCCTGCCCTCGCCCAGGGAGAGTCGAAGGAGCTGATAATAGATTGTCTGCTCAAGAGGCGTGAGACTGGATGCGAGCTCGTCAAACACTATAAGAGGCATCGCAAAAACGCTTTCATTGACCCTCGCCCTACCGAGCCATTCTCCGGCATAAAGGCGCACCGGGTCCTTCCTGCTCAGCCCTGAAAGGTCCTCGATCTCACGAAGCTCATCGTCCGAAAGCTCCCGCGTCAAAAGCTCCCGACTACCCTTTACCGGACGGTAATAGGAATCCGCCCCCCTTTTTTTCTTTGCCATCCCATTCTCTCCAATAGACAGTTTATGTAGACCCCTCTATTATTCATATATGGCAATGATTGTCAAAATTTAATCACCGTATCAGGCAAATTTATACTCTCATCCATAAGCAACCTTATTCGATCTTCTTTCATTGCTTCATTTAAATATTTTGCTTTTGTTTTAAGGTAATGCTTTTATAACGGTTGATCATTGAAATGATTTTACCAGTATGAAAACTGGCAAAAGTGATAGACTCGGGAACATCAGGTGCTTTGGATCTAATTTCAACAGCGCTTCCCAATAATTTGCTTTTTCTTATACCTGTTATCTTATCATATGGGATGAAATAGCACTGAAAGAACCCTCGTATCTCGATGCCATCTTCATAAACCAATAGACGATAGAATGGCATACTTGCTTCAACCACTGCATCTCCGCCTCCCCCATCAATAGTTGTTATGAGTCTCCGTCCACTTTGAAATGGCGACCCAACATAATTTGAGATCACAAGCAGAAAAAAGAATACAATAATACCTAAAAATAAAACAATAAAATACAAATCTTTTAATATTACGGTTGGGATAATAAGCGTTGTAATAAATGGTATAAGTATAAAGATAGCAACCCCGGCTACGCCATAAGGGAAGAAAGAGTGATGGTATTTCAGTTCTATTGTACCTATAACAGGAGATTCTGCAGAGTCTCCTGATAATTCCTTAAAAGTCTTTGGCTCTGCGATAATGCTTTCTTCATGTACCGGCAACCGGCCCAGGTAGCGGATTCCATAATAAACGACAGGAATCGCCACTACTAAAAATACAACTGATAGAATAGCCGGTATGAAAGGCATGAAACTATCGGTCTTGAAATTTTCAGGGGATAAAAATACCAGGTAGTCCCATGCCAAGGCCGCACAATAAAGAAGAACTGCTGACAGTTGGCCAAGTCTTTTACCCCAGGACTTCCTGCGATATACACCTAACGCAGACAGTAAGCAAAAAACCGCAATAATTATACTCGCTATTATAATCTCTACATAAATCTCAGGGGGGAATATCTCAAAAACATTTGATTTTTGCTCAGCATAAAGGATTATTACTAATGCAAATATGGACACACCCCAAATAGCGAAATTCTGGGCAACGTTTTTCGGATCCGGCTTTCCGGTGCGGAGTTCCTTGATCATATTCCGCCAGCTCATTTTTCACCCCATGATTCCTTTGGATACATTTTTAAAAGTCTCGGAATTCAGGCTCTGATTATAGTTTTGGGAGATCGAGTCCTCAAATATGCACTTTATGTAGACCCCTCTATCTTTGCACACAATTCCTGCCATGTCAAGAAAAATTAGTTCAAGAAACGGAAAGATGCTATCTGCGGCCGGGCTGGAATCTCTACGCCCCAAATCCGAAAGGTAGATGCAGGGGGGTGTGCGACATAAATGGTTGTCAAGTGGCCCTGGGATTTCCAAAAGTTGTGAA
>CAZOMR010000333.1:0-2614 GCA_964580655.1 uncultured bacterium
TAAATATTATATCATATTTCAAGGGGTTAGGCGAAACAATTGTGCCCATCCCTCATTTTAAATCATTGCTTAAGGCTTCAAGAATCCGTTTTGACGCCATTCCGTCGCCATAGGGATTGCTTTTTTGGGCCATATCAGAGTAGGCTTTGCGATCGGTAAGCAGGGTAGAGACGCCCTCGATTATACGGGGGGCATCTGTGCCGATGAGCTTTGCCGTTCCGGCCTCAATCCCCTCGGGCCGCTCCGTAACCTCGCGCATTACAAACACAGGCTTGCCCAGACTGGGCGCTTCCTCCTGAATGCCGCCCGAGTCGGTCAAGATGAGCGTGGACCGGTCCATTAGCCACACAAAAGGAAGGTAACTCAACGGCTCGATCAGGTAGATGTTGCCCCGATCGGCCAGTATGCGAAACACAGGCTCGCGAACATTCGGGTTCAAGTGCACAGGGTAAACAAAAGCTGTATCAGGGAATCGGCCTGCCAGGACTGATATGGCTTTGCAAATAGATTCAAACCCGGGACCAAAGCTCTCCCTGCGATGCCCGGTTATCAGGACCAGGGGCCGCTCGGGTGTGTGGTTCACGAGTTCCCCTGGCAGGCCGGGAATGTCAGGCCGCCTCTTTCGCACCTTCCGGACCGCAATGTGCAGTGCATCAATGACGGTATTCCCGGTGAGGTATATCCGATCATGGGGAATTCCCTCGCGAAGGAGGTTCGCACGCGCCTTTTCGGTGGGAGCGAAATGGAAATCGGCAAGATGTGTGGTCAGAACGCGATTGATCTCTTCAGGAAAGGGCGAGTACTTGCTCCATGTTCTCAAGCCCGCCTCGACATGCCCCACCTTGATCCTGTGGTAGAAGGCGACAAGCGAAGCCGCGCATACAGTTGTGGTGTCTCCCTGCACGAGAACTACATCGGGCTTGTAGTCATTGAAGTATCCGTCCAGTGCGCTTATTGCGCGGGCGGTTAAGTCAGACAGCGTCTGGTTCGGCCTCATTAAATCCAGATCAACATCCGGCTTTACACCGAAGACAGAAAGAACCTGGTCAAGCAACTCGCGATGCTGGGCCGTTACGCAAATATGAGGCTCAAAATCAGCTTGCTCGCGCAGTCCGAGAATTACCGGAGAGAGCTTGATAGCCTCGGGACGAGTACCGAAGATGACGGACACCTTTTTCATAATCGAGTTATTAGTGAGATCACTTTATAGTAATCGTTAAAATATTTGTTCAAGCGGCTTCCTCCTTCGCTGGAAGCTCCGGAGGACAAGTTAGTCGCGATGGAATAAGATAAGCCGCGTTTATGGTGGTTCTTTTCATTCATTCGGTAAATTATGAACTCGCCGTCATAATACGAGCTAAACGACTCGGCAATATACCGAGATAGTTCATCTAAAGCTAAATGCACATCCTTATGAATTATGGCTGACCGGATTGCAGGATGACTGATTACAAAATCCATGGAATAGACACTCACCAGCGGCGCCATAAGTGTCCCTGAGGGCCAGGCAAGATTGGAAGGAATCTGTCCACCGAAAAGGGCCACGGTTGAATTTACCAGCAAACGCTCATCAATGACATTATAGTAAGCCTTTTCCGGAGGAAAGCTAGCCCCGGGCAACCTGATAGATAAAGCAAAAATATATAATAGAAAAGGGGTAAATTTTATCAGCTTATGCTTTTGTAAATTATTCATAGTAGTTTTTTTAACAAACCAATCCTCTGTCGGCGGCACCGGGGTGCAACCTATCCTGCAAAATCTATAAAAGCTCGGGCCTTGGGTCCGCCCGGACAGGCGCGGGCTATTCTTATTTTATTTAATGTTGGCCCTCAACAGGAACCAACTGCTCCGGCGATACCCTCACCGTGATAGCCTGGTTGAACATCTCCACATTGAGGAATATCTTATCCGGCTGATCCAGGTCTATCACCAGTCCTTCCATGCCTTGTAGCGGTCCGGATACGATCCTCACCCTCAAACCCACTGCCAGGTGAGGATGCAATCCCAATTCCATTTCGTGCTCAAGGGCTCTTCTCACATTCTCGAGTTCCGCGACAAATCTTTCCTGATCAATCACCCTGATCATCTTGACTATCCGGCCTGAACGAAGGATGTCAGCCTTTTTCTCCTCATACCCTACAACTGGAACATACCCTGGAAAAATGCAAAGCACGGATTTGCGCGGCTTGCCGTTGTCCCGGCGAATGGTACGCTTTCTTATCATGGGCAGGTAGTATCCGACATCCAGCCTGGCCAACTCCCACGCAAGGGCCTTCTCATTGCGTGGCTTGACCCTAGCTACCCACCATTGGCCCAGGTCATCAAGGAGGGCGCGGTCAGCAGGCCACCGAGGATTCGGGTTCTCGGATAATCTTAACATGCTGAATTGTCTCCCTCAGTCATTGATTATCAACTGGATGACAAGCACTCCTATTTTCATGCTAAATAACCAAGCCCGAGAAATTATCTGTTGACATGTTATCTAACTCCCCCAGAACCCTGCCTCAAGCCAAAATAGTATATTAAATTCCTGCACTTTTGTCAAGCCTGTTGTACAGGTTGGGTGTGCGACATAAATGGTGACTATCCGTGAAATATACGGCTCCTCTTGAGA
>CAZOMR010000334.1:0-2613 GCA_964580655.1 uncultured bacterium
CCCTCAATTGCTTGCAAGCCGTGTTAAAATAGGCTATATTTTTTTCAAGAGAGTAAAGATGGCTGAAGACGATCGGACCATAACCAAGGATGATAGTGGCGTTGAGAAAAAGGGGGAATCCCTGGCTCCCGGGCTGAGGCTCTACCTGGAGGTGCTGGAAGGGCCTGATAAAGGTCGCAAGTTTGAAATATACTCGACCATCGTCTCTCTGGGCCGAAAGGGTGTGGATGTCATCCTGAGTGATCCCACTGTCAGTTCCCGGCATGCTACCCTGGAGGTCAGCCGTGAGGACATCCTGCTTTATGATGAGAACTCCACCAATGGCACATTTGTGAACGGGGAGCGCATCTCAAGCTGTCCACTGAAGAACCTGGATGAAATCCAGCTAGGCGAGACCAAGCTTCTCCTTTCCGTGATCCAGGACAGGTATGGAATCTATGGCGAGGACTTTGCCTCGGTCCAGCCGGAGATTTCCGAGGAGGAAACCCAGGCCAAGAAAGGCTCCGCTGTAAGCAACCCTCCTTTGCCAGAGAACATGGACATCGTGCTGGAAGTGGCAGAAGGCTCGAATAAGGGACAGCGTTTTAAGCTGGGTTGCAGGAACACCGTCATAGGCCGTAAGGGTGCTGATGTTGTCCTGGATGACAAGGGTGTCTCTGCTCGGCATGCGCAGATAGAGATTTACTCCAGGGATAAGATGACGATCAAGGACCTTGCAAGCAAAAACGGCACACATGTGAACGATCGCCTGATCAGCGCGGTCAAGCTCTGGCATGAAGACCGCATCAGAATCGGGGACACCCTGTTGATATTTTACGCCCGGATAAAACCCTGAATCGAGGGGGCAGGGATAAAAGATATAATGAAAAAGTGCCTCTTTGCCGCGTTCGCCGGACTCATCGTCTTGCTTGCGGTATCAATCGGCCTGGGAGAAAGCAAGGCTTTGGGACAAAAGCCGCTCAAGATACGCTGGTTCGGACAATCCTGCTTTCTCATCACCTGGCCGAACGGGACATCTATCCTTATTGACCCGTTCAGCCCCAAGCTCGGCTATGACATGCCCATCCCCAGGCCGGAGTTAGTGCTGGTCTCGCATGAACATTATGATCATAACTACATAGAGATGGCCAGAGGCACGCCCCAGGTGATAAGGGGCTTAACAAAAAGCGGGGACTGGAACAAGGTCTCAACACTTGTCAAGGGCATCACCGTCAAGGCTGTCGGGACATATCATGATGAACGCCAGGGAATGTTAAGGGGAAAGAACACCGTGTTCATAATGGAAGGCCAGGGCTATCGCATCGTGCATCTTGGCGACCTGGGACATGAGCTCGATGCGGCCAAGGTCAGGGAAATCGGCCCCGTGGATGTGCTGATGATCCCGGTCGGCGGGACATATACCATAGACGCCGAGGCCGCGGACAAGGTGGTGGACAAGCTGAAGCCCAAAGCTATCCTGCCCATGCATTACAAGACCGATCGCATCAAGCTCCCGATCGCACCGGTGGAGCCCTTTTTAGAAGCAAAGCCCAATGTGAAGCGGATAAAAGGAAACGTGCTTGAACTGGATAAAATTCCTGAGACCCCTGTCATCTTTGTCCTGGATTATAAATAGTGAACTCCTTACTCACCCCTCATCCCGGCATCATCCTGCTCAGCCCCCCGGTCCAGACGCCCCCGGGATGGGACCGGCCCAACATATACCTGATCGGCGAGAGAGACCTGATCCTGGTTGATGCGGGCTTTCCTGCCGAGCCTAACCTGTCCATGATACTTGAGGCCATGGGAGACCGGAGCCTCAAGAGTATCCTCATCACCCACGGACATCGGGACCATATCGGGGCCGCGGCTCAGGTCCGCGAGGCCAAAGGCTCCGAGATACTCTGTCATGAATTAGAGTTTTCCGTAATTGAAGGCCGGTATGCAGGTCTGATGCCGGACCGCACTATCTCGGAGCACGAGACCTTTTTCGTGGACGGGTTTGAGCTTGAGGCCATTGAAACTCCAGGCCATAGTCCCGGACATCTTTGCTTCTGGATAAAAAAGGAGCGGATTCTAATAAGCGGAGACCTGGTCGTCGGAGCCGGCACTACCTTGGTCGGGCCCCCGGATGGAAATATGAAGGCATACATGGACTCCCTGGAAAAAGTCCGAAACCTGAGGCCTGCGATCATTCTGCCCGGACACGGCCCGGTAGTGAGAGACCCTATCGCTAAGATAGATGAATTGATCGAACACAGACAACTACGCGAGATACAAATAGCAAAGGTCCTTGAGACCGGCCCGAAGAACCTGCCAGAAATGCTGAACGAGATATACATCGGCCTCATCCATCCCGGTCTCCACGGCGCCGCGGTGTGCACTATCCTCGGACACCTGGAAAAACTTGTAGCAGAAAACAAGGTCATATCCGAACCTGAAAACGCCCCGCCGGAAAAAAGAACCTATCACCTTGCCATCTCCACTCCGCTCCCCTTCTGACCCAAACCCGACTCTTCACTTCTAGTTCAACAATCCTTAAGTCCCAAGTGGAGCTGTCCTGACCCCTCATTCAGAAATGGGTGTGCGACATAAATGGTGACTTTTTTCATTCTCGGCCGTAGAGGCTCTGCT
>CAZOMR010000335.1:0-2595 GCA_964580655.1 uncultured bacterium
CTCAAGAGGAGCCGTATATTTCACGGATAGTCACCATTTATGTCGCACACCCGAAGACACTTACTCTTCTTTATCCTGGGTCTGCTTGTGGCCGCTCTGGAGCACCTGGTAGAGTTTTCCAAAACTGCGCACGGTCTTTGCGGCAGGAGTAGGATCATGGACCCACAGCTCGTAATGATTGCTTGAGATTTCAGCCCCGCTTTCTTTCAGGGAAAGATCAAAATAAGGCCTGTTACAGCCCTCCGAAATCTCGGCCCTGATCTTGCCCGCGATTATTACATCATCCTCCGGGATGTCCAGTGTCCATTGTTCGAGAGCCTCGCCACAGAGGCTTGCCTCGATTTTTGCTTTTTTGAACTCCCTGTGCAGGTCGTTCACCACCATAATTTCAGCCTCGAAAATGTCGCCCCGCTTCCATTCCCTGTCCTCGAATCGGGCTGTTACCAGAACAGGATTATAGGTGTCCATTAGAACCTCGTATGAGCGTTTGGGCTTGAGGTCGTAGTCAACCACGGACCAGCAGATTGCAGGCCAGGGCTCATTGAACTGCCAGAACGCGGTGCCGGAGGTCTTGTATTTTCTCTGCCGCCAGTTCTCTATCCCTCGCTGAAGGTAATGGGCCTGCATTAGCTGGCTGGCCTCGATCACGGACCCCAGGTCATCATCAGGGGCGAGTGGCTTCATGTACTTCTGCATCTTGGCCCAGCCCAGGTCATGATGAAAATGGACCTCGCCAATGGGCCAGCGATAATCCCCTGACATCCAGTTCTCGATGGTGGTGATGTCCGGAAAGGCCTGTAGCCCGAACTCGCTCGGAAGGGGAGATAGGTCTGCGAAGTAGTCAGACAGGTTTCCCTTCATGTGCCATACCACCCAGTTGTGGGAGTCGCCTTTATAGGGTGATGCTGGAATGAACCTTCGTGTCGGATCGAGTCTGGCTGTCAGGTCTTCCATAATGTCCACCACATGCCTGCTTAGCTCCACATTGAACTCGTTTCCGCCGCACCACATGATTATGCTTGCGTGGTTTCTGAGCTGACGCGTGATCTCCTCGACCTCCTGCCGGGTCAAATCCTTGAAGCGCTCGGTCTTTGGATAGCCTGTCAGAAACACGCAGGCGAACGGGAACTCCTGCCAGACCATCATGCCGGATCGGTCGCAAAAATCGTAAAATGCCCTTCGCTCACGGTTGCCGCCGCCCCAGATACGGAGACAGTTTACACCTGCGTCCCTGGCCATTTCCACAAGCTGATCGTAGCGAGAGTCATCAAGCCTTCCATGCATGGCCTCGGCCGGCACCCAGTTTGCCCCTCTTATGAACTCGCGCCTGCCGTTTACAAAAAGCACCCAGTCAGCAGACCCGGGCGGCGCATCAGGGTTCGGGCCCCAGTTGATCTCGCGTATCCCGAAGACCTCGGAGACCCGGTCCGACTCGGCTCCCGCGATCACTAATCGCGCCGTGGCCCGGTAGAGGTCAGGCTGTCCCATGTCCCACGGCCACCACAGACGAGGGGATGGCACAGAAAGAGTAAGCGACTGTGCGCCAATCCCTCGCTTGATCCCCACTGATCCCCGGACAGGCTCGGCCCCGGTTGAAAAAGTCTCGCCGGAAATCGCGACCTCGATTATGCCGTCCGCCTCCGGGAAACCAGCAAGCTCGACCTCAACCTTGATCCTGCCATCCAGCCCGGGCTGAATAAACATGTCCCGGATAGAGACCGGGCCGGTCTCGTAGATATAGACCCTGTCCCAGATTCCTGCTCCCTTGAGCCGGGGAGCAAAGTCCCAGTCAAAGCTCATCTGGGTCTTCAAGTATCTCTTTCTGCCGAACTCACTGTATCCCATGATCTTGCCCAGCCGCTCCGTGTTTGTGGCAGGTATTCCGAGCAGGGTTACCGCCAGCTTCTGCTTGCCGGATGCCGCGAGGGAGTCTGTGATGTCCAGGTCAATCCTGGAAAACATGCCCTCGTGCTCTGCGAGAACCTTGCCGTTAAGCTCCACCCTAGAGACATAATCCAGTCCCATGAAAAGGATATGACAGCGCATTCCCGGTTTGCGGGAATAGCTGAACACGGTCTCGTAGCGCCAGGCCCGCTCATCCACCCATTGAACCGCTTTGGAGTTCAGGTCATGATAGGGATCGGGTATCCTTCCTGCGCTCATGAGATCAGTGAAAACATCCCCGGGAACACTGGCCGGTATGCATTGGCCTTTTTGCTCCAGGCTTTTCAGGTCCAGCTCGCATAAGCTGAATTCGGAAAGCTCTATCTTGACCGCACGAAGAGGCGTGGATTTGATCTCGCCTTCAAAATCACCGGGCACTCCTCTTGATGTGGCAGGCAAGATATGCCCGAAAGCAAGGATCAACACTAGTAATCCTCCTTGGATAAGATGTGGCATATCTCTTTTCTCTGCGCTCATATCCATAATCCCCCTTTCACTGTATCCGTGGAGTTTCTATTTTATCAGGCATCTCTCTTGACAAGCAAACTGCACTCTCCATGAAACAAATCACTGGATATGATAATGAAATGTTTGTGCAACGAGAATTACATTCCATCTAAATCCTTAAACGCTAAATGAAGCTCTGACCCC
>CAZOMR010000336.1:0-2572 GCA_964580655.1 uncultured bacterium
TCAAGCGTAAATCATTCGCTTGGAAAAGGGGACGAAAAAGAGCGAAAGTTCACAGGACTGAGATGAGAGGAATCCGATTTATTCACTGGGTCTTGGTTTCACTTTTTTTGTCAGTAGCCGCGGTTCTATTCATTGGGTTTCCAGAAATAATCCTGGCGGATTCATCCAGTGTGGAATACGAGCCCCTGCCGCAAGGGGTCCTGGTGCGCGGGTCTTATGGGGTGCTCCGTGTGGAGTTTTGCGGTCCGAGGGTAGTTCGTGTCACGGCCAGTCCTGATGGGGTCTTGCCAGAGCAGGAAAGCCTGGTAGTGACCAGTCCCTGCGATTACCGGGGTTTCAGGTTGAAGGCTAAGGGGGGCGAGGTCTCGCTCCGGACTTCTGCGCTGGAAATCAGGGTGGAGCCTGCTAATGGAAGGGTGAGCTTTTTTGATATAGATGGCTCCTTGATTCTGGCTGAGGATTCAGTGCCCAGGGAGTTTAGTCGGGTAGAGATAGCAGGGGATTCCGGCTATGCCATGGGTCTATCCTTTTTATCCTCTCTTGGAGAGAATTACTATGGCCTGGGCCAGGCGCGTGAGGGCCAGATGCGGCTCAATAGCAGGTCTCTTGTGCTGGAGCAGAAAAACACCCAGACAGCTATTCCTTTTTTCGTGTCAAGCAAGGGCTTTGGCATCCTGGTGGATAACTACTCGCGGATGAAATTTGACTCCGATGATCACTCTGTCAATTTAGAATGCGCTCTCGGGGACGCTCTTGACTATTACTTCTTCTATGGCCCGTCCCTGGATCAGGTGATTGCCGGTTATCGCATGATGACCGGGCCTGCGCCCATGTTTCCGCGCTGGGCATACGGCCTTTTTCAGTCCAAGTGCATCTACTCGACCTCACGCAAGATCAAGCGTGTGGTAAACCAATATCGGGAACGCGAGATTCCCATGGATGTAATAGTCCAGGATTTTTTTTCATCCGCCCCCCTTTACGCATGGGGCTCACACAAGTTTGACCCGATAAGGTGGCCCGACCCGGCGGGTTATGTCAGCAGGGTTCATGCACAGAATGTCAGAGTCATGATCTCGGTCTGGCCCAACTTCGAAAAGGGGAGCAGGAATTTTAGAGACATGAAAGAGGCTGGTTACCTGTTTGATCAGAAGGGTTTCGGCGGCCGCTACTACGATCCTTATAATCCTGGCGCACGCAAACTTTACTGGGAGCAGATCAGGGACCAGCTACTGGTTCACGGATACGACGCACTATGGCTTGATGCGACCGAGCCTGAGGCATGGAGCGATCAAAATCAGACTTATCTTGGTTCCTCGGCTCGCTATTTCAATGCATACTCATTGATGACCACGCGTGGGGTTTACGAGGGCTGGAGGAAGGATTGCCCGGACCGGAGACTCTTTATTCTGACGCGGTCCGCGTTTGCGGGTCAGCAGAGAAATGCCGCGGCTTCGTGGTCCGGGGACATCTTCAATACATTTGACGAGCTGAAGCTCCAGATTCCTTCCGGCCTGAATTTCTGTCTTGCCGGCGTTCCTTACTGGACAACCGATATTGGCGGATTCTATCCAAAGCCGGGCTCGCCCGCGATGACCAGGCCGGAGGTTTTCGTGCGCTGGTTTGAGTATGGAACATTCTGCCCTATCTTCCGGGTGCATGGCGCCAGACCCGACAACGAGTTGTGGAGTTATGGCAAGGATGCGGAGCAGATTCTCGTGGACTACGACCGGTTCAGGTATAGGCTTCTGCCATACATTTACTCCCAGGCCTGGAAGGTAACCAGCCAGGGATATACGCTCATGCGCGGGCTGGTCATGGATTTTCCCGAAGACCAGCAGGCCGCTGACATCCCGGACCAGTTCATGTTCGGTCCCGCGTTTATGGTCTGCCCGGTTACTGAAGAGGGTGCAGACTCTCGCAATGTCTATCTGCCGGCTAATTCCGACTGGTATGACTTTTACACGGGAGAGTGTCTGAAGGGCGGGCAGGTGATTCTCGCCCAGGCCCCTTTATCCCGGATTCCGCTTTATGTGCGGGCAGGCTCCATCATCCCGCTTGGCCCGGTGGTCCAGCACACGGAAGAGCTTCCCTCTGATACCATTGAGCTGAGGGTATATCCTGGAGCCGATGGGGATTTTACAATTTATGATGATGACGGACTAAGCTACGCGTATGAGCAAGGCCAATTCTCCCTGATTACTGTTCACTGGAATGACGAGAACAAGACCATCAGGATCGGGACACGGGAAGGCTCATTCCCCGGAATGCAGAAAGAGATGCTCTTCAAGATAGTGTGTGTAAGGCCCGGACACGGCATCGGACACGACCCCACTGCGGCCCCGGAAAAGGAATTGAGATATAAAGGAAAAGCCATCGAGGTGTCCTGCCCTTGATGCAAATTCCCGGTGTTTTACAGATTCCGATTTAACCCGAAAATGCAGTTGAGATTTTTTATTACACCGCAAAGACACAGAAAAGAAAAATATTTTAACTACCAAGTCACCAAGAAAACCAAGATTATCCCGCCTTATTCATAGTACGCCCGCGGACGCGAGATTTTGCGCGGGCAACC
>CAZOMR010000337.1:0-2544 GCA_964580655.1 uncultured bacterium
AAGAGGAGCCGTATATTTCATGGATAGTCACCATTTATGTCGCACACCCAAATCCAGGTGACCGTGGCCAGATACACTACTCGCCTTCATCTTTTAGCTCCCCCGGTCCGGGCCCGATCCGGACGGGATTAAGCGTGGCATCCCGGCTGAAATTCTCCCGATATGCCGGCACGACGATCTTTTTCAAGTCATCTTCCCTGTCTCTCTCAACCAGACTTACAAGACAGCCGCCCCAGCCCGCGCCCGCAATCCGTGTGCCAAGCACACCGCTGACCTTCGTGCATAAGTCGTGCAGGGTATCAAGCTCAGGAGTGCTGATCTCGTAGTCGTCCCGGGAACTCCGATACCCCTCTTCCATAAGCCTTCCCAGCTCGGATAGATTCCTCTCTTTCAAGGCATCCTTTGCCGCAAGCACTCGCTTATTCTCGCTCACCACATGCCTTGCCCTGCGAAAGATAATATCAGGAAGCTGGTTGCCGGAAGATTCAAGCATCTCCAGGGTAACATCGCGAAGGGTGTTTATTCCGGGATTAACTCCTCGCAATATCCGGACCGCTTCATCACATTCCTTGCGACGCTCCGGATAGCGCGAGCCTACAAGCTCCCTGCCCACGCCAGAGTCAATCACCACCAGGGCATCCCCGGGGGGAAACGGCAATCTATCGAACTGGAGGGTGCGACAATCCAGGAAAAGCGCGGTATCAGACTCGGCCATGAACACGGTGAACTGGTCCAGAATCCCGCATGGCATGCCCACGAATTCATTCTCCGCTCTCCGGCATAGATGAATCTGCTCCCATACCGGAAGATGATGATTCAGCATTCCAAGAACCGCGATGCAGGTCGCGGCCTCGAGCGCGGCCGAGCTTGAAAGATTGCCTCCAACAGGCACCTCGCCGTGAAATACCAGGTCTGCACCTTCCACCGGGACCCCGGCCTTCAAAAGCTCATAAACGACCCCCTTAGGATAGTTCGCCCACCCGTGCTCCTCGTCATAATTCAAGTCATCAAGGTTCACTCGCACCTCTAAATGGGTATTCAGCGAATGGAGGTTAAGCACTCCGTCATCGCGAAGCCTGCCTGCGGCCATTACATCCCGGTCTATGCTCGATGCCAGTATGAAACCCTCGTTGTAGTCCGTGTGCGAGCCCAGGATGTCCACCCTGCCGGGCGCACGAAAATATCTTGGTCGTTCTCCATGTCCAAAACGATCCTCAAGCTCTTCCCTCAGCCTTCTCTTGCGCTCTGAAACAGACATGCTCTATCCTCTCTTGCTTATTCGGGATTAAGACAGCCCAGGGAATCCAGGGTTCTCCTGATAAATTCGCTTTGAGCATCAGAGACTTTCTCAAAGGGGCGCTTCACCTTGTTTGTGACAGGATGACCCTGAATTCTCAGTGCCTCCTTTAGCAGGTGATGTCTCGTCGGAGAACGCTGGCCGGGCCCCCGATAAGGCATGCGTGAAAGTAGCTGGAATCCCAGGGACTGAAGCCCTGGATAAATGTCCATGCCGCTGAACAGAGGCAGGGCACGGCGAACCTTGGTCTGGAGTTCCCCGGCTCGCCCCATGTCCCCGGCCCGGTATGCCTCGTATATCCCCTTTACATCATCGGGCGCGATCAGGGGCAAGGGGCAGAACACGCCTGATCCGCCGAATTCCAGGCAGTCCTTGAGAAGAAACGAAGTCCCGGTAAATACCTTCCAGCCGTGAGCCCGGGTTTCCGCGATGGCTTTACGGAGGAATGGCCGGTTCACCACCGTAAGCTTGGCGCCTGATACGCCCTCGATGGCCGCGATCCGGCCCAGTTCCTCAGGCTTAAGAACAAGCCCGGTGACCTCTGGAAAATAGTAGAAGATCACCGGCAGACCTCCCTCGCTCGCAATAGCTTCAAAATGCCTGAGAACACCTTTGAAATCGAGCTTGAAATAAAGTGGCAAAGCCGCCATCACAGCATCACAGCCCGCGGCTCTGGCCTCGCACGCTAGAGCCACGGCCTCGTCAGTGCCGAAAGCGGATGCAGTGGCAATCACGGGGATGCGGCCCGCCGCGGCAAGAGCGGCCTCGGACATGACAGAACGCTTCTCCTCGAAACTCAAATACGGGAACTCGCCGTTAGAGCCAAGCAACACCACACCGTGGAGACCCTTGCTCACGCAAAACTCTACAAGATGTCGCAACCCGGGCTTGTCCAACTCACCATCCTCGGTAAGAGGGGTAAGCAAAATAGGAATAATGCCTTCCAGACTAGATATGTCCATGTTTCTTCTCCCTCCCTGTCAGGCTATAATAACATAGTTAAGCAAAAGCGTGACTCTTGAACCCAGATTTTGGGGTTGAGTGTAAAATAACTTTCACCGCAAATCCTCCAGATGCGGAGCAGACACAGAGGATTCAAATGGAAAAATTAAAGCGGTAAGGGCGACCGGCCGGTCGCCCCATCAATCCGTCAAATAAAAGTTGTCGGTGCACCAGCTGTGGTTCAAGCATGCAGCGATTCCGCAAGCCATAGGTAATTCTTGTCATAACGCACCATAATCTCTAGA
>CAZOMR010000338.1:0-2540 GCA_964580655.1 uncultured bacterium
TGGTGATAGGCCGGGTAATACCTACAATGTCAGCCTCCTGAAAGGCGTCCCCGCCAATCAGCTCGGTGGCCACCTGCCCGGTCAGGGCCACGATTGGGACCGAGTCCATGGCCGCGGTGCCGATGCCGGTTACCAGGTTGGTGGCTCCTGGCCCGGAGGTGGTCATGCAGACCCCGACCTTGCCGGTAGCCCTGGCATAGCCGTCCGCGGCATGGGCCGCACCCTGTTCGTGCCGGACAAGAATATGTCGTATCGGAGCATCAAACAAGACATCGTAAATATTAAGCATCACCCCTCCGGGAAATCCGAAGATCACCTCCACGCCCTGCTCGCACAAGGTCTCAATTAATATTTCTGCGCCGCTTTTTTCCAATGTCTCCCGCCTCCTTCTTGAACTTTGACCGGCTCAGCCTGCCAGGACCGCCCCCTTACTGGCAGAACCGACCATGCTGGCATAGCGCGCCAGGTAGCCTGTCTTGACCTTTGGCCTGAATGGTTTCTGCGCGGAGAGCCGCTTTTTTATCTCCGATGAGGGGACAAGCAACTCTATCCTTCGTTGGGGAATGTCCAGCCGGATTTTATCCCCGGTCCTCACTGCGGCAATGGGTCCCCCGGCCGCGGCCTCTGGCGAGATGTGCCCTATACAAGGCCCCCTGGTGCCTCCGGAGAACCGTCCGTCCGTGATCAGGGCAACACTGTCACTCAAGCCCATCCCTACGAGCGCGGCTGTTGGAGCGAGCATCTCCCTCATACCGGGCCCGCCTCGCGGCCCCTCATATCGTATCACAACCACATCACCGGCCTTGACCTTCCTTTCCATGATCGCATTCATCGCGGCCTCTTCGGAATCATAACAGCGTGCCCTGCCCTCAAAGCGCATCATCTTCGGCATGATCGCGGAATGCTTGACCACTGATCCCTCCGGGGCCAGGTTGCCGTAAAGCACGCAGATGCCGCCTTCATTGGAATAAGCCCGTGAAAGAGGCCGGATAACCTGGTCGTTAATATACGGTTTTTTCCGGGTCAGGCGCCTGATGCTCTGGCCGGACACGGTGGGATTATCATTAAGCTTGTCTCGAATCCGGTACATGACACCGGGCACTCCCCCTGCATATTCCAGGTCTTCCATCATGTGGTCCCCGGCAGGCCGCAGTCTGGTAAGGTTCGGCGTGTCCCGGCTGATCCGGTCGAAGAGCTTCAAAGGCAGGTCAAGCCCGGCCTCGTGCGCAATCGCGGTAATGTGGAGCACCGAATTGGTGCTTCCCCCCACGCACATATCCATCCGAATAGCATTCTCCACGGATTTCCGGTTGATGATCTTTCGCGCAGTGAGATTCTTCTTGACCAGGCTCATAACCTGTTCCCCGCTCTCAAATGCCAGTCGCCGCTTTTTGGCCGAGCCAGCAAGTGCTGTGCCGCTACCGGGCAAGCTCATTCCCATAACCTCGGTCAGGCACGACATGGTATTGGCCGTATAAAGCCCCTGGCAGGACCCCTGCCCGGGGCAGGCCTCCTCTGTCAGGGCCTCCAGTTCGGACTCGCTTATCCTGCCGTCCTGGCACAGGCCCACGGCCTCAAAAGTATCGCGCACCAGACTCAATGGCCTTCCACGCAAGCGCCCGGAGACCATGGGTCCGGCCGTTACCACGATGGCGGGGAGGTCCAGCCGCGCCGCGGCCATGAGCATGCCGGGCGTTATCTTATCGCAATTGGTAAGGAGCGCTATCCCGTCCAGGGCATGTGAGCGGGCAATGCTCTCCACCTCGTCCGCGATCAGCTCCCTTGATGGAAGGCTGTAGCGCATGCCCGGATGGCCCATGGCAATGCCGTCGCATATGCCCGGCACACCGACGATAAAAGGCGTGCCCCCTCCGGAAGCCACTCCTCGCTCCATGAACCTCTCCAGTTCCCGCATCCCTATATGTCCGGGGATAAGATCGGTGAAGCCTGAAAAGATTCCGATAAAAGCTTTAGAAAGACTCTTGCGATTGAGACCAGTGCCGTATAACAATGCCCGGTTCGGCGCCCTGGCAATCCCTCTTTTCGCCTGCTCGCTATACATTGTGTCCCCCCTTGTTATTTGTGCAAAAACAACAAACCCCGATGTCAATCACCGGGGTTTTAAAAACCAAATCTCTGGTTGCCCCGGTTTATCCCGGAATACCTACCTTGCGGCCACGGATAAGCTCCTCTATTCGATCCCTGCCGAGAAGCTTCTGCTTTTTTATCTTCTTGACCTCCATCACTTCCTCTGGAGTCAAAAACCTCTGACCCTCCAACTGGCTCAATCGCTTCTCAAGTTCCTCGTGTTCGTCCCAGAGCTTCCTGAACTCCTGGCTTTCCTCATAAAGGAACGAGATTATCTCTCTCTCTTTTTCAGACCGACCTTGCATTCTTAATTTCAGCAGATTTATTATACTGCATGACTTTTGGCTTTGTCAATAGCAGGTCGAGGGTGCAGGCGGGTGTGCGACATAAATGGTGATTTTTTTCATTCTCGGCCGTAGGGGCGCTGCTTGCTGCGCCCTTTGAGGGCAGGG
>CAZOMR010000339.1:0-2522 GCA_964580655.1 uncultured bacterium
ATGAACAAAATGTCAAATATAATATGTTACTTTATTTATGAATATGTGCACTAAGTCTCAACAAGACCCCGAGCTGAGAGCGCCCGCGATTCTGGCCGTGGTCGGCCTTGCAACGGCCCTTTGCGAAGGCAAGCTCGTGCTTGAGCCGGATGACCAGTACCGGCTCATGAGCTTCTTTGCCGACTCGACCATGACAGACGCGGATAGCTCCTATGATGAGGTGGAGGAGGTATTCAACACCCTGAGCGGAGTGATGGACCTGGAACTGGAACACGACCTTTTCCATCCCGCGGCCTTCCTCGGGTTCCGGCTCGGATGCCAACTGCAAAAAGACGGCGGTCGGCGCCCGGGCAGGAGACGCCGGGACGAGAACGAGATAGTAAGGCTCTCGGAAGAGGTCTACCGCCTGGCGAAATCGAGAGGAGCCTTGTCATGAAGATTTATGTAATGGAGGAGGTTTATTCACAGCCCGGATTGCAGGTCATGGATTGCGCCTGGATCGAGGCACCCATGGAGACGATCATCGAGCAGGGAATCTGCAGCATCCGCGGCCTGGCTATGCCCGGGATCAACTGGCGGGTGAGGCAGGCTGGATGGTCTCATCCCAGCTATTCTTGCCCAGCGCCCGTGTGTTTCCACGACAATGGAGAAAAGTTTCGTTTGAATGAAGCTCTAGTTTACTACAGTTCTCTTTCCGAGCTGGTGGAGTTCATCGCGGAAAAAATTGATCCCGAGGGGGAAGGGCCGCTGTCCGGGATCGCGGCAATGGCGCGCTCCCGCAGCGGCAGGGTGGACAGGTCCCTGATCGAGGATGTGCTGGACGAGGGCCCGCGCAGGAGGAGGCCCCCGCGTTACTCAAGAAAAGAGAAAAATCTGCCCCTGGAGAAACTGGAGCGCCACGAGAGAACAGACCTTGTCCCGCTTTCTTACCAGGGGAAAATCTTCCGGGCCTGGAGCCTATTACGGTTCATGTCCGTTAATATCATCTTTGCGCTTGAGGAGTTCAAGGAGCTTAATGGGCATAGGCTGCCGAGGTTCATCCTGGTAAAGCCCCTGACCGGTACTGGGAGACCAAGGGAGAGCATTGATGAACTGGACCTCTTGGCCTTTGACGGAGACAGGCATTTGTTGACCCGGAGCCTCGGCGACCTGCCTCCGGCAATGCTCGCGGAACTGGACCTGAAGGGAGCAATGTATTACCTCTGCGATTTCGACATCCTGCCCCTGGAACACCTGGAGTGCTTCGCAGTTGTGCGGATGCCTCCGCGTGAAGAGATAAAAAGGCTCATCTCGGAGATTGGGAGTTGCATTGAAGAGGCGAAGCCGGCGCATCCGTGCCTTTCAGCTCCCGCCCTGGCCTTTGATTCCCATTACCCGATTCAATTGCCGGCGGACATAGAAGTAGTGGATATGCCGGAAGCCGCGCTGTGGTTCCTCTCCCGGACCGTGAAAGGTATCTTCATACCCGGGCAGGCCGGCAGAATGTTCCCGGTAAGCAGGATACCAGAGCATGAATCCTTTCAATTGCTGACCAGGCCCCGGAGACTTTCAACATGAAGGTCAAGAACGAAAGGGAACTGCTCGACCTGGCCTTGAATGCCGCATGGGAAAAAGACGACCCGCGCCTTGCCTGGATGCTGTCGAACCTGGCCGGGGTCTCCTCCGTCTCCTTCTCGGAAAACATTGACACGGCCTGCATCAAGAAGTCGGGAAACAAGTACATGATCCGTTTCTCCCGGAACTTCGTGCAAAAGTATCTCAAGACCCCGGACGACGTGCTCTTCGTGCTCCTGCACGAGATCATGCACAAGGTGCAGGGGGACCTGGTCCGCGGCCGAAGATTGAAAAACCGGGCGGACGCCTTTGTCATGAACATGGTGGAGGACATGCTCATCAATGCCTGGCTGTGCGAAAATTTCTTCCCGAACTCAACGCCGCTCTTCTCAGAACTGTATGACCGGGACGCCTTCCCCGACGCCCTGCTCGTGCCGCCGGCGGACTTCGCGGCCTATCTCCAGGACAAAGAAACCTGGGAAGGGCAGTCGGAAAAGGCCGGCCTCCCGCCGGCAAGACGGCGTCCCGCGAACCGGTGGAGCCGATTATCAACCATGCCCCGGCTTCCCGGGCTGGACTGGCCCGGGGCCCTGTGCCTCAGACATATTCCCGCCTACGATGCCCTGCAGGAGTTCCTGCCAAAGCACTTCGACGGCCTGAAGAACAGCCCCGACCGGTCCTGCCCCGAGGACAAAGACAACTTCGGCCGCGAGTCCATCGGCATGGAGCTGTTCGATATTTACAGCTGGCCCTGGTTCATGCACGATGTAACCGCGGCCGACCAGGTCTATGAGATGCTCCGGCCGCTGTTCCCCTCGGTCCCGGAGCTCATCCTGCTGGGAGACCACGAGGACAGTTCCGGAGGCATGGACGGGTGGGGAGATATTTTCGGCGACCATGGCGCTGGCTATTCCGAGGAGGAGAAGGAGGACGAGATTGGCTGCCCGGACTACTCGCGAGCTTGGCAC